>NZ_CP099631.1 GCF_023821985.2 Dyadobacter chenhuakuii | reverse complement strand
CAAATGCCTTATTCGGTGTAATTTCTAGTGCTGTTTTAAACACTGCTTTAACATGCAGAATATTAACTGTAACCTACTTTATATGAGCACATTAACGATTATTAAAAAAAATAATATTTTTTTTAATAGCACTGTAATCAGTGCCCAGAATAGCACTGGTTTTTTAAGTGGAGATTTTTTGTGACATTCTTACTTATCCTAAGAAGTGTCAAATGTTTGATTGGTAGATCTATATTGGAAATATTAGATCACTGAATAGAATCAGGATAAAATTCAATCTCTTTAATGCATAGAACCCTTACTTTCATTTTAGCACTGGATAAAGCACTGGTTTAAACACTATTTTCAGTGCTATTCTCAAACGATTGATTTAGCCTGACCTGAAATATGCGTTCAGGAAAGACTGTCAATAGCATAGATCGCTAAGCAAGATCATAAGCATTAATTAATTGCACTAAAAGAAATAAGTCAGCACCGCGAGGATAATATAACTGCAAAGATACAATATGGAAACAGTATACCTTTTAGCACCAAAAGCAGTGCCGAAAGTTATGCTGAAAGCATTATCAACTCTTTGAGTAACCAGTCTCAACTACGGGAGGAAGGATGACATACTGCCAACATGATCAGTATGTGTTAGAGCCTAATAGTTCTTAAAGCTTGTACTTTTCCAATGCGTAATTGAGCAATTGCATCCACGCCGAATGGAGAAGTCATCTGTACAAACACTAATCATATATTTAAATAAAGCTTTAGGCTACTGATAGGGGAGGGAAGGATCATTGCAGACAAATATTTAGAGCACGCAAGTACTGATACTACCATATCTTCTAACTGCCTGTAAAAGGGCTATTGATCATATCAATTGTTTAGCACTGATCTCGCTGCCTAAATAGGCACCGAAACTAGCACTGTAACTAATTTTACCTCATTTATAAATTTATCCCGTCAGGAAGGATTCTATGAAGATTATAATAAATGGATTTACCGCATGACGCTATTTTTGCCACTAAAAAATCACAACCAATTTCAATGGAAAATAATAGCTGCCGACAACGAGCAATTGCTGCTACTCCAAACGTACACTGCAGTAGTAGGTGTTAATGGATCTGTGCTGGCTCCTGATATACAAAAAGAATTGACAGACCACTGGTAAAAATCTTGATAGGGTAGGGGAGGAGTAATTGGCAAATACTATTGCATGTCTGTCGTGAGTATATAAGTTCCTCGTGCTACCAGATCTGCAAAATGCCAACACTGCTTCCTGTTTATCACATAAGGTCTCGCACTTATTCCAGTGTGGCTTTAAGCACATATTCTAACACTATAACTCGGTTTTAATGTACTTTAATAATGACACATTAACATGAGTAATACAATGATCCTAAGGAATAGCTGATAAGCATGACGCTATAGTTAGCACTACAAAATATCTCAATCCAAATGTATCAAGATAGAAAATAAGCACTGAAATAAGCACGGTTTTTAGTGCTATTACAGTAAAACAAAATTCGAAAGCACCAGTCTCAGGAAGATATGGCTTCGGAAACTAGCTTTTAGTGTAGAAAGGAGGCGAAATGACCGGATGAATTTCACGGAGCAATCCGAGAAAGCTTTTGACGGAACGTTAGGCAATAAACTGAGTTGCGATAAACCCTTTATTACATAATCTAACGCCAACCGGACAGCAGCGATCTGATGTGTTTGTAGCCGGGTAAAACCACCAGGCTAAGAGGCGTCCATTGGCACTAAAACCGATTATAGCTTCGAATTAAAATCTTGGAAAAAGATTTTAATTCAAGATTTACAACCCCCGTTCAAATACATCGGATGACATATCAACTACTAAATGCTTAGTTATACAGATAGGTGTTTTAATGATCGTGTCAAATTGCTATGCTGCTTATCTTGAACTGTGACTAAGTTAGTATAACATGTGAAATGAAGTGGGCATGCAACGAATCACTAAAAAAATACGGGGTTTAAACGAACTATAACCTATTTCTTAATTTACGGGAAATTGTGAGCTTCAGAATTATTTTGTCCGGGTATTTCAGAATTATATTGCACTAGGATAGCATCGGGTATAAGAAAATTCACCCAAATCCTGTGAAAAGTCAAGCTGCCTTTTGATATTTTTTTATACCATTCTTTTTGATCCAATTTGACAGAGTAGCCTCCGTCACCCGGTAACGGTCGGCAATGTACTTCTGACTCGAACCACTGAGCAGCAAAGCCTCGATCTCAGGCTTGAACTGATCAAGTTTACTTTTACCTGGGCCCGACGGTCGGCCAAGTTTTATTCCCGACAGTTTCTTTGCTGCAAGAGACTCCTTTGTCCTTTTACTGATCAGGTCTCTTTCAATTTCGGAAGCCATCGCAAATACCATTGCCATCACTTTACTTTGGATCGAGTCGTCAAGTTGCCAGGCACCTTTTACAGTATAGATCCGGATACCTTTTTGCATGGCGATGGAAATGATCTCCATCACTTCAAGCATAGACCGGCCAAGTCTGGAAAACTCACTAAGTAAAATGACATCTCCTTTTTTTAACTCATCGAGGATTGGACCGATTTTGCGGTTACGCCAAGCAACTTTCCCGGAAACCTTTTCCTGGACAAACTCGACTTTTCCTAAATTTTTCTCATTAGCCAGATGCAGGATGTCAGCTTTATTCTTTTCAAGGTCTTGGTCAAGAGTCGAGACACGTAAATAGGCGATATTACGGGGCATTTTGAAGCGATTAGATGAAAACCTAATAATCAGATTTATTTTATAACAATTACAACGTAATATTAAACATTTTTGCTAGATTATCCTTACCATTTATATGAACGTTTATTTTATAATATTTTTCACTCTATGCGCCACCGAGGAAGCAATTTTAACTGTAAAAATTCGGGCAGTGTGACCGGCTATATTTTACGGAGCGCTGTGAGAAAGCTTTTGACCGAACGTTTGGTTATGAACGTGAGCTAAGTGAAACATTCCAATACCGGAAGGTGATGCTCAACGGGACTGCCGTGCAGCGGGCCGATATGATTTTGGCTGAGCGAAATCACCAGGCCAAACAGGCCAAAGAGCAAAGCTTAGCTTTGGAGCAGAACAAAGGGGAAAAGAAGGAGCTGGCGCAGCAGCCTGAAATCAAACCCCGACAGGAACAGCAGAAAAAGCGGGGTTTTGGCTTTGGTATGTAAAAGTCGGTTTTCGAACGGGGTGTGTAAATCAGTTAGATAACTAATAAAATAATACAAGATCGATGAAAAACAAATGCTTATTTTCTATTCCTATTATCATGTTTATGACTTTTTTCTATAGTTGCTATGGACAAATTCAAAAAGATTCTCTCGAACAAAGCCAAAAGGATTCTCTCGAACAAAAAATGTTTCAAGATGTCCAAAAATCGTACTTAGAAGCTAACATTCCCGATCAGCTTCAATTTGATAGCTTATTAAAGCGAGACCTTGAAAAATACTTTTCTACAAAATCTAAGCAAGTAGTGGTAAAGTGGGAGTTTTTACGGGAAGGGCCAACTCAAAGCGGTGTTGCATATCCTAAATATTATTTGTGGACAAAAATCTATACTGACGATAAAATGTTGAAAGAGGGCGCAGTTCGTGTCGCTGCAATTGAGAAGGCAAGATTTGATATAACAGATTTTGTAAGCATTAAAGAAATCAACAATCATCGGAAGGATATCTATATGATTTTTCCTGGGGCTGTTTGTGAAAAAATTAATCTATTAATCCAGAATAGGTAGCATTTTTTCGAGTGATCTTCAAAAAATGAAACTTATCTACCCTTAGTTACGGAGAAATAACCATAACAAAACCCAGAAAGACGCCGGTGTGTTTTCATAACAGATTTTATGTTAAACAACAAAACACAGAACAAGGGGTCGGTAGTAGTTTTGGGAAAGTTCTTAGTTTTGTACAAGGAGAACGCACTTTGCCCATTGCGTTTCGGAAAAGTAACTACTCAATCCACTTTGGGGGTGTTGGCATCTTAATAATTTCCTGCACTTTAATTGGTTCGCCATCTTTATATTCTACTTTTCGGGCCAGCTGTCCAAACCAATAAAATTCCCATTTACCATCCATTTTGCCCTTTTTAAATGGCCCTTTACTATATATATCCCCATCTGCCCAATTCACGGAATAACCGTCCAGCTGTCCCTGATTATAATGTTCTATTCTAGAAATCGAGCCATCTTCAGCATAACTTACGTGAATACCATGCATTTTATCGTTTAAGTAATTTGTTTCATGTAACAATCGCCCACCAACCGATTCTGTTAGCCATAGACCATTTTTTCTAGAATCAATCATCATTCCGGATTGACCTATTAGGCTATCAACGTTAGCATACGCGGCTTTGTAATGAGGATTAAGGATTATCCCTAACTTGGTGGTTAAGCTGTCAACATTAACATACACGACTGTATGATTAGACTTTTTTCCGCATGAACAAAATAAGAAACTGCCAAATATTACCGTGATGCCTAAAACCGTGAAAATATTTTTTAGCATATGGATTTGTCGAGTGGATGTAGGTAAAAGTAGCTCTAAGACAAATGAACAATTGATAAAGCAATATATAAGAAAATTTGATATTACTTATCAAATCTCCAAAATCTGACTCGTTAGGAGTGCAAGCATGAAAAAACGACTGGTGTCACAATGGAGGGTTTGATGAGAATGCGATTTTGCATAGTTTGCCAAAAACTATCAGATAGGCAATAAGTAAAATGACTCCAAAAGCTCTGTTTGACCAAAGGCTTCAAGAAATAATAGGCGACGTTAAAAATCAATTATTGTTCCCACTCGATGATACCACTTATAGAAGCTATCAGCAGCTTTTATATATGCTATCATCACTTAATTTCAGTAATAAGTCTCACTTCAAAGGAGAGATTTCTCATTTTATCATAGACAGTTATACTGGTGACACTAACTTAGGCGAACGATTGATTGAATTTGGTCACACTCTTTAATCGTTTCCCAAAACTCCCTTCTAAAAGACTAGTTGATACGTCAACTACTATGAACTTAGTTATAGTAATTGGTTTTATTTCATCATTCCATATTTCTATGTCGCATTTCTGCGCCTTCGACTGAATTAGTGAGACAAGAAGATGCTCTTCGGCTATACCTGGGCTTCGACAGCCGCGAGAAGCTATCATTATCATTTTTGTAACCGCTAGGAGCAGTCTAAATATTCGGTGGTTAAAATGAAATCTAAGCTATCTCCTTTTTTATTGAATATCTGAATCGAATTGGCCAAAATGGTACAGTTAATCTAAATAAAAGCACCTTAAATCAAACTTTGTCAGTCTATACGGATTAAAACACATAGTATCTTAAATCAGTTTTTCAAAATGCTTGGAGTGGCAATCTGGATTCAGCGGTGCAAAGCGATGTAAAAGACAGTCGATTATTGAATCAGATTTAACATATCAACATGGGGAAATGCTTCCTTCGGTTGAATTCTAGGGTTTAGCTCTTGATTCATGTAATTTTATCTTTTCCAACATCGGTGTGTCCATAACCAGCCATAGGGCTCTTCGTTGATATTTTCCGTGAGCACCCATAGCGAATACCATCAGAATCATCAAAATAGGAGCCATCGTCTTACGAAATAGAAGATGAGTTGTTCATAAACTCTTGATCCTTAAAGCCTAAGAGTATGGTTGCCAGGCATCGGAATGTGTATTACACAAGGAAGGCTAAAAATTGCATGGCCATATAGTGCCACACTTATTCAGAATTATCTAACTAATCTAACGTTTTGGAACAATCAGGAACCCTTCCGATTCATTGCCAAAAGCCTCATAGTTGCCTGACAAATAAAAACACCCGACAATGGCCGCAGTAATCGCATCAAGCTCATCGTGGGAGATTGGCTTTTCAATAAACGAGCCGGTAATCCCAAATCCTTCCAGTCCCTTTGCCAGATCTGAAATGCCTTTCTGTTTCCGTGGGATTCCCAGGATATCCTGAGCGCCACCTGGATACCCTTCAATGACTTCAAAACCCCGCATTCTAAATTCAACCGCCAAACGTATACCGCGTTCAGTAAGTCTTTGCATGCTTGGTAGCAGGCATGGATAGGACCGGATACCCACTTTAAGCAGCGCACGCTCGCATTCCCGGGTAATCCCAAATTGCTGCCGGCCAGGGTCTGTATCAAATACACTTAATCTTCCCACCGGTAGCGATAGCGGTGCGTCAAGGACAATAACCGCTGGGTTTTGAGCAATGGTAGTATCTATTAATTCCTGATCCGTGCGGATACGGCGCGTCGACGCTACATTATTATTTAAAACAGCCCAGCCGCTATGTTTTTTCTCAGAACTGGTGAGGTCTATTCCAACTGATATGACATTGCCGATCTTGTCCACCTAAATTTTTTTTCTGTTAAATGCTTCCATCTGCCATACTATCTTTCTGGATGGATTTTTGATTTACCCGTTGGGAATCAAGTTAATCATCCCGTCTTCTGAGATAATGATAATCAATATCAAATGCTTTGGGTGATTGGTACCAAAATAACGGATAGCTGAATTATACCGTGCACCCCGTGAGGCATCCCCCTGTTTGTCTGAGACAATGCCGTCCAGGATTACACCGATTGCATGACATACACAATCCTGGTCGAGCAGCACCGCACCATCAATGGAGGTGATTTGGCTAACGAGCTCCTCGGTGAGTACCAGAGGCTCTACTTTAAAACACTGACCAGCCAACCTCCTAGCTTCTGATTTGGCACGATCGGAAATAACGAGCATCGTACCCGCTTTTTGCTGGGTCGCACTCAGCGTAATATCCCAGAGTCGGTCGGTTTGCGAAGCGTTCAGGCCCTTGAACACCTGATTGACCAGCCCCGTAAAATAGTTGCGGTCAATGCCTTCCACCCGCATTTTCGGCAGGCCATGACAAACCGATAGCAACGGGTTGCCATCATGGAGCAACTCCCATTTGTAATGGCCCTTAAAGTTGATGCAATACAGTGATTTTTGCTTTGGATTGTAATCGCCACGTATCATGCCTAATCCCGTAATGTATTCACCATCACATAGCACGCAGCTGTCTGGATCAGAGAGCTCTAAAAATTTACGGACTTTTCGGGAATCCTTTAACGGGATCGGTTTTGACAGGCGTAGTTTATGGACAATATTTGAATGTCCTTGTTTAGCCAGCAAGATTTTACCCATCGCATCGCTTCCCTCATACCGAAGCAGGGAAACGTTGTCAAACACATCGAACAAGCTAACCTGATCCGAGCCGGGTTCAATGTTTTCCTGGATACTTGTCATGAAATTGCGACCTGCGCTTTTGAGCAGTTCCTCCGAAGACCGGTCCATAAACCGCTTTTTGAACTGGCTATCTTTCAAAGCACCCCACGATTCCGATAAAAATACGTTTATGGCGCTTTCAAGAAAAGAGCGGGTCGATTGGTTCTGCTCGGCATTTTCTGACTTTTGAAGTGTAAAATACCGGGCAATTACGTCTTTTGGCAAGCTCAGTACAATGAATACCAGGTAAGACCCTATTTCACAAGGCACCGAAAGGTGCAGCTGCTTATGTTCGAAAGCCGGGGAAACCATTAGCAGGTTTTCGGCAGCCAGCTTGTAAGCTTGAAAACGCGCCCGCTCAATCTGGCTTCCCGTAATCCTTTTTTGCGAGCTTTTCACTTTACTGACCTTTTCATCAGTGCCAGGTTGCCGGGCAAGTTCATGAATCTTGATAAAGTCATCTGCCCCAAGATCTGAGCCGGATGGCTCCAAAAAAAACGAGGTTTCATTTATGGGTTTTGCCAGCTCGAAGCCCAGCAGCAAAACCTGAGGCACCAGGCTAGGATCGATGATGGAGAAAAATTCTCTCGCCACCATTTCTATCGACTTCTGAGATGATTTCTGCTGGCGCCATAGGAGATTGGACATAGGCGAAAGTGATATGAATTCTTAAAAGGTCTGACATTAAAACAGGGCACACAATTGGTGCCCTGTTCCCTGTTTAGCCAAATCGGTTTTAACTTACCCAAGGCTGCTTATCGGCTGATCAAAGCGGTTTTCATTGTTCTGCGACTCTGTTCCCATTTTTGCTCCGAAACCAGCAGCTGCAACGCCAATCAGCAAACCGAGAAAGCCAAATATAGCTGCCTTCGAAGCTGCCGAAGCGGCGTCATCCGCCATTTGCCTTGCTTTGATTTCTGCCTCTTTTTTGGTCTGTTCTAATTTGACCTGTGCTTGTTTATACGTATTGATCCAGTTGTCCACGATCTGCTTTGATTCTTGCTCAGACTTTCCTGTCCGTTTCATCACCACATTCACCGCATCCTGCCGATCCACTTGTGATACTGTTGCCTGACCTTCTTTGAAAAGGTTTTTGAACATACTACCTGCGATATCATCTGCATTTCCTGGATCCGAAGCGGAATTTTCCGCTGCATTGCCTGCATTGTCGGCAGCACGGTCTGCTTTCTGTTCTAATCTGTTTGGATTTAATAACGGATCACCGGTTTGACGCAGAAGCTTATTCGCCTCGCTTTTCAGGTCAGATAAATCCAGGTTTTCCATGTCAACACCATTGGCTTTCAATTGGCCCTGGACTGCATCGCCAATGCCCGGCGCAGCTGCTGCAATGCCTTTACCGGCTGTTTTCACCAATCCGCCAACCAGTCGGCCTGTTCCGCCTATGATGCTGCCGATCGTTGTCGTCAGAAAGTAAATGGTCAGCAGTGTTACCAGGCACCACGTAAGCACGCCATGCAGGATGCCATCGAACAAGCGCGGAGCGCTGGCCAGACGACCGGCAACCCAGCTTCCGACAAAAAGGGAAATCAGGCTCGACAGGATATACCAGATCGCACTGCCAATGCCAAGGCCTGCCGCTGGATTTTTTTCTTCGACGGCATCAATCGTACCCAGACCGATCCCGAAACCCAGGAGCGAAAGCAGCATTTGAGCTACAATGGCTACAAGTACACCTGCAAAAATGGCACTCCATGAAATTCTTTTTAAGTTAATAAAGTTGCCAGCTGACGCGGGCTGCGCGTAAAGATTACTACGTTCCATAAATTAGTGGTTATTAGTTGTAAAGATGAAATGGTTGAAGAAGCCGGAGCCAGCAATGCTTGGCAACCGGCCTTCGGGGTGTGGACTTATTAATATTTTTTCTGGAAACGGTCAGCGACTGTTTCTACACCATCCTCGATTTCGTTTTCTGCCTTATTGGCAAGGTCCTTCAATTTGGATCCGGTCTCATCGGCTGCTGAACTGATGGCATCTTTTGCATCGCCTGCTGCCTTACCCGCCTTATCTTTCGCCTGCTCCCAGGAGCTGCCTAGCGTGTCGGCCTGTGAGTCGGCAAGATCCTTAATTTTTCCACGCAAAGCTTTGCCCGATTTAGGAGCAAGCAGGATCCCAACGCAGGCACCTATGGCCGCTCCAAGTAGCAGGCCTGTAATCAATCCTTCAGTGTGCTCGTTTCTGGAAGTGAAGTTAAAATCTTCGAACTGAGATTTCATAGTTTGACTTATTTTAGTTTGATACTATTCTTCCACGTAGAAAAAGCATGCCATATCCGTAAATTTAATACTCCCGAAAGTTGTGTAACTCATTGACAATGATGTAACTACCAGATACTAAAATATGAAATTCTTGCGATTATAATGTGAATTAAAGGACGTTATCAAAATAATGATGCTGGTAAAGCAACGATGTCATTGACAGAAATTTTTATTAAAAAAATTTAAAAACTCCACGGATCTCGCAGTTTTAAGTTTTAGATTTTGTGGAAAAAAGTAGGCAGGGCTTAAGCCTAATTTTTAGCACGTTGCAGGGTTCTATTGGATCTTGAAAAAAGGACAATCAGAAGCTAAAATGATCGAACAGGGTAGGAACTGTCGATTTACGCTGGGTGAAATGCGCGTTACTAATTAGAAACAGCTAGCTGCTGAGCTGTGGATAGTTAGCTTCGGGTATGGAACAGAAGAATAATGAGCCCGTAAATGGTTACTTACCGCAAAATTCCCAAATTGCTTTTAGAAAAGCATGATTATTTTCATAATACAGTAAATGCCCCCCTTTAATGGAAACGGTTTTCTGAGATGGGAACTGGAAGGACTTGTAATGATTTACACCCACTGCGTGGTCTTGCTCACCCGCTATAATTAATGTTGGCAAAACGATTTCACTGCTCATTTTCGAATAGTCCTGATAGTACTCGAGATATTTTTCCGGTTTGGTGACCACATCAGTTCCAAAATCTATAATTCGCGGATATAAAGAATCTATCTTGTCCATTAGCGCGATGGTTTTGATGTCATCTGTCAAGAATCTGTATCCCATCCTTTTTTTTCTCAGTGCAGCACTTACCTTGAAAAATTGTGGTAAGAGGCTATCCTTTGGAATCACTTTATGGCCGCCCGGAACCTGCAACAGACTATCTGCATATGCAATCTGTTGCTGTAAGGTGGCAGTATTTAAGAAATGCAGTGTGGCGTTCGCCAATATAAGGCCTCTTACATACTGGGGATATTTTTTGGCGTAATTGATAGCTATGATACCTCCAAAAGAGTGGGCGAGAAGGTACATTTTTTTCAGGTTGAGATTTTGCCTTAACTCTTCGATATCTTCAACCATTCTGTCTAGATGATAATTATCGGATTTACCCGAAGCGCCGGATCCTCTCTGATCCATATATATATCATCTTTAATTTTTCAAAAGTTGCATAGCCTTGCCCGGGGCCTCCCGGGACATACATACAAGGGATACCATTGCCGGAAATTTTATAAGCAAGTTTAACCGTATCAGATGTTAAAAAGTATGATTTTGCCTGATTTTGGTGATCACTGGCTGTATGCTTTATGGGGCGGGGCTAACCGAAAAAAAGGAATGGCGTGAAAAGCAAGATTATAAAATGTCTCATCTTTTGCAGTTCTTAGTTTAGCAATTTTATGAAGAGGTTTTTCATAGGCCTAATTCACACAAGAGCATTTCCTCTTTTGGACTAAGCAAAAATACCTGATCAGACTGGCAGATAAACACAAAAAGCAGCACCGCTCCCGGGTTGACCTTGTGCGGAGATTGCCCCGCCGTGAACGGTAACCACTTTCTGGCATATGGATAGGCCAATGCCTGTGCCTGCAAATTCGCTGGTACTGTGAAGCCTTGCAAAAAGCTCAAACATTTTTTCTGAATGCTGCTGCTCAAAGCCAATCCCATTGTCAGCAACTTCGAATACGTGATATTCTTCGCAGATTTTAAGGGGATGTATTCCGGGCGGCAAATCTGCCTGTAAGAGTTTCTTATACCGGATACTGATCTGCATCTGCTCTCCGGCACGCCTAAATTTGAGCGAATTGCCAATCAAATTCTGAAATAACTGACATAACTGTGTCGGGTTCCCTTCAAGCTCAGGCAGTGGGCCGTATGTTATAAGCGCTCCTGCATCGGAGATGGCGAGCTCCAAATTTTGCAAAACCGTTTGCAGTACCCAATCCATGGAAACTATGATATTTTCCTGTCGGTTTTCGGGCAGTTTCGAAAGAACCAACAGGTTATTTATTAGCTGTGACATGCGGCCTGCGGCAGATTTTATTTTATATAAATAATCTGATGCATCTCCAAACTGATCCTGGTAGCGTTTGATGATCAGCTCACTGAATGCCTGGATTTTCCTTAACGGCTCCTGCAAATCATGAGATGCAATAAAAGCAAACTGCTGCAAGTTTGTATTTGATCTTTTTAAGTCCTCATTCTTTTTTAAGACACTCCGGTTGAGATCTGAGAGAGCCTGGTTCTGATGGGAGAGTTGCCTGGTGCGGTGTGTAAGTAGACGCTCAGCCCTTGCTTCAAGCTCCTGTTCACTAGAATTTAACGCCGACACGGGCCGTCTGAGCTCAAAGAGCCGCGCAACCTGCCTGGCCAGGACTTGCAATGCGAAGAGCTGCTGGGAGGTGAGCTGCCTGGGCATATGGTCAATGACGCAGAGCGAACCCAAAGCATAACCGTCCCGATCGATCAATGGGACACCGGTGTAAAAAACGATATAAGGGTCCCCACTTACGAGTGGATTATCTGTAAACCTTTCATCCTTTCTTGCATCAGCTACAACCATGGGCTGGTTGGGATTCTCAATCGCGTGTGCACAGAAAGAAAATTCCCGGGGAGTTTGGGTGATATCAAGCCCATGACTTGCTTTAAACCACTGGCGGGTCTGGTCGACAAGAGATATAAGCGAGATTGGCGTATTACAAATCTGAGATGCCAATTTGGTTAGCTCATCATAATCTTGATCCGGCAATGAATCCAGGATGCTATAGCTGCGCAATGCCGAAATTCTTAGCGATTCATGTGTAGTTACTAACTTATTCATAAAGTGCTTGTGGCCATTAAGCGATTTATGGATTTGAAAATGAGAAACAACAAATACCAAATCCATAAATATCAAGCCAGCGCAGTAAGTAGTGAGTTAGTTTCGAGATTGCTGGCAGGTAAACACAATTACCAGGTCTGGAATAATATTTTTGTGGTTATCATAAAATTAGAATTATGGAAAATGTTGATCTTAGCTTAAAGCTGCTACTTATAGAAGAGAGGCTTTCAGATGCGCGAGCACGAGTGCTTAACTGCCTTGGTTTTACAAAATTTCACAGGACTGACAGATTACAGGCGTCAATTACCATTTTCTGGTAATACCGGTAGAGAAGAATACGAACGGAATGCACATAAGTCGAAGATCTGCATCCTTCTTTAACTTTTCCAGCAACTGAAAACCGTCCATATACGGCATATTAATACAATAAAGGTGGAATAGCTATTAGGTAGTCTATTTGTACACTATTTGTTCGGTCATGAGCAATTCCTACAAATGCCCAAGATCCTGATCGAGGGCAACTTTTAGCTATCGCCAACTTTCCAAAAAAAATGGACTTGGCCTTGAATATACCCAGTTAGGCAATTGCTCAGGACTTTTAGTTTGATCAGCCGAGTTAAATATTGAAGTGCAAAACGGGAGTTGATCGGGTTATCGTACGAGTCTACGGAATTTATGCGGCTAATGTTGTTGTTAAATTAATTGAAAGTATCAGCGTCTTCTTTCAAGTATTGGCTGGAATTCTCCATTACTGTGACATGCCAAATGGGATGTATATTTTGCAATCGCATTCAAAAGATATAGTTTTTATATTAAGTACTTTTGTACAAGTACTTGGTAAAATATGAAATTATATCCGCTTCCAGACAACGAGTATGAGCGCCTGAACGCGCTGCGTGGTTATCATATCAAGCAAGCCGATCCTAAGAACGAATTTCAGGATTTAGCCAGACTTGCTTCTTTGATCTGCGAAGTGCCTATCTCCTTTGTTTCTTTTATGGATTTTGAGCATCAGTGGGTGCAGGGCCAGGTGGGAACCGATCTCAATGAAATTCCCAGGGAATTATCCTTTTGCCAGTATTTGCTCATGCAGCAGGAGCTGTTAGAGATTGAAGATACGCTGCAGGATGAGCGCGTCCGTGACAATGTCTTTGTCAGTCAGGACCCCAATATTCGATTTTATGCAGGGTATCCCCTGATCGATCCCGATGGCTATGCGCTGGGCTCGCTTTGTGTATTTGACGTTAAACCCCGCAAGTTATCAGGGCTTCAAAGAGAAGCACTCCGCACATTATCCAACCAAGCGATGCGGATTATTATTGACCATGCTAACCTTCGGCGACTGAGAAACTATGAAGGCATTGTCACACTGGCAGAAGATCTGATCTGTGTCACTTCAAATGAAGGGATATTGCTTAGTGTAAATCCCGCCTTTGAGAAACTGTTAGGGTGGCAGCCTGAGCGACTTTTACAGACATCTATTTTTGAACTGGTCCATCCCGAGGACCGAGGCGCTGTTCTCAGGATGGCGGCCAAGACCTTATCCGGCCAGCAATCGATCAAGCTTTCACTTCGGTGTGTAGACAGCCAAAATCGATATCTTCACCTGCAATGGGTTTGTGCTTTGGAGCCGCTCACAGGGAATTTGGTCAATATCGGCCGCGACATAAGCCGGGAGAAAGCAAGGGAGAAGAAAATTAAAGAAAGCGAGGAAAAGTTCAGGTCTTTTTTTGAAAACGGCCAGGGGCTCATGCTGACCCATGACCTGGATGGCAGACTGCTTTCAATTAACGGTTATGGTGCCGCATTACTTGGTTATTCTGTTGAACAGGCCTTACAATACAATTTATCAGACCTTGTTCCGGAGAGACATCAACTTGCTCTGAGGAAATACCTGATAGACATGGACAGGTTGGGTATCGTAGGGGGTATCTGTGCTGCCATACATAAAGATGGGTCAGAACGGTTTTTTCAATATAAAAATATTCTGGTCGAAAATGATAACGGCCTGCGTTATATAATAGGTAATTCGATTGACATTACTGAGCGTTTTAAACAGCAGAAAACACTCAGCCGAATGCAGGATATTCTTTTGCGCATCAACAAGATGGCAAAAGTAGGGACTTGGGAGCTTGACTTTGAGAGTAATACCATAGAGTGGTCCGAACAGACGTGTCAGATACATCAGGTAGTCATGGGCTATAAACCGGACCCTGAAACTGCACTGGCTTTTTATGGGAACGGTGCTGACGCTGAGAAGATCAAAGCTGCTACGCAGGCGGTATTAAGGAACGGAGGAAATTTTGATCTGGAGGTTCAGATCATTACAGCAAAGGGTGAGCCGTTGTGGGTACGGATCGTCGGGATCACTGAATTCAGGAATGGGAAATGTGTCAGGTTTTACGGCACCATTCAGGATATTAACCAAATAAAACTGACTGAGCATGCGCTGATGGCAGAAAGGTCCCTGCTGACCGCTTTTGTAAGGGACGCCCCTGCTGCTGTTGCGATGTTCGATACAGATATGTGCTATATTGCCCACAGTAACCGATGGATAGAGGAGTACCGGCTAAATGGACAGGAGTTGATTGGACGATCTCATTACGAGGTTTTTCCCAATATTAGCCGCGAGTGGAAAATATTGCATCAGAGATGCCTGGCAGGCGCCATAATCAGCGTTGAGGAAGAGAAGTGGAGACCTTTTGGCTGGGATAAAGATCAATACCTAAAATTTGAGATTCGGCCCTGGAACCTGCTTGATGGTAGTATTGGCGGAATGATGATGTCCACCCAGGATATCACAGAAATGGTCGAAAGCAGGGAGGAGCTTAAACAAGCTAAATTACAGGCCGATCAGGCCAACGCAGCCAAATCGGAATTTTTAGCTAACATGAGCCATGAGATCCGTACACCGCTTAATGGTGTAATTGGTTTTACGGACCTGGTTTTGAATTCTGGCTTGACGCCAACCCAGAGGCACTATCTGGAAATTGCAGGTCAATCGGCCCATACACTGCTCAGTTTATTAGATGATGTTCTGGTCTTTTCAAAAATCGAAGCCGGTAAACTCGATCTTCTAATTGAAAAGACTGACATCTTTGAATTAATTTATCAGGTTGCAGACATAATTGCTGCACCAATTCAAAGCAGGAACATAGAAATGCTTGTTGACCTGTCCGCAGGCGTCCCCCAATTTATCTGGGTGGATGCTGTACGCATCAAACAGGTGTTGATGAATTTGTTAACAAATGCCGGAAAGTTTACACACCACGGCCAGATCGAGCTCCGAGTAGAACTGCTTGGGCCCTTGAATGCTTCTGAAAAAATCGCCCGCATAAAATTCTCAGTGATTGATACCGGGATTGGAATCGAGGCAGGCAAGCAGGCCAGAATATTTGAAGCTTTTTTACAGGAAGATAGTTCTACCACCAAAAAATATGGCGGTACCGGTTTAGGACTTGCGATTTCAAACCAGTTGCTGGATCTAATGGGTAGTCAATTACAACTGGAAAGTATACAGGGTATAGGCAGCACTTTTTATTTTGAACTGTCGGCAGTTTATGAAAACGGAGCCGGGGTTGAATGGCATAACCCATTATCGGTTGAGAATGTGCTGATCATAGAAGATAATAGTGATAGCGCAAGGATTTTGGCAAACATGCTTCATACGATGGGGATTCATGCTGAAACGGCATCGCAACCAGATCTGGCACGCACACTATTAGAATCAGAAAGGAAATGGGACGTGGTGATAGCTGATTATCATGAGTCTGCTGACTACTTGCCAGGTTTAACAAGTCAGCCCGAAAGTACAACTTCTCAATTGTCAGGCCTGCCTTACATTATGCTTATCAATGGCGCAGAAGATATCAGCAGGCTAGAAAAACTTGATATGTCAAAACCTATTCATACGCTGACAAAACCAATTAGGATTAGTGATTTGCTGCTTTGTCTAACCCGGCTTTCTACAAGTGAATCCATTAACCAGCACTTGCCGGTGCAGGATGAAATCCTGGCCACCATACCAGCCAGGGGCCTCCGTGTCCTGATTGCTGAAGATAATTCAGTCAATATGCTTTTTGCCAAAATTGCGATCCAGAAAGCTTTTAAGGATGTTCTAATCACAGAAGCCGTCAATGGGGTAGAGGCAGTTGATTTATGCAAGAATGCTCTTCCGGACATTATTTTTATGGACATCCAAATGCCGGAAATGAATGGCTATGAAGCAATGCAGGCAGTCAGAAAAATTCCCGAGGCAGATCGTGTTATTATTATTGCATTGACGGCAGGAAATAGTGAAGGTGAACGTGAGCGGTGCCTTCGGGCTGGTGCCAACGGTTTTCTTACAAAGCCCTTTACTTTGGAGGATATCAAGGGCATTGTGGAGCAGCATGTCAAAGTATAAAAGAAATTTTGTTCTTAGTTATTTCCCAATAGCTTCTATAAAAGTCCCTCTTGACAGGTTCGTTGGCAAAGAGTCTTCATATAGCAGTTTAATCGCTTTTGATCTGCATCTGGTAAAGAAGATGGTAAACTCCAGATCAGTGAGCCGGTTTGCTCTATATGCTGAGGTAGCTCGCAGCGACCGGGCTCGAAAACTCTTTCCCGTCTACAAAAACCCAGTCGCGTATACGTACTTCAGTTGTGCAGTTCGTAGGAAGATGCGTTTAGGATATTTAGGTGGAAGTTGCAAAGCTAACATCAAAATCTGGCAGTGAGGGACTACTAAGTTGTCCAACAAAGTTTATTATCGTTAATTATGTAAGCAATTTCAGAGAGGAGAAAATACGGTGGTTTTTCCGTACTCTCTCAACCTTTCTCTAGGCGATCACAGTGTATTTAAGAATTGTTTTGCATTGTTTTAACAGAGATATTTTGCACAGGCGGGTTCATTCAACCGTCGTATGTTGAGATACCAACTGGCTAAATATTACTCTGTCAAAGGATAATTAAGACTTTTTAGGGATCGTTTTTCGCGCCAAAACCGTGACAAATGTCAACGTAAGATTGTGTCATGTGACGTCGTTCCAACCAAAGCTTGCAGTCTACTTTTGTTTAGGCGATCATCATGATCTTTGGCCATTTAACAATTTAGAATGAAAGTGATGGAAACAGAAATTAGCAGCACAAATCCAATTTATTATCAGGATGCAAGTGGGTTGGCAAACATGATCCGGACGCGGCAGGTGTCGGCAGTTGAAGTGATGAAGGCACACCTTGATCGCATTGATGCCTTGAATCCAAGTGTCAACGCAGTCGTCACGATTGCTGCAAATGCTTTGGAAGATGCCCAGGCAGCAGATGCGGCGGTATCGCGAGGTGATGAACTTGGCCCCCTGCATGGAGTTCCATTCACCGTGAAGGATTCAATCGATACCGTAAATGTCTTAACCCAACGCGGTTCGCCCATCTTTAAAGGACGCATTCCGAGCGAGGATGCGACCAGCGTAGCGCGCATGAAGCAAGCAGGTGGCATTATGCTTGCAAAAACCAATCTTCCCGAATTCTCATACTGGATCGAAAGTGACAATCTGCTCAGCGGCAGGTCAAACAATCCCTGGGATTTGACCCGCACACCCGGTGGGTCGAGCGGTGGAGAATCGGCAGCGATCGCTTCGGGAATGTCGCCGCTGGGTCTGGGCACTGATCTGGCCATCTCGGTACGTGGCCCTGCTGCTCAGACTGGCATCGTCTCACTTAAAGCGACTCATGGCCGTGTGCCAATGACGGGAATTTGGCCGCGGGAGCCGCGCCGTTTCTGGCATGTCGGCCCTATGGCGCGCAGTATTCGTGATTTGCAGCTTGCCTTCTCAGTCCTTTCAGGTCCGGACGGTCTTGACGCCTTTGCTACCAGCACTGTACAATTTGATGCGGGAATAGGCAGTGCTCAGAATCGCCACTTACGAATAGGCTGGCTTGTTGAGCCCGGTTTTGGTCCGGTCGATCCCCAAGTTGCAGCGACGGTAGAAGCCGCAGCAAAAGCGCTCAAAGAGCTCGGATTGGTTGTGGAGCCAGTGCGCATTCAGGCATTAGAACGCGATTTTGCCTTAGATGTATTTAATCGTCTGCATGTGATGGAGATGAAGGAAGCATTTAGGCAGGCGACGGCTGATCGTGGCGACGATGAGATTTACAAAATGGCCAAAACAATGCTTTCACTTCCTGATACTTCGATGAAGGACTTTATTGATGCAGAGCAAGCAGTGGAACGCCTGCGAGATGGCTTCGCAGGATATTTTCAGAAATATGATGTGTTGCTTACTCCCGTTCTGCCAATCCCTGCGCATAAACATGGCGTCGAGCAGTTCACTATAAACGGCCAGACTGTGGACGCGACTTATCTGCAGGGAGCCACTGTGCCGCTCAACTTAACTGGCTTGCCAGGTATTGCAATGCGGTTCGGAACGAGTGCGGAAGGATTGCCGATCGCCATTCAGATTGTCGGAAGCTGGCAGGCCGAATCGACGATTTTGCACATGGCGACGCTCCTGGAAAGCGTGAGTAGCGTTCACGATCTTCATCCGATTGAGTGACTTATAGGCTGGTGATTTTTAAAAACCTTTCGGGTCGACCGGAGGGTTTTTTATTGATTTTGTAAAATCCTTCCTAATCCGGCTCAGTGTTTCTCTGGATATACCCAGATAAGAGGCCACCATGTGCAGTGGAACGCTGTTAAAAATACTGGGGTAGGTCTGTTCAAATTCAAGATACTTTTCCGTAGCAGAGAAACTAATCAAATAGAAAATACGTCGCTGGCTTGCTTCGTAAGCGTTTGCTGTTAGTTTCTCATTGAAAAGTTTAAGAGCAGGGATTGCCTCAAGCAGTTCCAGCCATTTCTCCTTCGGCCAGATAATGACATTGCTGGCAGCTAAGGCTTCAATGTTATACTCCGAAGGTGTCTGGTGATTATAACTTTCCTGGTCGGTCATCCACCAGCTCTCCACGCCAAACCTGAGCGTATGGTCCGTTCCATTTTTATCGAACCGGTACAGCCTGCAACATCCGTTTGCAATGAAGCAGTTATAACGCCACACTTCCCCCTCATGCAAAATCGACTGCCATTTTCGCAATTTCTTTTCGGCACTTGCAGCCCGGATTATTTCCAGATCTTCATCGGAAATTTCTATGTGCCTACGCAGATATTTTTCAAAAACTTCGAACATACCAAGCAAATCTACCAAACAATTAAAGATATTACTATGCGGATGTGTGTTCAGCGTATTTTGCAAATTGCAACCCCAGTTTTTGCTTTTTAGTAGCAAGAATATAAATGCTATCTATATATCATTTATCAAAAATTATTCGGTGGTATTTCTGAAATTCCTCCAAGAGGCGAGGTTTATGCGATTTGCTTGAAATAGAAGCTGAATAAGGCTTTTTAGTACAGCAAACAGAAATTGCACCCACCTTTAAATGTAACTTGTGAAGGCGTATGCTTTTGGTTTTTATGTCAACTGTTTAACTAGATTGTAATAATGAAAGGAGGTTCATGAAATGAGCCAAGCCGGTGTCGTGTGGTGCCTTCAGAAATTATTCGGGGCCGCACACCTTTTCCAATAATCAATCATCAATTTAATTATTGCCTTAATTTCATCGTACTGGCCCGGTTTAACAAAAAAGCCTTGTGCAGATGTGCTATATGCATCAATAACGACCTGCTGGTTGATCGCTGTGGTAAAGTAAACGTAGGGAATGCACTTCAGGCTGAGTTCTGCATCAGTTTGTACCTTTCTTCTTAGCTCCAAGCCATTTAACTGTGGCAGATTAATATCTGAAATAATAATGAAAGGCAGGTCTTTGCTGGTATAAAGAAAATCCAATGCTGATTGACCATCTGAGAAATACATCCTTTGATTAGAATACCCTAATTCGCCAAAAACTTCTTCCAATACGAACTGGTCGTCTGCATCATCTTCTATAATGATAATTGGGCCATTTTTATCCATCCGATAATTAGTTTAGTGTAAGCTCAATATATACTTACGTAGCTTGTCATTTCAAGTCAGTTACACATAAGATTACAATCCAACAAATAGGTAAGTAGTCAACGCCTGGTTGCATATTGGGAAAAACATTGTGCCACCTACAATAACTTTCTGTACCTTATAGGAATAATTATTTGATGATGTGGCATTTACGCTCAACATCCTGCACCTAACCTTACCATCTTAATGAATTCAATTGAACCAAATCACATTGTTGCCATCGGTGCATCGGCCGGGGGCCTTGATGAGCTGATTTCTTTTTTTGAAAACACACCTCTGGATGGTATTGCCTACGTTGTGGTCCAGCATTTATCCGCTGATTATGAAAGCAGGTTAGCAGAAGTCTTATCCAGGTACAGCAAGCTGACCATGGTACAGGCGGTAGAAGGGACGGGCATTGCATCCAATTATGTATATGTGATCCCGGGAGATAAGTTTATGACCGTTAAAAGGGGACATTTACATTTAAGCGATAAAACCGACGTGCGCGGTCCGCACATGACCATCAATACCTTCTTATCTTCCCTTGCTGCCGACTACGGCCCCAAGGCGATTGGCGTCATTCTGTCGGGCCTGGGCTCTGATGGCAGCGATGGCGTTAAAGCAATTAAGAAGGCAGGCGGGATGGTGATTGCCAGAAACCCGCAAACCACCGAATTCAACAGCATGCCTTCCAATGCAATCGCCACTGGAATGGTGGACTTTATTGTGGAGCCCGAGGCAATGCCTGGCGCTATCGAAGAATATGTTAAGCGGGAAATTGAACTACTAGCGGCCGGCATCTCTGATGGAGAAAATATGGCTGGTTTGATCGAGATCATAAGCCAGCAGCTTCCACTGGATTTTTCAGACTACAAGCAGTCGACTATTTTGCGCCGGATCAAAAGAAGGGCGGCTTATAACAACTTTGAACGCCTGGAAGCTTACCTGGAATTTGCCAAAGCTTCCCCTGATGAAATTGAAGCGCTTGCCAAAGACTTCCTGATTAGCGTGACTGCTTTTTTTAGGGACACCGAAGCATTTGATGCGCTGGAAAACCGGGTGCTCCCCGCCATTGTAAAAAGTCTTTCACATGGCCAGGAAATCCGGATATGGGTTACTGGTTGTGCGACGGGCGAAGAAGCCTACTCAATGGCTATCCTTGTGCGAGAGCTTTTAGGGGAAAAGATCCAGGACCAGCAGGTGAAAATCTTTGCTACCGATATTGATACTGCTGCCCTGGCGCATGCCAGCAAAGGCATTTACGCTGCTGCCATAGTGTCCAAAATGCCACAATCCTACCTGGAAAAATACTTTATACAGGAGGGGGAGGATTATAAGGTAACGGTTGCCTTGCGTAAAATGGTTATCTTTTCCAGACATGACCTGGTGAAAAATCCGCCCTATTGCAATATGCACCTGATCAGCTGCCGCAACCTGCTGATTTACATGACCCCGCTCTTACAACAAAAAATCTATCACATGCTCCTCTTTGGGCTAAAACCCGAGGGATACCTGTTTCTAGGATCCAGTGAGAACCCCTCGCCGATATTAAAGAGCATGAAAGTCATTGATAAAAATGCGAAGATCTACCAGAAACTGGATGCTACCCCATCCGTAAACTTTGAGACGTTTACCCTGCCGGAATATACCTACCATAAGCCGGCCGGCTTAGGGGTTGCTCAACCAGAAACCAATAAAGTGCCCGACCGCACCCTGGATGGGGCGATTCATGAAACCATCCTTAATGAAGACCAGCGTCTGCTTGTCTGTATTGATGAAAACAACAGGGTGCTTAAATCCTACGGCCCAACCGGAAGGTTCCTTACCCAAAAGATTTTAACATCTGATCTGACCGAACTTCTACCGGGCCCTCTTAATATTGCTTTCAAGGCAGCCTGCAAAAATGTTAGCGAAACCCATAAAAGAACAGTAGTCACAGGAGTACAGATCCAGCACGGCCAAGAGACAATCAAGGTAAACTTGTCGGTTAGCCCGATGGTCCTTAGAGGCCGGCCTAATGGGTTCTTAGTTGTACAGTTTAGCGAGGATCAAGGTTCCGGCCAGTCATCAAGCACAATGCAGTTTGACGAGAAGCTTTACCTGGACGATTATACCAGGTTTTTAGAGCAAGAAAACAAAGACCAGAAAGAGCAACTTGCTGCTGCCACCGAAAAACTGTTTGCACTCAACGAGAATATGCAGTCCTTTAATGAGGAGCTACTATCGGCCAATGAGGAGATGCAGAGCAGCAATGAGGAAATGCAGTCCATCAATGAAGAGCTGCACACGATTAATGCAGATTACCAGTTAAAGAACCGCGAGCTCTTAGAGCTTAACGATGATCTGAACAATTATTTCAAAAGCAACATCAATGGCCAGCTCTTTATCAGCTCAGATCTTCGCCTGATGCGATTTTCGCCTGGGACCGTCCGGCATATTAACTTGGTTGAAAGCGACATTGGGCGTCCAATCAGTAATATCTCGACCAATTTCAGGTTCGAAACCCTTTCTGATGACATAAGTCATGTCCTGGACAACGGTTATCCTATAACCCGCGAAATCCAGGCCAATGATGGAAAATGGTACCAGGTCATGACGATGCCCTATATCCAGCAGCTTGGCAATAAAAGGACGGGTGCCATTATTACTTTCAATGAAATTACCAGCCTGAAAGAGATACAACACCAGCTGGACAAAAAGAATGAAATCCTGACCCGCATTAACGGCGACCTGGACAATTTTGTACATACGGCATCTCATGACCTGCTAGGACCGCTCAGTAATATAGGTATCAGTATCGGCCTATTAACTGAAATGCGGGCAGACGATGTAGAACTAAAACCGATTTTAAACATTATCGGCAATTCAGTTAATAAGTTCGGGGCCCTGATCAAGGACATTGGTACAGTAGCCAAAATTGAAGACCAGGCTCTTTTGACTGAGATGGTTAATATGAATGAAATTTTGGAAAGCATCCTGTGGAGCCTGGGCGATAAGATCAAGCAGACCGGCGCGGTGATCACAAGCGATTTGAAAGTGAGTCAAATCCTTTTTTCTAAAAAGAACCTGAGAAGCATCTTGTTTAACCTGGTTTCCAACGCGATCAAGTACCGATCAGAAGACACGCCTGTTGTCACCATCCAGACAGCTACGGTAGGTGAATTCATCGCCCTGACAGTCCAGGATAATGGGACTGGGATGGCCGAAGGTGACATTGATAAAATCTTTCACAAATACCACAGGCTCCAAACTGACCATGAAGGGCAGGGGATCGGGCTTTATCTGGCAAAAAAAATAATCGATGCTGCCGGTGGCAGTATCCGGGTTGAAAGCGCACTCGGTACAGGAAGCGAATTTGTGATCTATTTTCCGAGTTAAGCTGCAGTAGCTACTCAGGTTTCTACCGGTCTTTTTGGTTTACCTGGATCATCCGCGCTCTATCATCAAACTACTATGGCCAAAAACAAACCGGAGCTGCCGGCAAAAGTTGTTGTCATCGGCACTTCCGCTGGCGGCCTTAATGCGCTGAAAACATTAATCAACCAGCTGCAAGAAAATTTTCCAGCCCCAATACTGGTTGTCCAGCATATTTCAGCTGACGCGACGGGGGACGTGCTTTTAAACGAGCTCGATAAGCAGAATGAACTGAAATGCCAGCACGCTGTAAATGGCGAAAGCCTTCAAAATGGGCATTTGTACCTGGCACCTTCTGATCATCATTTGATGATCGGTGATGACCAAAAGATCCTGGTTACAAAGGGCGCGCACGAAAACCGCTCCCGGCCTGCAATTGACCCATTGTTTCGGTCAGCTGCTGTTGTTTTCGGTAGCAATGTAATTGGGGTCCTGCTGACAGGTTACTTGGATGACGGAACAGCCGGGATGATTGCTATCAAGCGGTGCGGCGGTACGTGCATAGTTCAAGATCCGCAAGACGCAGAATACCCTGATATGCCAGCCAACGCTATCAAGCAGGTAGATGTGGATTTCTGTTTGCCCCTTATGGAAATGGGCGGTTTACTGTATCAGCTCCTGGCGGCAAAACCAGAAAAAAGCAGGCCGATCCCTAAAGATATAATGATCGAAGCAAAGATTGCCAAACGCGTGTTAAGCGATTTACCTGCTGTCAATTCCCTGGGAGATCAGGTTCCGTTTAATTGCCCTGGCTGTGGTGGTGTGCTATGGAAAGTGGACAAAGGCCCTCTGACACGCTTCCGCTGCCATACAGGTCATGCTTATACCGCGCAGGCTTTGATCGCCGAGCAAACCTTGAAGATCGAAGAGACGATGTGGACGGCGCTCCGGATGTTTGAAGAAAGAAGGAACCTTTTGACCACTTTTGCAAAAGAGCAAACCGGGGCAATCAAGAAGTCGGCGCTCGAACGGGCAGAGCTTTCCCTGGTGCACATTGACCGGATTAAGGCGATCCTGCTTGCTGATGACAAGGGGACTGCTCAGGATACACCCACTTAATGCACGTTTTTCAGTACTTACTAAGGATCAGAACAATAAACAGTTATGAATAAAAAAGGACCTATTGTAATAATAGAAGATGACATGGACGACCAGGATATCCTTTCTGAAATTTTCAAAGAGCTGAATTATGAGAATGAGCTGGTTTTCTTTGGAGACGGTGTACAAGCTTTGGAATACTTGACACATATAAATATTGAACCTTTTCTTGTTCTTTCTGACATTAATATGCCAAAATTAAATGGGATGGAACTGTATGAAAAAATTCATAACAATGAAGATTTGAGACTCAAATCCATCCCATATCTTTTCTTTTCCACCAGTGCCGAACAAAAGCATGTGATCGAGGCGTATTCAAGGTCGATTCAGGGATTCTTTATCAAACCAAGTAATTATGATAGATTAAAAAAAATGATAGTAAAAATTGTAGAGTACTGGCAAGAATGTGAATCACCAAAATATATCAAAAATGCTCAGTAATAAGTGAATGTAGGGAAGGCACTGGGCCCCGTTTGTAGGTTAGATGAAAGACATAGAGTAATGACTGCAAAGCTCGCGAAAACCAGGTAAGGAGCAGGGCTAGGCCTTAGGCCAGTACAAATGGAAGAAGAAGATGGCGCCGAGAAAAAAACGCTGCCCGAAATACAATTAAATGAAAATTTGCCAAGTCAACATAAGGCAGAAATTGAAAGGATTGGTTCGAAGCATTTCATGTCTGCGTTTGGGAAAGACAAAATCACCAAGCCGAATTTGCGCTTGCAGCGTGTTACTGCGCAGCTTTTAACGGAGCTTCAAGCCAGTCTAAATGAGGTAAAAGACTTTTTGAAGGCATGTGTTTAGATGGATATTACAATGGAAACAATGAATGGCAACGAATGGCTACCCGGCGATACCGGCACTGAAATACAAAATTTTTGGAAAGAATTTAAAGTAAACCCTACTGCGATGGCCGGCCTGCAATCACTTATGGGTTTGCAACCAGCTATTAAAAATGGCTCGCACTATTGGCGGCCGAGTTCTGAGAACGGGACAACATTCACCAACTCAAACAGTAATATTAGTGGTGTAGAAAAGATTTTTGCTTGGTCAAAGATTTTAAATGGGCAAGAAATCCTATGTGCTATAAACCTGGATCAGCATAAACAGGCAATAGTATATGTAACCATAGATAAAGACTTGTATGCACCAGATGAAAAATTATACCTTTTATTTGGTCCCCAACAAATCCCGGCCGAGTTAAATGTTGAAGACAGGAATGGTAAATCAGTCCGGTTGACGCTGCCAGCTCGTTCATTGATCATTTATGGTAAGGCCCCAATACTCCGGTAACTTTTTCCAAATGGCAATTAAAGGTACCAGGCTTTTAGTGGTTAAAACCTTCCAAAAGAAATATTAACTCCAACAATTTAAAAGGGGGCTCAGCATCCTGGATTAACTGCTAATTGGTGTGCAGTGCCACCTTGTCCTTGATAGATAGATCCAAATGTGGTCTGAATTGGTGTAAAGGTTGTTACAAATATGGCTTGTTTGCTGTGTCAAGTGCATAGCACAAATATGGTCCAAACATCCCATCGGTGAGCAACTTAAATTAGTTTAAAAGTGCTCCAATCTCTCGCGCAGCTTTCTTGCTGCCGTGTCTGGGAAATCAATAAAAGTTTGATGTAAGAAGCGCTGATGGATCGATAATTGCTAGGCAAGGCTCCATTCACCAGATCCGGCACTAATTATTACTTTATGACATTTATAGACAACGTATTACAAACCCCATCATATGTTGGTCTGATAAAGCGGGCGAGGTAATCAGACCAGGGGCAAGTCAGATCTTCAAAGAGTTTTTTAGCTTGCCTTTATTTGCCGCAGCATTGATCAGTTTGATGATTTTGGGGAAGCGCGGCACGAGCTGGCAACATATTTACTGATCGCACCGAAAATTGGCGCAGAAGGAGAAGGCCTTCACTGCTGGCAGCTTTGGCAACTGTATTGCGGTCAGTTGCCGGCATGATTGACAAAGAATAAATAATCGCATTCAATACACTAAAATCAGATTTGAATATGGACAATAATAAGGTAAAACAAATACATGATTATGGCCAGAGCATCTGGCTTGATTTCATTGACCGCAAGATCATTTTCTCGGGAGAATTAAAGAAATTGATTGATGAAGACGGTGTGCGTGGTGTGACATCCAACCCGGCTATTTTTGAAAAGGCCATCAGCAGCAGTTCCGATTACGATCAGGACATTGCCCGCCTGACTAATGAAGGTCTGAGTACGGATGAAGTATTTTTCGGACTGGCTGTGTCTGATATCAAACTAGCATGCGATGTGCTGGCACCTGTATACAATCAAGAAGACGTGGTTGGCGCTGATGGCTATGTAAGCCTGGAAGTGTCCCCGTTCCTGGCACGTGATACCCAGGCTACCATCAAGCAGGCGCACGAGCTCTGGGAGCAGGTTGATAAGGAAAATGTAATGATTAAAATCCCTGGAACCCAGGCGGGCATTATTGCCATCGAGACAGCAATCAGTGAGGGAATTAATGTGAATGTTACCTTGCTTTTCAGCCTTATACGTTATGAAGCAGTCGTGGAAGCATATATTTCGGGACTGGAAAAAAGGGAAAAACAAGGACTGCCCATTAACCATGTTTCTTCTGTTGCCAGCTTCTTTTTGAGCCGGATCGACATTTTGGTAGACCCGTTTTTAGACAAGAACGGGCTGGGTGATCTGCGCGGGCAAGTTGCCATCGCATCTGCAAAAACGGCTTACCAGATATATAAAAGGACTGTTCAGCTCTGAGCGCTGGAAGAAGCTATCTGAAAAAGGTGCAGTACCGCAGCGGTTGCTGTGGGCGAGTACCAGTAGTAAGGATCCTGCTTTCAAAGACACCCGGTATGTGGAAGCACTCATTGGACCAGACACGGTCAACACCATTCCGCTGCAAACGCTGGAAGCATTCCGAGATCACGGAGATCCGGCAAGCCGCCTGGAAGAAGACCTGGACAGCGCAGCATCTATTTTGGAAAAAATAAAGGCCGGAGGGATTGATATGGAAGCTGTGGCTGTCCAGCTCGAAAATGAGGGAATAGACAAGTTCACCGAGCCTTTTCAGAAACTGCTGGATGCGATTGAAAAGCAGAAAGAACAAGCCGGAGTGTAATCTAATGCTATACCCGTCATAATATGCCTGCTCATTTCTGAATGTCCGGTGATCATCAGGCATATTTATACAATCGCATCCTAAAATCTGTGTTCCAAAATGTTTCAGACTAACAGTAGGGGCCTCTAAGGCAACCATTAGTGTTAGGTTTAACGGTAAAACAATTCAAATTCAGCAGTGACCTCCCCCCGGCAAACAAGACAGCTGAAAACTGGAGATTTTCGGTGGCAAAAACGGATCAAAAACGTAATTTGTCACTATGAAAAAGTCGAAATTCACTGAGGCGCAGATCGCTTTTGCGCTTAGACAGTCAGAGAGCGGGACACGGGTGGAGGAGATCTGCCGTCAATTGGGAGTGTCCCAGGCAACCTTCTTCAATTGGAAGAAAAAATATGGCGGAATGGGTGTTGCTGAGCTGCGAAAACTGCGCCAGTTGGAGGAGGAAAATGCGCAATTAAAAAAGCTCGTGGCAGACCTAAGTCTGGACAAGCAAATGCTGCAGGATGTTATTAAAAAAAAGTTGTGAAGCCTCCTTACAAGATGGAAATGGCTAATTGGTTGGTATCCAACTATCGGGTCTCGATCCAAAGAGCTTGCCGCTGTGTGAAGTTAGTACGGGCCATGTACTATTATAAGCGACACCGCCGCGACGACACATTGCTGGCGATGCGGATGAAAGAAATCGCAAATACGAGAGTCAGATATGGGTTTCGCCGAATTTTTGTGCTGTTGAAAAGAGAAGGTTTCAGCGACAATCATAAACGAGTTTACCGTGTTTACAAGACCTGTGGCTTGAATTTGAGAACAAAAAGGCCAAGAAGAAGTCGTAGTGCAGAACACCGGTTGGAACGTTTGGACACTCAAGGAATCAACAAAGTCTGGAGCATGGATTTCGTGCAAGATGCGCTTTTCAACGGCGAACGGTTCCGGGTCTTAACTGTAGTGGATAATTGTAGTAAAATCTGCCATGGATTGCTGCCCGGCAAATCTTTGAAAGGAGCTGATGTAGCGGCTGAACTGACCAGAATTTGCCTGGTTGAAGGCTGTTATCCAGAACGAGTTCAATGCGATAATGGAAGCGAGTTCATATCAAAGGAAATGGATTTATGGGCGTATTCAAACGGTGTGACACTTGACTTCTCAAGGCCAGGAAAACCAACAGACAATCCATATGTTGAATCATTTAATGGTAAATTCCGGGATGAGTGCCTTTCAGTTAATTGGTTTCTATCCTCAGACGACGCGAGGGAAAAAATCGAAGACTTTCGGTGGGAATATAACCACTTCAGGCCTCACAGTGCGCTGAATGATTTAACCCCCAAGGAATTTGTTACTTTACATCAAGAAACACCGGAAACTCTAATTTAAACCGTCTGAAAACCTGGGAGGGGCTCAATTAAGTGATATTCTCTAATTTCAAATTGTCTGCAATTATGGGACACTTACAAGCAGGCCCTAATAGCCGACATTAAGGCAATAATTCAGATATTTAAGGAGACTGCCATACGCGCAGTAGATCATGAGCGCACTTTAATGTACTGGAAAGTTGGACAACGCATTGTTGAAGTAGAGCAAGTGGGAGAGGATCGTGCAGGATATGGCCAATACCTTACCCAACTAATTGCAAATCAACTTGAACCGGAATTTGGTAGTGGGTTTTCCAAACGATAAATTGAGCTTTTTAGACAGTTTTATCGCCAGTTCCCAATTGCGAATACACTGTATTCGCAATTGAGCTGGAGTCAGTACAAGTTGCTGATACGATTAGACTCACAGGATAAAAGAGATTTTTATATTGCGGAAACAGTCAAAAACAATTGGACAGTTCGTCAGCTTGAAAGGCAAATCAACAGTAGTTTGTGGGAGCGCCTGCTATTAAGTAATGACCGTAAAAGTGTTCTGGCTGTTGCGCGAAGCGAACAAAACCCATCTGACGCGAAAGAGATTATCAAAGATCCAATGTACCTGGAGTTTTTGGGCCTAAAAAGGGAATCCTCTTATTACGAGAAGGACTTAGAACAAGCCATCATCAATCATCTTCATGACTTCCTATTGAAATTGGGCAATGGTTTAGCTTTCGTCGCTAGGCAAAAAAGACTTCATATTGAAGGAGATGAGTTTTTCGTCGACCTGGTTTTCTATAATAGACTATTACAGTGTTTTGTCATCATCGAGATCAAAACGACAAAGCTTAGCCATCAGGACATAGGTCAGCTTCAAATGTATGTGAACTACTATGACCGATATGAAAAGAGGGATTTTGAAAACCCAACTATCGGAATACTTCTCTGTGCAGACAAGAACAATGCAGTGGTCAAGATCTCACTACCTGAAAATAATAAAACAATTATTGCCAGTGAATATAAACTGTACCTGCCGAGTGAAAAACAGTTGATTGATGAGATGAACAAGGAGATTGAAAAATTACAGAAAGAAGAATAACTGCATAATTTCCTCATTTTTTTGACTGCTTCAAATCATTCAAAATCAAGTTATTAGTTCAGCTAAGAGTTCCCTGGTGCCAACTTCGACCAAATAATATTTTGTTATATAACAGGCGTTATGTTGAGTGCTAAGCATATTTATGTCACATGCCGTTTAAGTGTCCCTTTTAGAGTGGCCAGTTTCAAATTACCTGTCAAACTCGCTTTATCGGGCCTGTTTCAAACTCCTTATGAACAAAGGCATCGTAGGCCTGTCGCGCAAGCATCGATAAGTGCACGCCCAATGACTCCGGCTCGACAATCTTAACAGCACCAGCAAAAGGCAAGAGCCAAGTTGCTAGGTAAGGGAGTGAACCTACAAAAAACAGCAGTTCCAGGCTTCCATCGCGCAAGATATCTTCATATTCCCATCCATATTGGTGCTTGGTGTCATGAAGGTGCTGTACTTGTGCAGGTAATACCATTGAGGGGTTGAATCTGATCACAACTTTCTCTTTATTTCTTCTTTCAGCTTCGTTATTCCAATATTGTTGTAGTGTTTCTGTACGTGCACTGAACAACTCGTCAGAAACAACTACGCTTGTAATACGGTCCAGACGAAAATTTCGAAATGCCATTCGCAGGCGACAAAAAGCAATTACGTGCCAATGCTGACTAAGATACAGACCGATCGGCTCAATGTAACGAATAGTAGGTTCGCCTGTTTCTGCGGCGAGATAACCAATGCAAACAACGTGGTGCGCTGTAATGGCAGTAACCAATTGCTGATACGCGTTAGGACGATCGGATGCACTTCCAGGTTCCATCACCTGTATATAAGGGGCAACTACTTCCAGGTGGTCACGGTCGGAAAGCCTGAGTGCTGCACGAAGTTTGTCCATTGCGGCGGCATTTAACTGAGCTGTGACCACATCAGTGAGTCTGCTGGCGAGCTTTTCAGCAGTAAGTAGCGCTATTGCTTCTTCTCGGGTGAACATAACCGGAGGAAGTCGGTACCCTTCCAGCAGCGAATAACCCTTCCCTTCCTGTGTAACAATAGGGATACCTGCACTTTCAAGGGTTCTTATGTCACGGTAAATCGTGCGGGTGCTTACCAAGAAACGATTTGCCAACTCGGCAGCTGTAACTGTCCGCTTCGTTTGAAGTAGTGTAAGTAAGGCGATAAGCCGGGAAAGGCGGGTAAGGTCAGAATCATTCACAGCCCAGTTTTTTTTGTCCATTTAAGTATCCTTGGCTTTAAATTTTGATCCGCAAATTCAACAATTTCTTTGATCCGCTTTTGACGGGTTTCCGTCTTTTTTGCTAAAACCAGCCATTGTAACAAATTCCGTTTGTCCGATCTGCTCAATTTTTGGAAGAAGCTGTTCGCAACGGATTTATCGGCGAAGGCTTTTTGAAGGTCATCAGGAACTACAAGTTCTTCAACTTCATCCAAAAGAGACCAGGATCCATTTTTTCTGGCAGCCTCAATGGCATCATAACCTGCCTGCTGCATCAAACCAGCTTCAATGAGTTTTTCGGCTTTATTCTTATTTATTTTTGACCAACCGCTACCGGGCTTTCTTTTGCTGAAAAACTGGATATACCGTTCCTTATCTAATGGTCTGGAAAGACTGTCTATCCAACCGAAACAAATGGCCTCATCGACAGCTTCACTCCAAGATATGTTGGGCACCTGTGCGCTTTTCTTATGGTAGACTAGCCAGACAGATTGTGTAAGTGAATGGTTTTCCTGTAACCATTCCCGCCATTCTTGCCGGCTTGAAGGGCTGAATTTGATTGCCGTTTCGTTGGTCATATTGATCTTGGAATCAAAGTACAAATAAGCAAAATAAAGGAGCCCGAAAATGGGCTCCTTTATTCAAATTCTAAAACTCATTACTTTACCACTGTTGCCTCAAGTTCAACGGTAAGCCCGCCAAACAAACCTTTTACTTCGAGCATGGTTGTGGCTTGCTTGATGCCGTGCTTTGCAATCCAGGCTTGATAAGTCTGCACACAGCTGGTGAAAAACTCTTGTGTCGACGTTGTGTACACGTTCAGTCTGACAATGCCACCTGGCTCATAACCAGCCTCACTAATGAGGTGCTCCAGATTCTTGATTGTCAGTTCCAACTGTGTATTCATGTCAGCGGCAACAGGCTGGCCATTAGCATCAATGGCAACTTGCCCGGAGCAATAAAGCGTTCCCGTTGGCTCTTTAATTTCGACTGCTTGTACGGAATTTGTGTACTTACCCCATTCCCAAGGATCCGTTGTGTTCTTTTGCATCTTTGCCTGTGTTTAAACTATTTGCTGTTTGTTTTTACAAAGGTCGGGGTGGTTAGTGACAGCCTTATGTCATACCCTTTTGCCATTCAAAAGTTTTTTTAGAAGGGTTCAACAGCTCCATATAATGAACATCAGAAAACTGGCACAGTTAACGGCCAGTTATGTGGCAATAATTAGCGCGCGCTTAGCCAAGCAATAATGAGCACATGAGCTATTTTGCGCATCTCGGTTGTTCGCGAAAACGATCGATAAAATGAAATGGCTCTTGCCTCGGTTTCCGAATATTTAAATCTCCAACATTTTGTTTCATGTTGTTGTTTGCGAAATCAAATTTCATTTATTTGCCAACTTAATGAGTTTTGTGAAACAAATATGAAATTTGGGTATATCCGTGTCTCAAAGGATGAGCAAAATTATGAGTTGCAAGTTGATGCCTTGAAACGAGAGGGCTGTGAGAAGATCTTTACGGAGAAAATTTCTGGGGCGAGCAAACATCGACCAGAGTATGATAAGATGCTTGAACAGTTACGGCCAGGCGATGAAGTGAATGTCTGGGACATTGACCGGCTTGGAAGGACAACGTTGGAGCTCATTGTTCTTATCGATACATGGAATCAAAAAGGTATTCTATTCAAAAGTGTGAGTCAACCGCTGATTGATACAACTACCCCTCATGGAGAATTCATTTTTCAATTGTTTGCTATTCTTTCCCAACATGAGCGGAAAAGATTGATTCGCCGGACAAATGCGGGACTTGAAGCCGCCAGGGCCCGGGGCCGGGTGGGAGGGAGGAAAAAGGGCCTAAGCCCCCGTTACCAAAAAATTGCACCAATGGTTTTGAAAGCGTATAAGGATGGAAGTACAATCAGAGATATTATGCAAGCGTTCTCGATTCCATCATCGGCAACTGTTTATAAGATCTTGAAGGGTAAGATTGACCTTGGAGCTGAATCGGAGCTTGGGAAACTACAATAGCCAATATATCTTAAAAGCACGAAATGCTTAGAGACTTATGTTTGGTATTCCGCAAGCCTAAACAACTTACGATCACCATATTTTGGTTGTCCGAAATACTACATGAAACAATTCGCGGTACGCACCGTGGAGGCCGCCCGTTTTCCAACTTGTTTATGCTGGGCATTTTAAAAAGGGGCGTTCTTAAAATGCTATAAGTCTATTTTACCAGGCTTATATACAGCGCTGATCCTAAATAGACCAAGGGGTATTTACTTCACACTTGTGTTCATAATAACGGAGCATTAGCGCTTTTCAAGTATCAGCTTAGCAAATAGGCAAAGTAATATCTAGTTTTGCAAAAAGGGTCTTACCGATACCATTTAACCTGAATTGATCTAATCTGTATGAGTAGAGAGCGTGCGATTGTGTTACAATCAGAGGATGACTTACTCCTTGAAATATCAAAGCTTATTGAACAGGGTCAGGAGAAGGTGGTCCTTCAAGCAAATAGTGCAATCACAATGCTTTTTTGGCAAATCGGTCATCGCATTAACCTTAATATCTTGGAAACCAAGCGGGCTGATTATGGGAAAAGGATTGTAGTGACCCTGTCACTACATCTGGCGGAAAAGTATGGCCGGAATTTCGAGGAGAAAAATCTTCGTCGAATGTTGCAGTTTGCCGAGCAATTCAAGGATGAAGCAATTGTCGTGACAGTGTCACGACAATTGAGTTGGTCGCATATTCTAGTACTGTTACCGCTTAAAAATGACCCGGCTAAGCTTTTCTATGCCAAAATAGTCGCTGATCAAGGACTTGGAGTAAGAGATCTCAGAAAACTAATAGCCAGTAAGGCATTTGAAAGGATAGAAATATCCAACCTGCAAAACACTAGCAATCATCCGGCAATCCATGATAATTTTAAAGATCCATACTTTCTGGATTTTTTGGGATTACGAAATACATATCTTGAAAAGGACCTAGAACAGGCTATCTTGCGCGATTTGGAGTCTTTTATATTAGAATTAGGAAAAGGATTTGCATTTGTTGAGCGTCAGAAGCGAATGATAATAGATGGGGAAGATTTTCACTTGGACTTATTGTTTTACCATCGGAATTTAAAACGCCTCGTGGCTATCGAATTAAAGCTAGGAAAATTCGAAGCGAAGCATAAAGGGCAGATGGAATTGTACTTGAAATGGCTTGATAAGTATGAACGAAAAGAAGGCGAGCTTGCCCCAGTGGGTTTAATTTTATGTGCCGAGAGCAGCAGGGAACAGGTTGAATTGCTTGAAATGCACAAGGATGGAATCGTAGTAGCCGAATACTGGACAGAGCTACCTCCCAAAAAAGAGCTCGAAAGAAAAATCCATAACCTACTAATGGAAGCAAGGGAACGAATCGACAAGCACAAACCTTTCGATCAGTTTCAGATAGGTAAGGGCAATTTGTAAGAAGTCACTGAGAATAAGACACCGTTGTTCATTTGGACTAGAGATATCCTTTGAACTAGATGGGAGAAAAGTAGGAGAAGAGTAAGTTTCCAGCATTTAGTTTAGGAGCACCTTTAGATCTTTGATGTAGTATTTCCTACAACCTATTCCAGTAGCATACGTTTGTAGGGCATACGTATTTCCGATTCCCCATAACTGGTTTTAGCCAGCTTTTTCCCATAACCGTTATCGGAGTAAGTACTGAGCGACTGTTCAAGGTTGTCATATCCTAAGTGTCCATCCAGCTCTCCTCCAAGCATTTTCTCAATGCCCTGCTTCTATAATTGGCCAAGAAAGTCATTGAGTTTGTCGCAGCTGGTGAATTGCTTTAAAACTTATCAGTCAACAAATCTTCTGGTCTCATAAGCTGTGTTTTGTTTAATTTAAAAAAATCGGGGTTTGCAACCCCGATTTAAATTTTGAACAGATTTTGAGATAGTGTCTCGAAACGATTATTCAATTTTGGCAATTTGTTGATTGGATTTAGTTTACTGTCTCAATTGATGATTACAAGATCTTTGTTAAATATTCAGACCTCACCAAGTCAACGTTTATGCAAATAGCTACCCATTTTTACACCCATCTTACCTATTGACATACCATACATGTATCTAACTACCACCAGGGTAGGACTTTTATGTATGCCGATAGTTAATTTGTCATCGACCATAAGAAAGTCGTATTCGAATTGCATTTGATCCTCGCGTAAAGTCGTTGCCTCCTTGCGCCCTTTAGTCAATTTAAATTTCTTTTTGTACGTTGTTTCAATGTCAACTTTTAATGAATCGTAGTTAATTTGATTCTGGGGGAACCGAAAAATATAGCCATTAAGTGTTCTGTCAAACAATGCCTCCTTAGGCTGATTCTCTTTGAAATAATCACCTGGCTGATCATTGACACTTAATATGACCTCCATTTTATTTGGATAATTTTTATAATAATAACCAGGAGGCTTATAGTTTAGGGCATGTCGTTTCACTGCATCGCCAACAGTGGACGGAAGAGCCCATTTTGTACCACCAATTTTGATATCTACGTGTTTGTTCTGGAAACCGACATTTGGATAGATATACACTTGCATGGAAAATATAACTAAGGCAATTAGAATGCTTCTCATGAATTTTTAGGGTTCTTGTCCTGGTAGCAATTGTGTTGGATTTCCCGTAATGTCCCGAAATGATCCATTTTGGTATGCTGTGTGCAATGTTAAAAGTAATAAAGATGTGTCATTACACCCTTGGCTTTTTGCAATAAATAACCCAACTTGATTATTTTTTCTATCCATTTGTAGTTGCCCAGAGGTTGGATTTTGGTTTATTCCTCCACACATCTCATGGATGTTGCCTAATGTCTCGGCATGCTGTTCTCCAAAACTGCAATAGTTCAAGGCGATCATTATGCCGTGCTTTAAGGCATTCTCAGAAGAAGCCCCATCAGTATTAGCCTCTTCCATATTATGATCAGTCATATATTGCTCTGCTCGGCGCTTATTAAAAATTAAAGTTGGAGCCATAAGAGGAACATCAACCAGGTGATCTCCAATATAGCGTGCCTCACATTTATTTGCGCCGAATTCGTTAAATTCTCGGGTTAATTTTTTTGCCTCTGGTGATGGGGCACCGGAGGATTCTCCTCCGTCGCCACCGCTACCAGGATGACCCGATCCGCCGCCAGGGCCTGACGGGCTGCCAGCTCTCCAAGAATCATTAGGTACAGAACCACGGTTAGAATAAATATAATGAGATGATCCGCTAGACCCGCTAATTGTAACTGCGGCAAATGTTCCTCCATCATAGGGCTGTCCACCGCCATTGTCATCTCCATCGATAGAGGGGTCCGTCATCATTGTACGCATTGTCGAATCCGAATCACTTTTGCCTAATCCAATAATTGTTAAAGGTTTTTTAGTTCGATTTATTAATGATATCACCAGAAAACCGGGTTCTTCGCTAACTTTTATCACCCGATACTCTGAATTTTTATTTTTTAGCACTTTTAGTCTGCTAATTAATTTCCCATCTGTTGCGTACTGCTTTACTACAATTTCAGCCTCACGTCGGTGCGAAGCTAAGATCCCAACACCAGTAAGGAATGAGAGGGTTATGGTATTGATTCGACGTTTATCTACTAGGGTCTCATTCTGAGGATTTTGATAACCGTTGGAAAGAATTAACCCAGTTGCCATCAGAGTGGGTACTAGGGGTTTTTTCTTTTTGGTTTTTTGAATTTGAAATTGTACGTCGATTTCGCTGTAAGAATTAATTTCTTGCCTAAATATCCTCTTTTGCATAGGCTGTAATATAACTTGACCAATTTCTGACTGCTGGCAGAACCCAGTTAGTGGATAAAGGAAAGATAAAAAGAGTAGTATTCGTTTCATAAAGTTTGTAAAAGATATGGTGATAAATAGTTGAACTAAACTATAAATACTGCGTTTTATCCGCTTAAGTAACCAATAGTATCGTTTTACTCAGGAAAATTAAACTAATTCTACAATTTATAGGCTAAACTTAGCATTGATAGCCGAATGATGGCGCCAAGTTATTGTTAATCTTATGTGTACACGAAAAACGTAGTGCAAAGGCGACCTGCTTAGTATCCGCTTAACTGTCTTAACTGCAAGTTCTTGCTTGTCAGCAAGCGTTAACAAATTCAATTTTCAAGTACTACTAGATAATTGAAAAAATCCCGGAGAAGTGATACCGACTATGGATCTTATATATAAACTCGGGCAACTGCCCATGACTTATAACAATCATTCTTCTAGATTTGGCTCGCTTGTGCATTTCGAGGGTAAATAACCGGTTACAGAACAGAGGTTGAATTCTTTTGAGCTCAATTAATATTTGAGTCCCTTCTCGTTTACAAAACCCGATCTCTTGTTGCTAACACAGCCAATTTTGAGTAATTGTTGTCTTCATATGTAACCGGCTGCAAGCAGCACTTACTGAAAATATGTTTGTTTGGATCTCATTCATATATTGCATATTCTGTTATTCACCAGTCAAACAACCCATTAATGAAAGCTAAGGATATCCGCCGCTTCTTTTCTCCCCCAGGAAAACGAGCCAACAACTGAAAAGAAAGCCAAAGCAAAATCACTTTCCCAAAGGCTATATATATTGTTATCCGGTTACGCAGAACCACGGAGGTTTTATAGTTGTAGGGTTACAGCGGTGAGTAAGTTATTTTAGAATATAAGTTTTGAGGTAACGCTAGTATGATGTTTTATATCTCATTGCTACTAAAATCGGTTGACAGCTAGCCGGTTTTCGAGTGTAAAATTGGCATTTTCCATTCTCTAAAACGGAGTTTTGACGCGGTGCTTATCGTCCGTAGTCAATATTATCCTGCGGGTGCAAAAATCATGGCCAATATAATTGGAGCGGTTATCGCGATTGATATTAAAAGCGCCTTCCAAATTTTCTTATATTCGTAATTATCATCAGGGAAATATTTTCCAAAAAAATACTCAGATAAGATTGCCCCCCATACCATATTGAAAAGATACGAAAACGAGCCACCTTTTGTATGTAGGCTGTTCACAATCAGTATTGTTAACACTGTAAAGGCAATTGAAATCAACAAAATAAGATTGGCTTCTTTCTTTCTATTGCTGTCTAGTAGATTTTGACGTAGTAAAAATCCTCCGAACACCGGGGAGAAAAACACCGAGAAACCCAAAATTGCCCTTTTCGAGTAAATTTTAACTGCATTATCCTGGTTCAAAGTGGGTAGTGTAAGGTCGTGTTCTTCTATCATTTCTTTGTTAGTCTAGGATTTAGTCGGAACTGCCGGATCTTTCATGGAGCACGTATTGCCAATATATAGTCAAAACAATTCGGCAGAATTCTTTCACTATCATCGGATGTCTATACGCAGTGTAAATTAGGAATAAAATGTTCAAACTCATGTCCGTTTCTCGCGACCCTGCCGCTAGGCGCATCAAGAACCGCCTCAGCAGTGCATTAAAGTGACATCTCACAAATCAATGTGTCACAGTTAGGATATACTGAATTTATAAAAACGGGAAAATTCGTGGCAATGATCATAATCAACATGTTTTCAGAATGTAATAAAGGCAAACTTTGACTTCTTTCAGCATTAACTTCCCTAACAATATTACGCAAATCAATCCCTTCGCCCAGCACTGAGACAAAAAGGTCCTCTTCAACTCCTAGCCGCTCCATTAAAACATTCACTTTCAGGAGCTTACAAGGTTAGTGTAGGTCTATTTCGGTGTAATACAGCTTGTTATATAACAGGCGTTATGTTTAGTGCTTGTGGGTGGCTGGGCAAATTGCCAGTCAGGTAGGTGGATGAAGAGTCAGCTTTTTCGATCGTACAAAATTTTCGGCTCAACTAGTCTAGCACATCACTTTTTCATCCAGATACTTGACTTGATTTGCTGCCCGTCTTGATCGTAGTCCCATGATTTGCTCGGCGCACCGTTCTCGTCATACTCCTGATAGTGGCCATAATCCTTACCGTCCCTTGTATAGCTGATTCCCTTTGCGGTCCCATTCTTATGATAATAAATCCGGGTCACTACACCGGGTTCAGGATTATAAATTGATTCGTGTCTGATAATTCCAAGCCGGTCAAACTCTCGAAAGACAACTTCTCGCCCAAAAGAATCAAATACATTTTCATGTTTGAGTTGAAAGCGTCCATACACAAATCGCAATGAGTCCTCGGATTTATAAAAATCCCTAATTAATAAGTTTTTATAGGATTGGTCAATCGTTGAATCATAGTAAACCTTTGTCACATTTCTGGGCTGTCCACGCTCAAAATACTTTCGGACGTAGAGCTGCCCGGAAGGATAATACCAAGATGCTTCGCCTTGCAAAGAATCATCTAGATAATTCTCTTTCCCATAAATGCCGCCATTAGGATAGTAAACTGTTCTTTTCCCATTTCTAAGGCCGTTTACATAATTTTCTTCTAACTCTTTCTTCCCATTAGAATAATGTTCAACATAAATTCCGTCTGGTTTGAATCTGGTTTTATGTCCGTACAATATCCGAAGTTCGTCCAGCTGCCGGAAACCTCCCTGAAAGTGCCAATCCCGTAGCCCATCCTTGGCTTTAAATTGGACGTTCCGGTCACAGGGGAACATTGCAGGAGTTCCATTGGGCACCGTTGCAAAAACCAGCCACTCTTCTCCAATGTCGACGCCTATATCACAAGAAGTATTGACTTGATTTTCAATAATTTGGGCAGTTACTTGGCCCTTGAATTGTTCGATAACCTTGATGCTTAGAAGACTTTGAAACCCAATCGTATTAGGATCGGAAGGTTTGATAACCTGCTCGCTATTAATACGTACCAAGGCAATAAAATTGTACTTTTTCAGGTCATCTAACTGCATTGGCCGGTCAAAATCGTTTAGGCAGCTGCATGCAAAGGATGATCGCCAGAAAACTGTGAAAATTAACAGTAAACTTATTTTAAATAATTTCATTATTTGAATTTGTGTTAATCCAACTTTTGGTATTCCTGTCTATAAGGTTGGTTGTCGACATACATTTGTAACTAGCATTGCCTTATAAGGATGTTTTCAGTAATAGCTCAGAAACGTCGGTTTTTACTGTTTGTAACCATAAACTTCTCTCTACTCATGAGAAATCTTATAGTTTTAGCGTTTGCAATCACTGGCCTTGTATGTAAAAGTGCCAGCCAGGAACTTCCGCCCTGTAAAGAAGTTAAACAGGTTAAAATTGATACGGATCAAAGAAAGAAGAAAATCCTGTCCGATTACATAGATTATTGTGTTAAAAAGGAGTGGAAAAACGACAAAGGGATTGTTATGCTCAGGGAATTTAGAAATGAGCTGGGCCAGGATTGCTGGCTTCTGATACCTTCGATTGATGACAGTTATAAGGATAACCCGCCTGAGCGCTTCGCCACTTTCGAAGGGGACATCATTTTAATTTTTAGTGCTGACTCTATGCAGAACGTTATTCCTGCAAAAGGGGATAAAAATCGGCTAAACCAATGCCTTGAACAAATCACCGGCGACCGCGTTTATACCCGGCCAACGATCAAAGGCCGGTGGGCGGATAGTCTAAGGCCAATTACAAATAAGAAGATTACACAAGGGGCACACAGGATGGTTGGAGGCAATGGTGGCACATTACTTATTGTCTTTAACGCAGATGGTACTTATAAAAAGTTGCTGCCGGTATAAGACGCCGCTGGTGATGTATGTTATGTTTGCTGCTTAGGAAATCAAAGGCTATTGGAGCCTCGGATCACCGAGTCTATCCCTGCAAATTTGAAAGGAAAATTGCCGACGATACAGGAACTCGAGAAGGAGTTGCGAGCTCTGTCTGATAAATTGTAAAGAGCAATAATGAAGTAGTTATAATAGTGCAACAAGTTGTTGCACTATTGATTCAATAAAATACAATTATGATCTAAAGGAAACCTTCCAATGCATTAGACTTTTATTTGATGACTATGTTCTATTTCTTGTCTTATTGATATAAAAACACCTTTTCAAGATAGTGAGAGCATTTTTTTTATTTGATGATCATTTGATAGCCGGTGTTGTATAAAAGGTGTTATGTTGAATCCAAGCATCATCAGCAAGTAGCGGTACAAGCAAGATTGATGATTGGCCGCTCGACGTCAATCATAAGGCATGGAACTGTTCACATTGGAAATTTCAAACCTTCTCAATGCTAAGCTGTCAAGCCAATCGCTACTAATTCTGTCCAATATTAGTCCAAGTGATTTTTTGCCTTCCGCTCCTTCAGCTCGTCTCCCAATGCTATAAGCAGAATCTGCCTTGAGGAATTCATTGTCAGCATTTGTTAAACTGTCCAAAAGCTTATAGTCAGCCATTGTTAAAACGATCTCTGTAAATCCACTATGATCTTGCTCGATGATTTCCCGGGCAGCGTCAGCGTTGTTATATGTTTTAAGTAGCATTTTTCGAAAATAAGTAAGCTTGAACTCGTCCACATAAATGGCTTTATTCAATCCTATTTCATCTTTTTCTTCTTTATTATTTGTGCAGCCAACAAAAGTTGAAGGAAATAGCAAAGCAAAAACGTAAATAAAGATTTTGAACCTATTCATAGTGAGAGTATTATTATATCAAATTTAAGTATTCACGCTTGACGTGCGGCCCAATAGACAGTATACAAAGTAGGCTCTTATTTTATACAGATATTGACATTGATGGCATTAATCCTTTTCATAAGATTATATATCAAGAACTTACGCTTGATAAACCAAATTATACCCCCGGTGATAGTATGTATGGCAGAATAGAATTCGAGTCAGTTGAAACTGCCTCTGATGGAAGAGTGACAAACCATTTTGGAAAAGGCTATTTCAGGACAAAAGTTAGATAAAATCAACAACCAACTCTAAATCACTGCTCCTCTAAAAATGGGAAGCCTACACGCTTTTCTTAAAATAGATTAGAATCAGGAGTATGAGCAGGATAGTAAAAATTGCAATATATATCGGTGTTGCATTACTCCGCTCATAAATTGGTCTCTGATAATCTTTGTAAATGAAAAAGGCCATGAGCAGCAAGCCGGTAATAGCAACCAAATTATTTTTAAAGTATGTCATCTGTTGATGTTAAGGTTCATGGGTGAAATAACATTGAGCCTATCAATTGCAGGTGACCTAACAATTGAAGTTACATTTCAAAAATAGTCACAAATAACGCAGTATTTCTGACACTCGATCACTTTCGCCGGTGAATACTGTTGACATTTGAACCATCTTTAAGTTGGATGAAAAGCTTACCATGGACTGTCGGAAAGTGTAAATTAAAATATTAAGCAGTATTTGAACGGGTTTGGCTGCCTTTTCAATTGGCAGTAATAGTAGGACGGTCGACATAAGTTCAATTATATTTCATGCGTACGTATGGATCAGGTTAAGAAGCAGGAATTACAAAAAGACTGGTGGCGCTTCATGCTCATTGGAAGCATGCTGTTTTCGATATTCCAGACGCTTTTTGAGAGAAGCGTCGACGCTGACAGGCTCCCATTCCAATATTACTTGATGGCTGGCATGGCAGCTTTAGGGGTGGAAGTCCTACTCTATTTTTCAATTCGGAATTGGCCTGGGCGCTGGAAGACAGCGATGGTCTGTCTGTTTGCCCTTATGTGGTTAGCCGTTTGCTTCACGTACAGGAGGTAGTAGTTCTGCCCGATTTAAGTATGGCTAAACTATGGTGAGGTATTACAAATTGATTACGATAGGAATTGAGCCTGCTCAGAAACTATCGATTAGGCTGACAATGTGCTTGAATGCTAGTAATGTATATGACAGAATCAAGAAAATTCTCCTATGTTCAGATAATGATTCTGTGTTAAATGACGAATCTAAGAACCAAAGTGTTTAACTGGGGGAAAGGATATTAAAACTACAAAAGAGCTTATGTGGAGTGATAAAACATGGTATGGCTTAATCGCACTCGTCTATTGTCTTCTGATATTAGCACATCTATGGCCATATGTAAACCAGGCATGGATAGCTTACAGCGAAAAAAAGCCAATTCGGCAGGTTCCCAGGCCGGCTACAAATACGCGTCTTACTGGTAGTCTGGCATTTATAAGTGGTGTAATGTGGATGTGGCTATATTTTAGGCCTGAAGTTTAGGTATATTGGTGTGAGCGTAGCTGGTTTATCAAGGTTTACCCGTTCAAAAATGTTTCATATTGTATACATTCATATCTACTTTTGGGTATGAATGAAATCCATGTACTTCCAGTCGAATATCTTGGCGCAACTATTGAATTGCCACTGACAATTATCACACGAGGGTATACTTATCAGCTTCAAATTGAAATTGAGGGCAAAAAGCTAGTTTTTGAAAAAGACGATCAGGGTGAATACCGGGTTGTTGATGATGCAAACGGAGCAGGCCATGTTAACAAAAGTCTTGTTTTAGCTATTCTATCTACACTTAGAGAACTTTAAGCAATTATGCCAGCTGCTGCTGTTGTAATTTGAGCATCGGCGAAGTCAGGGTTTAGACTAACCGCTCACTGTTGCTATTCTTTTTCTGGGTAAGGATCTGGTTCTTTCTTAGGCCTTTTGGGCTCCCTCCATTTTGAAGGCGCGTCCTTGCTTGATCTATTAAATGATTTCCGATGGGACGAATCGGGAGTAGCGCTGGAATCCTTAGTGTGAAATCGAGGAAATGTGTTGTTAGAATTACCTATTACATCGTTGTTATTTCCGTACGAGTGAAATATAGTATGAGCTCCATCCGCATTGACAATCACTTTTGCATTATTACCCGCCGAATGAAAAGTCGAATGGGTACCGTTCGGGTTAACAATTACCCCGGCGTCGCTACCAATAGAGTGAAATGTTGACTGCGTACCGTTAGGATTCACAATAATGCCGGTACCACTACCTGTGGAATGTACTGTCGAATGCGTACCGTTTGGATTTACAATAATGCCCGTACCGCTGCCTGTGGAATGTACTGTCGAATGCGTCCCATTTGGATTTACAATAATGCCCGTTCCGCTACCTGTGGAATGTACTGTCGAATGCGTCCCATCAGCGTTAACGACTATCTGCTGGGCAATTGAAGAATTGGTAATTGTTGCGATCAGAAACGATATGAGCAGTTTCATGGTATGTGAGAATTATGCCGCCAGTTGTGAATATACTAAATATTCTTTTTGTTAAAAACAATTCACTAGTAGACAACTTATGGACCGGCCCCATTTAATAAATACAATTAGATAATACTTCAATGTCTATATTTAAGAAAAACCTGCCAGGTAAACAGAATACACAAACGTTAAAAGATATATGGCAAAATGAGCAGGCAGAGCAATCTAAATCATGAATTGTGCAGGCGATTAACGGCCGAGCTCCATCCCGTTTATTCTATAGGATGATTGTCGTGGCCTTAGCAAAAATGAATTGCTGGATATTCCAGCATTAGTTTAGCACAGATCTGGATATTTGATGCAGTATTTCCGACAACCAATTCAAGTAGTATACTGTCTGGCCCTACTGCTTATGCTGGCACCACTTTGACAAAATTATATTTTGTTTGGCATCTGCTTTATATATTGCACACTGCGTTATTCACCAATCCAAACCCATTAATGAAAACTAAAAATATCCGCTTCTTTTCCGTGCAGGAAAATGAGCAAAAAGCAGACAAGAAAGCAAAGGTAAAATCACTTCCCAAAGGCTATATTTCCGCTGCCGGCAAAATCGTGTTCCCCTCACTGGCCATTGAAGAGCTGGGTATCCAGCCCGATACAACCAGGTTCCTGGTAGGAACTGATAATGGCAAACGCAAGATCAAAAACCTTTACCTAATCCCCACAGATCAGGATGGCGCTTTTTCTATCACACGTTCCGGTCGTGGATACTCCTTACCGCTGGAATTAATCCTTAGCAAAGGAGGTATCGATTATGGTAGTCAGAAATATGTCTTCACCGCTTCAATCTTCCAGCACGAGGGCTCAGTTGGCTACGCATTGGAAATCTCACCTGAGCAGGCATCTGAGAAGGGACCGTATACCGGCAAACCACGGGGACGCAGGCCAAAGGATAGCCAGCAAACTGCTGATCAGCCCGAAGAATAATCAAAGTACCCTTGCCGGTAGGCACTAAACGATAATCACTTTTGCCGGTCTCCGGCCTAAGCCATTATGCATCATCACACAGCCTTTTTAAGTGAGTGGGGCAACAACGCACTTGACTTTTCCAAAAAGGGCCCATCCGGGATCTTGCCAACAACCCATTTTATTGTGACTGCCCTGATCATCGGCAAGGCAGACGTCGAAAAGGTTTTGGCCGTGCTCGGGGCGATAAGTAAGCGTCACTTTAATGGTGGACAAATTGACTCAGAAAAGACCGGCAATAACCATCTTAAAAGGAAAGAAGTGCTGGAAGACCTGGAAGAGTTGCCATTCCAGGTGTTTTCAGTTATCGTCGATAAACGCCAGTTGATAGGGGAGGGGCTACGCTACAAAGGCTCCTTTTTCAAGTTCCTGCATGGACTGGCTGACCGGGAGTTGTTCCGGATTTTTCCGGATTTGGAAATGGTCGCTGGCCGCACCGGTGATGAGACCTTTATGAAAGGTTTTATTACTTATGTCCAGCAGAACCATATTGCTAACCTTTTCAATGAATCCTCCTTTGGCTTTGTGGCCTCTGACGACAGTCCGATTGTCCAGCTCGCCCATTTTATTGCAGGGACGCTCGCGCGCTGCTATGATGAAACGGTAATCACTGATCAAAGAGGGGAGTTCATAGAAATCCTTAAACGGAAGGTCTTAACCATCAGGTTTTGGCCGGACGCCTTTGCGCATAATTTGATTAATCAGCCGCAGCCAGGACCCAGCTTCGATCCGCTCTTGTCCAAGCTTAGTGTGAACCTGGCCAATGATTTCCTTCATCGTAAATCAGCTGACAAGGCCCCGCAGGCCATTGACCAGGTCAGCAGTTTGAGCTACCTGCTTTTTCATTTCCGGCATATTAGCCCAACCCGTTACATCACCAGCTTTGAGCTCATGGAGCATATCAGGGCCAGAAGGGGAAAAAATGTTTCGCTTCATTATTTTCAAACAAAGGTGATTGCCCCGCTCCGGGATGCAGGTGTGTTGATTGCCAGCAGCTCACGTGGCTATAAGCTGCCGGCAAGCCAGCAAGACTTATATGATTTCGTAGGTCACAGTAACACGATCATTGAGCCGATGCTTTCGCGTGTGAAACGGTTTCGTGACCAGATCCATATGGCTACTGATGGAAAGATCGATGTGCTGGCTGCCGATGAGTACAAAGTAATCCGTAAAGTGATTGATTAATAAAAGTCGTCATCGGAGGATTATTGCAGTAAGTCGTAAACAGGTTGATAGGCGCGTTTTCTGCTTGATGACACATTTGCCAAGCCAACAAAGCAATGGTTTGTTCGAATCAATGAAAAACACTGGCGCTCACCTCCGCGTATCCCTGCTACCGCGAGTGAAACAATCATAAGATCATAATTAAACATGCAAGTCCTGAGATTATTCAGGAACTGCCGTTAGTTAAATCAATCCCACCGGCGGCTAACTGGATTCGTGCATTGGCTTTGGTATATCTTAAATAGCCAGAAATTCACTGGTATGACCGATTATCAATTTATCCAGGAGATCCAAGCATTCAAGCTCGACCATTTTATGGCTTATATGGGATGGATTGGAAACAAGCCCTATAAGATTTATACACGCGAAGATCCGTTGCTATTCTTTGTCTATGATGAATACACGGACAGGCTCTTTGAATTCAAACTGAGGGATCCGCGAAGGTTAAATAAAGCGACCATTTACGATTGCCTCATTACAGCTTACCTGGCCTTGCCAGAAAAACAAATGTAATGTTCCTGAGAGCAATGTATGCCCGACTCTATATTATGGTTAATTTGACCGGCAGAATTTACAGCTCTTTAAAAGTCGAGCAGTATGAAGTCTTCAAAGCTAACCTTCCCAGGACCATGCAATACATACCATTGACCCAGCTCAGAAATGATGAAAGTGCCTGTAAAGCAATCTTCGAACTTGTAACAGCAGGGTGCGGGCCCACAGAGTTTGGCTACGTGGAAGACTCCGAGCTCGGATATATAACCTTATGGGAAAAATATGGAAGCGGCAGCACACGCCATATTCACATATCCAATGATGGCTCCATAGAACACTATTTCGGTGATGAGCTTGAACCTGTCGGCAATGTTTTTAAGCTGGTTGATCAAATCAGGATGCTAGGTTATTCTGCTTGATGACAAATTATATGACTCTGAATGCATTCAATAATGGTTTTTTAGACAGACCTGTTGTTATCTTCCTTCGACACTTCATTAAACAGGATTCAGAAGGGTAGGATCCAGCAATTATTTAAGCTGCGGATTGGATCTTTGATGTAGTATTTCCGACAACCGCTATTCAAACAGATCTGCTAATTACAGACAGATTGTTCTGCCGCAGCCAAGGCATGGAGCTCCATCATATCAAACAGTGGAACGGAGCTATCTGCCTGTGACACCAAAAGCCCCATTTCGGTACAACCTAATATGATACCTTGCGCTCCGAGAATAATTAAATCTTGCAGAATCCGCCTAAATTCCTGCCGGCCCGGGGCCAAGACCTTTCTCTGAGCGAACTGTTCACCCACAATATGGTAGCTTTCAGTCATTGTAGGGAATCTCAATAAAAAACTGGCCATCTGCCAATCCCGGCCAACTGAATCGTTGTACAAATAGCAAATGTTCTTATATAACTGGCCGTTCTGTTAAATAGGTGAGAATAATTTCTACTATGCCTACATTTTCTGGTAGATTGATTGATATTATTCCAAAACATAAATTAAGTTTAGAACAAGTTACTTGGCTACACATCTTTTAGTCCCTTTCGGAAATGCGAGTAATATCACCGTCAAAAAAGACTACTGTCCTTTTCATCTTAGCCTTACTTGTTAGCAGTTGGAGAGTAGTCGCTCAAAGTTGCATTTTGACCGGCGAGATCAAAGGCATTGGCGATACCCCGATTCAATTCAGATACATTCAGACTGGCATTAATAAAATAGATACGGTTGTCGCCAAAGGCGATCGCTTCCGGTACGTTGCTCAAAAGCCTGACGACGGCATGTTCGATATTTTCATTAAAAACCCGGCCTGGAGAGGCGTTTGGTTTGAAGCCGGAAACCTTACCGTTTCGGGCAACATCGACAAACCAGAGCAACTGAAAATCAAAGGCACTAAGGAAAACGACCTGCTTACAGCCTACAATCAAACTAAATGGGCTTACCGTCAAAAGGCGATAGGGCAATCTGCCGAAGTGGTAGAAAAATTGAACGAAGAACAAAAGCTGAAAACCTGGGCGTTTATGAAACTGAACACGCCTTCCGTAACGTCCATGTACTTATTGAACGGGCTAACCAAAGACCCAAGTCTTACAATTGAAGATCTGGACACAGCCTTCCATGAATTTCCCCCGCAGATACGCGAAAGTTACTTTGGTAAAAAAGCCGAGGAACGCATTGAAATTATCAAAAATCAGCCTGTAAGAGGCAAGAGAGCTCCGGATTTCAAACTGGTTTCCTCCAAAGGCGATTCAGTACAATTATCTCAGCATTTAGGGAAATATGTGCTGCTTGATTTTTGGGGGCATTGGTGCGGACCGTGTATCCGGTCGATGCCTGAACTTCGGGCATTTCGTGAAAAGTATAAAGGTGAAGTCACCATGATCGGCATTGGTGCCGAATGGGGTGAGGACAAAGAAACCTGGCTTAAAACCATAGAAAAACACCAAGCCAACTGGATTCATCTCACTGACTTTCAGTTTGATCGGGGTGAGGTAATGAAAGCTTACAATATCTCCGAATTCCCCACGTATTTCCTTATCGACCAGAAAGGTGTTGTAGTAGCCAGGGAAAACAATTTCCGCGCAATAGAAAAAATCGTAACAGAAACGAAAGTCTTCCGATAAATTGATATTGGAGAAGGAACTATGGATCGGCGGATCCTGGTATTTACAGTTAGAAAAAGTGAATGTTCCATACGGCCACAGAAGGCAAAAATGATGTATTGGCAGCGGATGTGTACAAGGTGATCTGGAAAGTGATGGATTTTAAGACATATACGGTAACATATTAATTACATACTTATGAAAAGCTTTTTGGTGTGCATGCTTGTTATTTGCGGTGCATGGCCTGGAAGCTGTCAGTTCTTGAACAAACCTGTCTTTGACTTTGCCAGATTAAATGACATCCCAGAAATTGATTCTATAATGGACATCAGCAGCCTAAATGAATCGGCATATAATAAGCTTATCGATAGGATGTACACCCTGGACCAGAAATACAGAATTAAAGTAATGAAAGGTTGGTCTTCCAAACGAAATCCACATCCCCGTGACCAAGATCCAAAGACACTTAGAGATTGGCAGTTAATGGCGATCAACGATCAATCCATCCAAGCGTTATTTTTGAGGTTATTAAAACTATACAAATGGCCAACACAGACGGGAGAACAGGGGAGCGCTGTGAAGGCCTGGTACATTGCCTGGCATGCGCCTGCTAGACGCAAAAAGCTATTCTATCCTTTTATAGTCGAAGCTGTTAAAGACAAGTCGCTTGGCAGCAAAACATTGGCTCCTTTCAGAAAAAGTATGTATTAATTGATCAAATTTTAACATGTATTTTTCCCCAAAGCCTTGATAGCCTTCATATTCTTAGCTGTATTTCAGCTTACCCGGCAGTACGCCATTTGCAAGGAATCCACGCAAATGGATATCGAAAAGTAACAGACTTAGTATTTTAACAATTAAGTGACTTCAATTTCATGCAAATAATTAAGATTGTATTACTAGCATCTATCATTATCGGCGGGCATTTGTATTCATTTGCTTTGGATGTCAGGGTTACGGTTAAGGCGAATAATATGGCCAATCAACCTGTTCTTTTGTCACGGCCAAACCTGCTTACGTTTGACGTCGATACAATCGCGGTTAAGAAATTTGGTCCTGAAGGACTGGCCTCGTTTGCAGTTCCGGTGGATAAGCATCTTTTCGTGAATCTGACAATTGGTCAACAAATGTGTACGATGCTGCTGAGCGAAGGAGACGCGCTGCATGTCACATTTGATAAAGAAGTTGCTCCCTCGTTTGGATTTGCAGGGCGAGGTGCTGGCGCTTCGACTTACCTTGCTGAATCAGACGTAATACGAAAGCAATTAGAAACAGTTGACGGTAAGCATATCTCCGGACTGGATGAAAATGCGTTCGTCTCGGCAGTTGGAAAAATGAATGCGGCTTACGAAACGCTCAACGCCGACTTTTTTAGTAAATACCCGATCGCCAAAAATATAAGATATCTGCTTGAACAGCGGAATATGCTAAGCATAATAAATGCTAAGATGAATTTTGCTGCAATAAACCAATTCGCGGATCCCCCAAGAGAAATAGCTCCATCCATTAAAAACAGTTACAAGAATGTGCCCTTAAGCGACCAAATACTGGACGCAGGTTTGTATGATTATGGACTGGCCCTAGCTTTCTACTCACAGGCGAGTATCTACGATTTTATTCAAAAAGGCAAAACGCCCGAGCAAGTCAGGGAAATGAGCGGCCAGACTGCTATGGTTGCTGATGATTTAATTGTTAGCAATGGTTATCCTGCACATGTGAGCATGTTGCTGCGTATACGCAATTTGATGGACGTACTATCTACTGGAAAAAACGATGTAACCGATTCGTTGATTGTTCGGTTAAAAAAAGAGCAAACTTACAATCCCTATGAACCCCAAGTGTTAAAGAAGTACGCAATGTGGGACAAACTGGCACCCGGTAAACCAGCACCCTCAATAACTGGGGTTACACCAAACGGTCAGACACTTTCATTAGCTGACCTAAAAGGTAAAGTTGTTTATGTTGATGTTTGGGCAACCTGGTGTGGACCTTGCATAGCTGAGTTTCCGGCATCCAAAGCATTGCAGAAGCTACTTGCTGACAATGAAAATGTGGTGTTCCTATATGTTTCGATAGACAATAAGCAACAGGGATGGAAACGGTATCTTGAAGCTAATAAGGATATAAAGGGGTTGCACATTAATATATCAGACGATGCGGAGATCCATCGTTTCCTAGAAAGTTATCAATCTGCATCTATTCCCAAGTACATCTTGGTTGACAAGGAGGGTAAGCTAGCAGATGTTAATGCCCCACGGCCATCTTCACCCCAAGCTTATGAGGCGATTACCAGAGTTTTTAAGGCAAGGTGATTTAACTGTGTAAATCCACACGTTTAAAATAATAATACAAACAAAGCACCAGGGGCGATAAAGCTCGTATGCTTTAGTTAGGGTATATAAAGTAATTATTTTTTAAGTGTTCCCGCATTAATATTTAGGCAACTATATGCTACTTAGGACAAGAAGGCAACAACGAGCGAATGCCCTAAAAGTGAGCTTTACCTTTAACAACAGACAAAGAAAAGAGGCATTTAGCCTCTTCGAAAAATATTCCCTTAAATAGCTCTCTATTTACACATATGTAATGTGAAGGCGGATTACCTTTCCGATCCATCTTAAAATTCTGTCTATCATGGCTTCTATGACTTATTTATAAATAATCCTACGGCCGCTCGTTTTACCAACTAGCCAAAATGGAAGGAATATAATCCTTAGTGTCCAGCGAAGTAGATTTTTCATAGTCAAGTGGTTTGTCAAAAGCAATATACTGAGAATCCAAGCACTATTTCAATGTTGTCCCAACTGCTACATAGTTGCCTCTTTTTCAGTTTCCAAAAGCCGTTGCTCCAAGGCTTTCAGATAAGACGCGTCGGTTTTCTTTTTCATGTTTTGGATAAATGATTCGAGAAATAGATACGGTTTTAATCGATGCTTAAAGTACCAGCGGTTCAGACAACGAAGTTGTGTCTGTGAGATGTGTAGATGTTTATGGATCTCATGCTTATCCGCTCATTCAGCACGATAAATTTCCACAACTTTTCTTTTAAAAAGCAGTGACTTTCTACTTTTTTTATTTCTTTGTAAGTCGTTAGCATTCATGATGTTACTATTAAAGTGTACACTAAAAACAGTAACATATGGTTTGTTGTATAATTAACATTATGTTAAATAGAGCTTTGCCAATTGTATTATCCATAGGGCTCATTCTCTCTATTCTATCTACTCTATTGTAGAAGCGTATCTCTTCATACTAAACCATCTCCCACTTACAGTAGATACGTTGTAAATAGATTAACAGACCTTGCAATCGGAAATAGGGGTAAATTGACAGTTGATCATGTAAATAAAGTAGTTCAGGAAATGGAGGGGATCATTCAAGGCGAATAATAGTGGAATGAGCTTGAATAATTATGTGAAACAAATCAACAGCTAGTGGAATATCTAATATTTAAAGACGACGGTGGGGAGCCTAAAGTAACAGGCGTAAGAGATGGATCAGCTCAATCGTGGTTCGATGACGATTTTTGGTTAAGAAATCCACATATAAAGCAATTTATGTGGCCTAAAAATCCATCCGATCAACGTTTCAGTATGGGAGTTCCTCCTGAGTTTGATCTTGACTTTATCGGTCTGCCTATGCACAAAAATGCAAAGCATACAGACTTGATTTACCTTACTCCACTACTTAACGGCCTTGTAATTTCCTCTAAGTTTCGGTCGTTATTGGAAAGGTTTCGGTTGCCAGGTCATAGATTTTATCCTGTATCTTTTAATCAACGAGACAAAAAAACAGGGGAAACACATCAAATCAAGGACTACTGGTATTTATTTTTTGAAAAGGAAACAGGTGAAATGACGATTAATTTTTCTGCTTCAACATTCGATTTTAGTTTTCATGCCCAATATTTAAAACTAGCAGAACAAAATTTTCCGGTTCAATCATACGAAGATTATATGCGTATTTTCTTTGATACAGGAACAGCCCTAAGTGCTACAAAATTAGTTTTCAATAGAGATTTCAATAAAGAGTTGGACCTGTGGGGTTGTAAGTTTTTATCAACAAAGAACTATATTTCCAATAGACTTCTTGCTGCGCTAGTGGAATCTAAGATCACTGGATATCGTACTATAGATCTAGAAAGAGCTAAACAAATCGCAAAGCTAACTGGGGTCCCCAGCTGCGAACTGGTGTTTGAAATAGAGTGAAGACTTACAAAATGAGAGCGCCTTGAAATTAACACCGATATTATTAAAACAAACATTACAATGTTCGTCTTAATAGATATATTGAAAATACATTTACTCCTAAAATATCTTTCATGTGGTTTAGCAATATCCGTTATCAAAGAATAGTTTTCTAAACAACATATAAGGGCCACTTCAACTATCAAGCGTACATTCATTATGAAGCCTGAACTAGACTATTTAGAATTTATTAGTAAATGTTTCATAAACGGACACCATATTCAGATGCCCATTGAGATCCCATCAAACCCTTCAGTTAATATTTTTTTTGCGAACACCCAGGTTGGCAATCTTAGGGTTAAATCTGGCCAACTTGTTGCCGCTGATGCATTGGAGGTGGATTCGGTCACTCCGTTTGATATGCTATTCCCCGTTGGAGAATTTCCTGTTCAATTGTCCCTTATGAAAGTAGAAGGCGATGAGCGGATTGCGTTTTCCCGAATATTGTTCTCTGAGGAGCATAGCGTAAGAATAGACATGGCGACTAAGCTAGTGAAAAATGATGAAAGTGATGAATTTTCGGTTGATTCCGGTACGGCTTGTTATCTCGATATAACCGTCTTGGGTGATCTGGACCAAATTACTGACGACGATGAAGATTGGTTTGAGAAGATCGAAAAAAAGATGAATGACAACTATGAACATACCCGCAGCTGGTACCTGCTAGAACTTGGAACTTCTAATATAGCATTCTTCACTGCTGGGTTCGGCGATGGCACATACAAATCTTATGTCACCTATGATGCGAACAATAATATTACCCAATTAATCACCGACTTCAATTTGTTCGTAAATTAGAGTGGACATATCTACTAAAATTGGTTGACAGTAATCAGTGCGTCAATAATGAGCACTCTGTAGATTCCTAATACGCTCTTTTTGTACTGGTACATTTAAGTGGCAATGAGCTTGACTAGGTGGTGATAGCCGACAGATGCAAGTGGCTGAAAAGTATGTAGGCATGAATAGCTTTCGCAATGCTGGCCTATGCTGATGAAAAAGGAAAAACAGCTTAACTGCATCCTTAGATTATGCAATGCCTGAAAGACTTAACATGTTGCATTCTTAACAACCGAAATCTATCAAAATTGAGTATTTGGCTAAGATGCTGTCGGCGTCTTACTTAATCACCTCGCAAGCCTCCCATTGATACTGCTCCCCATTTGATATGATGTGGGCCATTAGATGCCCGTCTTCAAATGTCAATTCAATGCTAGCCTTTTCATCTGACACAATACCAATGTTAGCAGTTAGAAAAGAATGAATATTCTTTTGGTAGTGCTTGATTACTCTGGCTTGCCAGTCCCCTTCCTTAAACTTGCTAACAAAAACGACGTATCTAGGATCATTAAAGAGCTTGGCGAATTTATCCCGCTCAGCCCGCACATCCAGCATTTTCCCTTCCTGGGCCGTTAGCTTGGCTGCATGTTTTTGAGCGGCCTTCTGGTCTTGGTAGGGCGTCGCTATAAAAGCCTGGCCGTCTGGCAAGCCTGGCCACCTAAATCGCTGCACAACAATAAAATATTTACCACTATACATCACGTCTTTTAGAGTAGGCATATCCAGGACTACAAATGGATTGTACGATGCAGTCATATGCTTGGCTGTTTATTTGAAATTGCGGCCTGATGGGAAGATTTCCAATTGGACGTCTTTCATTCTTACCTGCGTTTTCTTGTTCACGGCCGCTGACGCGTATTCATCTTTTTCGTCAGCACGGGAAAGCGTTTGCACGTCCGGATCTTCGCCGCTAGCAGCATTGAGCTCGCGAAGCATTGGGGATGCATCATAGCAGTGACGGACGATCACATGGACAACTTCACCTTCAATCTGCAACTTGCCTTCTACCATCAAAAGCCGCGCGCGCAGGATTTCCTTGCGGTACTTTTCAAAAAGGTGTTGAAAGACAACCAGGTTGGCTACGCCGGTCTCGTCCTCGATGGTAATGAAGCAAACCCCACCAGCTGTCCCGGGCCTTTGCCTGACCAGCACCAGGCCTGCTACACGGACAATCGTTCCCGCTTTACGGCTGGAAAGACCCTGGGTTGCAACGACGCGTTTGGCTATAAGCTGCTGCCGCACAAAGCTTACCGGATGCGCTTTAAGCGAAAGGGAAGTGGATGCATAATCCTGCACGACATGTTCAGCCGGGGTAAGCTTTGGAAGCTCGACTGGCTGCTCGAATGCGCTTTGCGACTGCTGACCGGTAAAAAGGCCAAACGGCCGGTCAGCCAGCGCCGTTGCTTCCCACATAGCCCGCCTGCGGTCTAGACCCATTGAGACAAATGCATCGGCATCAGCAAGCTTTTCAATGGCACCCTGGGAGACGCCCGCATCACGAACCAAATGAATGGATGCATAAGGCTCGGATCTTGCCGCAACCAGCAGCTCCATTTCATCTTGCCTGATCCCTTTTACCTGCCGGAAACCCAGCCTGATCACTTTATATTTCCCTTCGGCTGGTTCCAGCATGTTGTCCCAATAAGACAAATTCACATCGACGGGCTTTACCACAACCCCATGCTTTCGGGCATCAATAATGATTTGGGCAGGCTGGTAAAAACCCATGGGCATACTGTTAAGCAGCGCAGCAGCAAAGACATCTGGGTAATAGCATTTGAGCCAGCAAGACACATAGACCAAAAGGGCGAAACTTGCCGCATGGCTTTCGGGAAACCCGTAGCTTCCAAAGCCTTCCAGCTGCCGGAAGATCCTTTTAGCATAATCTTCCGAGTAGCCACGCGACGTCATACCATCGATCAGCTTCTTTTCAAATTGCGAAACCATCCCGCTCAGTTTAAAGGTTGCCATGCTGCGGCGCAACTTGTCGGCTTCTGCCGGCGTGAAGCCTGCGGCTACAATGGCGATTTTCATGGCCTGCTCCTGAAAGAGTGGTACGCCCAGCGTTCGCCCCAGGATCGCTTCCAGCTCTTTGGATGGATACTCGACAGCTTCTTCTCCATTCCGGCGTCGCAAATACGGGTGCACCATATCCCCCTGAATGGGCCCGGGCCTTACGATGGCGACCTCAATAACCAGATCATAGAAATCTTTGGGTTTCATCCGCGGCAGCATGGATTGCTGCGCGCGGCTTTCAATCTGAAACACACCAATAGTGTCCGCGTGCCCGATCATATCATAGACCACCGGGTCATCCTGGGGCACATTAGCAAGCGTCAGGGAAAGACCGTAATGCTCGCTAGCCAAATCAAACGCTTTCCGGATGCAGGTCAACATCCCTAGTGCCAGAACATCAATTTTAAGAAAACCAAGCGTATCGATATCATCCTTGTTCCATTCAATGTTAGTACGTCCCGGCATCCTGGCATTCAGGATCGGGCAAAGATCTGTGATCTTGCCCTGCGTGATCACAAAGCCGCCCGTATGCTGGCCCAGCTGCCGGGGAAAGCCCATAAACTGGCGTGTCAAATCCAGCACTTTAACCAAATGCGGGTCATCGGCATTAAAGCCCTGCTCAGTGATGCGCTTACCTTCAAACCATTCGTCTGTAAATTCCCAAATTGAGCCAGAGAGCCGGTTAATGGCATCGACAGACATGCCCATGGCTTTGGCCACATCACGGATCGCCCCTTTCTGGTGCTGCTGGGTCACCGTGGCGACAATTGCCGAACGGTCACGTCCATACTTTTCATAAATGTACTGTATGACTTCCTCGCGCCGTTCATGCTCAAAGTCCACATCAATATCAGGCGGCTCGTTTCGCGCCGATGAAATAAAGCGCTCAAACAACAGATCAAACTTGGTTGGATCCACACTCGTAATTCCCAAGCAAAAACAGACGGTCGAGTTGGCCGCCGAGCCACGCCCCTGGCATAAGATACCTTTCTGACGCGCAAACCGCACAATATCATATACAGTCAAAAAGTAGGCTGCATAATCCATCTCTTCAATGAATTTCATTTCATGGTTTATGGCATTTACCACCTTGTCCGGCAGCTGCTCACCATAAAAATCCCTGGCCCCTTTCCATGCCAGATAGGTAAGTTCTTCCTGCGGCGTGCGGCCTTCACTGGTGATCTCTTCTGGATATACGTATTTCAAACTGTCAAGCGTGAACTGGCATGCATCGGCGATCTGCTGACTGCGTCTTATTGCATCTGGGTATGCCCTGAACAGGCGCACCATCTCTTTCTCTGGTTTCAGGTACCGCTCTGCATTTTGGTGCAGCAAAAAGCCTGCATTATAGATCGTACACTTTTCACGGATACAGGTTAAAATATCCTGTAACTGCCGGCGCTCGGGATGGTGATAGTGCACATCGTTGGTAGCCACGAGCGGGATGCCAAGTCGGTCAGCAATTTGCGAAAGGCGGTAAAGCTTTTTGGCATCGTTGCCCATGTAACCCCGGCAGGCCGAAATGTAAAGCTGATCACCTAGCGCAGCGCGGTAGTCTTTAAGCGCCCTTTCAAAGCCAGGTTCAAAATCAAAATCTGCATTGAGCTCATCAGGTGCAACGGCTATGAATATGATCCCTTCGCTATGCGCGTATACATCTCTTCGGTAAAGTGCGCATTTGCCTTTCTCTGTCCGCAGGTTACCCGTTGAAAGAAGTCCAGACAGCCGGGCATAGGCCAGCTTATCTGTTGGGTATGCAAGAAGGCTTGGGCCATCAATCAAATCAAGCCGCGCTGCGGGGATGATCTGAATATCCTTCTCACGCGCCGCAGCATGGGCGCGCACGATCCCGGCCAAAGTGTTGCGGTCGGTGATGGCTATTTTCTTATAGCCAATCGCAGATGCATATTCGACCAGTTCCTCGGGATGCGAGCCGCCCCTGAGAAAGCTGAAATTTGTCGTTACCTGTAATTCAGTATAAGCCATGCCTGGGATTTGTTTAAGACTTATGCGAAATATCCATGTATAAACCATTCAGGTTTGTTATCATCCTGGTAGTGGCCGAGCCTGAATATCCAGAAGCGGGCCCCTGCTTCATCTTCGACGGTATAGTAATCGCGGTGCAGGCCCTGCTGGATCCACCATTCTTGTTCAATTCGCTCGGGACCATCTGCCCTTTTTATCTTGTGGACTTCTCCCTGATAGCGGAAAAGCATGGGCGGGTAATCCGGAACGGGGGCTGAGACTTCTACCCTCTGGGGTTCTGGTAGCAAATGCACGGGCCGGGGCCGGTCAATGCGCCAGGTAGTCTGCGGCTGCTCTTTTAAAGAGGCTGCTTCAACGGTGCAGCGCTCTGGCCAGTAGTGCTGGGCGGGCAGGTAGCGATGGCTAATGTCGGGGCCTGCCCTTGCAACCAGGCGGTCAAGGAGCTCTGCAATTTCCACCCATTTGTTTGCCGCACCTATATTAAAGAGCTGGTCTTGCTGCTCTCCAAGCGGTTCTACTATCGGTGCCTCCAATACAAAAAGCTCAATGCCCAATGCCGGCTCAATGGTTGGGATTTTTAGCTCAAAGAGTTTAAACAAGTGCCCGGCGCTGCAACTGGCAAAGCTGGTGCCAATCTCCACTTGCCGCATTTCACCGTCAATCCGGTAGCATTTCAGTACCGCTTTGCGAACCCCCTGCCCTTCTTTGACAAGCCGGCTGCACAGCATTTCCAGCAGCTTTTGCATGGCAATCTCAATGCCTGGTGCGGTGCGGATCGGTTCCAGGCAAGGCAAGCGCTCAGTAAATGGCTCAGGTGGTTGGATCGGCTCGAAGGCTTCATGGACATGGCCAAGCGCCTGCCCTAGCCTGTCCAAAAGTGCTTGCCCGAAACGCCTTTTAAGCACAGATGGGGCAATATAAACAAAGCTCTTGATCTGATAAAACCCAAGCTTATGCATCTTTTCGAGCGTGATCTGCTCTAAACGCAGTGCCGTGGGCGGCAAGGCCAGCAGTGCATCAAGCTGCGCGCCAGGTGCAACGATACGCTCGGATTTACCGTACCGGCAAACAGCCCACGCAGCAGCGATCGTATCTGCCATGGCTGCGCGCGCATCATAACCACTGCCTTTCAAGCGGGCGACGATGTCTTTGAGGTAAGCCATCTCACCACCCCATAAATGCGTGCAGCCGGTTGCATCCAGGATCAATCCATCATCAAGGTCAACCCCTGCAAGTGGCGTGTAGCGTAGCGCCCATTTGGCAAGGGCAGCCAGAAGTTTCCCTGCCAGCTCGGAATCGTCTTCGATCACCTCCAACGAGGGCAAAACAGCCCGCGCATCTGCCACTACCATGCCTTCCACAATCCCGCAGCCCCTGGCCTGTGGGCTGGCTGCTTTGACAACAACCCGGCCGCGGCTGGGCGCAGCCAGAACAAAAGGGGTGCCTGCCAGCTCCGGCCGTTTTAGCACGAGCCGGTCTGTGGTCAAATCAGGGAACCATATGGATACAAAGCGCGCCATCCCTACCCTACTTGAAGCAGCTCGCCCGTATGCTGGCTATCCTGCGTTATGATGGATTTTAAATTCTGATTTCGCCATTCTACCTGCCAGCTGCCTGGCTGGCCGTTGCGGATTTTTAGCAGCTGCACATTCCAGCGGGGATGCCCTACCCCTGGAAGCTCGTTTTGCCCTTCTGTCGGCAGCGGGGTAACCTGCCACCGGCAGACGGCGGCAACCGGGTTCATACTACGTGGATTTATCCTATGCAAAAGGCCGGTCACCCTACTCTGCTCGCAGGCAAGTTGAAGCCGCCGGGATGCAGTTAGCCCAATTTCTTGTACCTGCCCTACTACTGCTGAAAGCGCCTGGCAACGAAGCCCTTCCTCAATCATCCAGAGCAGGTCACGCTCCTTTTTGACGTCAATAAATATAACCCTTTCAGGTGCTACCCCAAAGAAGCTTAAAGCTGGTGGGAAAACAGTCCTGTGCATCCCGACCCAAAGGCAGATACCATCCTGCTTCATTATAAAACCTGCAAGGGCGGCCATAAAACCGCTGGTTGCTGCGGATTGCCGCTGGTCCGTACTGATAAATTCGTGCATAGCCCCAACTGGAAATGCCCCCTGGGGAAAGGCATCCTGGATTGGTCCTAATCCTGTCCCCATCTGTTTATGGTGTGAAGCCACACGTATGCCCTGCAAGGAAAGGATTTCGGCTCTCAGCCTGGTAATCAGCTCATTTTTATCAGTTGCAGTTTCCATATCATAGCATTTATTTCTAGCTTTGATATTATTAATAACAAAGTTGTGATTTCAATAATAACATTATGCCATGACAAGCGCAAAATTTTTTTTCCACACCAACATCCGTTTTTTGCGCGACCGCAAGCGGCTGACCCAGGATGATTTTTCACAAAAGCTTGGTTTAACCCGTGTTAAGCTGGCTTCCCTTGAAGCAGGAAGGACAGAAAACCCCACCGCAGCTGACCTGATGAAATTTTCAGATTTCTTTCATATCAGCATTGACACGCTTTTCCGCGTTGACCTTACCAAACTCTCAGAGTTGAAGCTGCGAGAACTGGAATCAGGAAGTGATGTCTACATTACCGGTAGCAATTTGCGGGTACTGGCTATTTCAACGGATCAGACAAGTAAAGAAAATGTCGAGTATGTGCCCATCAAAGCGAAGGCAGGTTATCGTCATGGGTATGCTGACCCGGACTTCATTGCCAAGCTTCCCAAGTTTTCTATGCCTAACCTTCCTGCTGGCGGCACCTTCCGGATGTTCCCAACGATTGGTGATTCCATGCTGCCACTTCCCGAAGGATCTGATGTGATTTGTCAGTTTGTGGAAGACTGGACACTTTTAAAGCCAGGCACACTATGCATTGCCATGCTGCGCGGGGAGCAGGATTTTGTCTTCAAAAGGCTCACTGTTGATCCGGTCAATAAAACAGTGCTTTTAGAATCACTCAACCCATTGTATGAGCCTTACCAGGTGGTGGCCAGTGACGTGTTGGAAATATGGAAATACCATAGCTATCAGTCCAAGGACCTGCCAGAGCCTGTTTCCCAGATGCACCACATTGCCCAGACGGTCAATGAGATATTAGAGCGGATGAAAGTTGTGGAAGAAAAAGTGGGTGGATCTGTATGAAGTGGTAATTCTAGTATCAAATCCAGAATATGAAAAATTAAGAACCCAATTTACGGGTTGGCACCTACCGAAGCAACATGAGTGTATTGCGAGGCGAATCCTAAATTGAAACTATCATACAGCACAATTTTGAGTGCTTCAAATCGAATAGCTTCTGAAAATTTGTGGCCGATAATAGCTTCGGCCTGTTTAATTTCTGCACCCTTTAAGTTGCGGCACAAAGTAATATGGGGTACAAAGGTGGGGTATTGCTGGCTGCTATATTCAGCAAATAAAGCTTTCACTTGATTGTTTAAGTCTGTTAGCGCCTCTAAGTCGTCAGCAACGTTAAGATATACACCTTGAAGCTTATCGTTTTGATAGAACCCTTGAATACTATCAATTGAAATGGTAAATGAATCGAAGCTAATAGATTCGAAACGGTCCACTACTACCGCCAATTCATTGACAGTACCCAAAAATAAAAGTGTAATGTGATAGTTTCCCGGTGCCTGCCTTCTGAGAAAAGCCAGATCAGGGAGGTGCTGTTGAATTTGTTCTGCGGTGTCAAGGCCAACTGCCACACCAATAAATAAACGATTACGCCTCATATCTCAAAAGTAACCGTTTTTTTAGAAGCAACCTGTTTTAATAATTACCAGACTCAACCCCGCAAGAAGCGATCCTAACTATCTTTTTTTTCATTCTCCATTACTCAAAATAAGGGCCCCGCCCTTTACACTCAGCAATAAATGCCCAGATCTTATCTTTATTTTGCCGGTCCCTAGCAACTACAAATTCCCCCACATACAAGGGTGTCGAATCCCAACGCTGATCCAAATCCTTCGATGGTAGAGAAGTTTGGATCCGCCCAATTAGGTATGATACTCAATTTGGAGTTAAATAAATCTGCATCGTCAATTGGAAGGCCACTCAAAAATGATTGTATCAAATATTGCTTAAAATAGAGACATCTGGGCTGGCTTAAACGAGCCTGGATTATCTAAGGCCTCAATTTCAGGATATGTTACCAAGTACGGTATTTCTGTTGGGCTTTGCTGAAATTTTTGATTGATCGTCTCTGCTACCATCAGCTCCTGTGGCATTTGGTAGGTAGCAAGTTCTGTAATACGCTGCTCGGTAAGATCTTCCATGGCCCACTCCCATGCCAAATCGTCTGGAAGTATCGTTGGCATCCGTTCCTTTGAATTGTGGACTTTGGCGGCAAGCTCGTTTGCGGCCGTGGTAACCATTGCAATTGTATCCACGTTCTCCCCGCTATCCTGATCTGTCCAGTTATTATAGACACCAGCAATGTAAAAATACGGCCGGTCTTTAACCATGATCTGGTAGGGAAACTTATCGGGGGTTTTAAGGTTTTCGCCAGTCCTTTTATTTTTCCTGTAAATATGCCGCCACTCGTAATACCGGTCCGAGATGATCAAGCATCTACGCTCCAGGGCCGATTTGCGGAACATTTTCTCCTTACCGTTTTCACCGATCAAAAGCAGCTCCTCCCCTTTCGCATTTTCGGTATCATATTTTTTTCGGAATTCTTTCGCTTGATCCCTATTACGTACGTTGCTTGGCAGAAAGCTCCATTCCATCGTCACGATGTCAAAATTGGTTTTATCAAGCGTTGGTTTAATCACCGCAAGCGGGGCGCACTCGATTGCATTTACAACCGGCCTTTTCAAAGCATCAATGTCTTTAATAGCCTTTTCCAGTTTCTTCAACTCGATAAATTCAACCTTGGTTACCCTCTGACCGTTGTAAACACACATATCACTTCAAGCTTTTAAAATGTTTAACAATTTCCGGACCAATCAACTGGGCTTCAGGCATCCGACCCTCAGGAATCGATGTCCAAACTTTCTTATCGTTCAAGTTCACTAACCTGGTCAAAACCAGCTCTGGCCGTTTATCCGGAAATGTCACAATAAACAATATCCTATCATTTGCGTTTCTGACCGATATATTCAGGACTTGCCCTTCTACTGTAACTTGAAAATCGTCGGCGTTGAACATAACATCAAAAAGTAAACTTCAGTGCTGGATCCTTGGGACTGTTCTCATTAACGACTACTGCGAATTGCTGCAACACTATTTGTTTCGCAACTGGGTCCTCCCTTTTGTATTTATGAGCGCGGACGTTATTTAAAAGCTATCAGGATCAACAACAACTTTCATTGTATCTGAGTGTGTCTTATGAAATCCACCTTGATAAACGTATATTTTATATGTGGCATTGCCGACTGCAGGCTTATAAGAGCTTAACATAATTTTTTGGCATCTGGGACGCATTTCAATATCAGTAATCTGGTATAAGCCTGCTGGGACAATGAATGTTTGGTTTTGAAGAACCGGTACCTGGTGAGCTATGAAACGCTTCATGATACTCTCATCTAATGGGATATTGTAATATTCAAAAAGGCCTTTGATTTGGTCAGAGAGGGCTTTTCGAATTGTATTAAGGCTAATCCTACGTTCAAGCGGTATATCGATTTTGATAACAGAGTCAAAAGTGCCCTGCGCATATGGAGATGCATTTTCGTCCAAATACTTGGGGCAATCAGCGCACAGCACTGGCGTGCCCGGCTCCATTAAAATGACATCGCCTATTTTCAAATATCTGTCATCCCGAAAATTCCTGTTACTTACCATGATTGATGTTATTGATACCACAATCGAGATATCAAAAATATCAATATTGTTCTGTATATTTCTTTATCGAATAGAGATTTTAGAAAGTATAGGAATAGCATGGAACTGATTGTGGCCGAGCAGAGCCAGGCTGTCGAGCAGAACAAGAGGGAAAAGAAGGAGCTGGCGGAACAGCCTGAAATCAAATTTAAGCAGGAGCAGCAGAAAAAGAGGCTTCGGGTTTGGGATGTGAAAATAATTTCAGCTCGCAATTGATCGGGATAAGCCCCAAAAATAAGTTGTAAGAAAGACCTTACTTTCCACGCTTGTCTTCCCAGATAAGCTTCTGATCGGTGGCTTTCTTATGAAAATCAGTGCACGTGCCGTTACCGGCTCCTCCAAGTCCGCCATCGGGACTACATATTGAGTGACAATTATCATCGAGGAGAACGCTGGGAATATCGCAGCATTTGGCAGGGATATAATAAACTGTGCGACCCTCATATTGATAGCGGTAGATCTTTGCTGGGGGATTATCGACCTCTCCGTTTTTGAGATCCTCAATGATCTTTTTGACACAGCTTGGCGTGTCCTGTGCGATGTCATTGTCAGAACAGCTAAATAGCAATATTACAGCCAGAAGAAGTAAATAAGTTTTCAACATATGTTTTAAAATTCAAGACTCGTATTTAGATGACACACCGCCGATGAAATTGGTTGTGATACTAGTACAATCCAATCACTTACTGGTCAATAGATTAAAAAACAACGCATACATACTATTGTTAAGTGTCTGTTCGAAAGATTAGAGACGCAAAGCCTCCCAAATGTTCTAAGCTAGACAATCCTTTGATAAACTATCTGCCCCCCCCTTTCGGTTCAAAAACCATGACAAAAAACCAGAAACCCGCCGGTTAGTTTTTATAACCCCTTTTCATGTTAAGTGACGGAACACAGAACAAGGACCTGGTGGCCGATAGAGGAAAGTTCCTGGTTTTGTACAAGAAAACGGGACTTTATTCTATATTTCAATCTAGCCGATTTGTTTTACTAAGTCTATGAAACGCGTTGTATATAATTACATGATAGAGTATATTACGGTTACATTAGCTGTTGAAAACTACTCTATTTCATGAGAAATCAATTCATGTTTGTCTTGTTTGCTATGCTTTTTTCTATCGAATCGTTCTCGCAAAACGCTAATTCGATTTTTTTTACATACTCTCTTTCTAATCCGGAGCCTGTTTACAATAGGTCGGTTGATGGTGGTGCTGGGTACAAGGCGGTTGCCTCAAATTCGTTTGGCTTACGTTATTTTGTAAAAAGCAACAAGATTATCACACTCGAAACAGGGATTGATTACAGCTCATTCCATTTCAAGCTCGACTATGTAGGCATACCGGATATAGCTATTCCAGACATTACGCAGTCCATAAAAGTAATTTCTGTTCCGGTTTACGCACATTTAACATTTCTAAGATATTTATTTGTAAATGGTGGTTTACTATTTGACCTTGAAATTGACAAAAAAGTAAGCGATATAGATAAACAGACTGGTATTGGTCTGGGTTTAGGTATTGGATTGAAATACAAATACAGGAAAGTTAATGTCTTCTTGAATCCATTTTTCCAGCGCCATGGAGTGGTTGGTTTGGGAAAACAGGATAGTGGTACCCGACAGAGTATTATCAATCCTGGTGGCAGAATTGGCATCGGCTATTCTTTTTAAAATTTTCTATTTAGAACCAAGGCAATCAATTTTGCTTCATGAAACGGTCCATTTCATGAGACAGATTTTATGCTAAGTGACGGAACACAGAACAAGACCAAGGCAGCGCCTTTTGGAAAGTTTTGGGATAGTACAAGGAGAGCGCACTCTTTCCAACTTGTTCCGGAGCAGCAGCTGCACCAGGTTGAAGCAACCGTTAACTAATCTGATCTTCCAATTGGAAGATTTCTTTGATCATTTTTTCAAATGTCCGAGCTATTTTTAAAGCTAAGACTGTTGAAGGAATGTAGCGCCCAGTTCAATCGAATTTATTGTTTGTGCAAGTTTAGTAATCACATTGGAGTGACAATAGCAGAGAACCGTTGTGCAAGTTTAGTAATCACATTGGAGTGACAATAGCAGAGAACCGTTGTGCAATTATGTACGGCTGGCCTAAATTCAGTTCGGTTGTTGTAATAGCTTCATTGCCAACAATAAGTGTTTTGTACTGTCCATCATTCTTCCTAAGATTTTTTGGAGTAAAGTTTAAATTGTGTTTTTGGAAAATAGTTAGATAGGATTTAATAAGTGGTTCAGGCAATTCAATTCCAGTTTCCTGGGCAGTGTTTAACCTTTTCGACATCCCAAAAACAAGCGAGTGGAAATTTATCCAATTCCCAGAAACCTGCTGATGAACTAAGTATAACTCCCCTAATAGACTTGGAAGGTCAATAACTGGCCCATGAAGGATGAAATATTGGCTGGTTTGGTAGTTCCAGAGAATTGGGTGATTGTCGTAAAGGTTGATTTGCTTATAGCCAACACCAGTCTCAATCATCCGGGACTCCGCGGAGTAAGCAAGGCCATGAGCTTGCAAGCTACATTCAAACAAGACTTGTTCAGTCAAGTCATTGAAGATCTGAAAATCCATTTCGAAAGTTGAGCGCGTCATCCGGAGCGACTTAGTTGAAATAGATAAATTATCAAAAAATTCCTTTGAATTGGTTAAATCTATCAGGTCAGAAAGCATACGCAGTAGGAATGTTCAAAGGATTAAGATATGTCCAAAACAATTCGATGCAACCAATTTACACTGAAGTCCAAATAACGTCCGTTTCCTGCTACTCTGGCTGGCTGCCGCCAGGCGCATCAAGAACTGCCGGAAAGCGGCTTAAATAGCCATCTCGCAAATCAGCAGGAGAAATTACTGAGTTCGTAAAACACCATAAAGTTAGCGATCATCTCATCATGACCATGGTTAAAGAAGTGGGAATAATGGCAAACTTTCCTGGGTTAAGGGAAGGTCAAACTCGACATATCCACTTGCTTCACGCGTCAGCAGAAGGCGGCTGACTAGAAACGACTTAACACGCTTAGGTTGAAAATGCGAAACTGCCTCCATTGTTTCATCGTATGACATTGGAATCTCACTAGCAATGAGCCATTCTACATCTTTGATCGGTACCATTGCAATGCCCTGGACCAGCGACTGTTTAAAGGCATTGTACTGCTTGGTTTTTTTAATGCTCAGTAAAAGCTCATACGGGTTTTCCTTGTTCTGGTAACTTCTGGTTTTGAAAGCTCCAAATTCCAGCCGAAACCTTCTGAGTGCTAAACCTTTTAAGATTTGGCGGTAGTCTTCAATGTTATCACCACTTTCCACTTGGCCAATAAGCAGGCCCTGCTGTGTAATACCAGCAAACTCCGCCAAAGAGAAAGGAAGATTACCAATGACTTCCTGATGTATTTCGTGCGGAATGTCGATTACAACATTTACTGTGCTGACGTTTTTCATTGGAATTGGTTATGTCGTCCTAAATAACGGACTTTGGGGCGTTAACTTAGTAAATATTGCTAACGGACTCCCATTAAGCATTATTCATTGTTAGCTTTATTTTTCAAATCATCGAAATACTCCCGGGCCTTTTTTAAGCCTGTTGCAATAGCAATGCCTTCGTCTGTGCCATCAAGCAACAGGGCATTGGCAATCTCTACCGCTTTCTCCCGAATTTTTAGCGGTTGGTTTTTATAGGATGGTGGGTAATCTCCATTATACCAGGGCATAGCAATATTAGGTTAAATGTTAATTTTCATTTTCCAAAAGCTCGATCCATGCTGGTGCATGGTCACTTGACTTTTCCCACCCACGAACATGCGTGTCGACACCTGCCCCGATCAGGCGGCCGGCAATCTGAGGGCTTAAAAGCAGGTGGTCCAGACGAAGGCCGGCATTGCGGCCATAGGCATTTCGAAGGTAATCCCAGAACGTGTATACGGTTTCCTGTGGGTACAAGTGCCGAATAGAATCTGTCCATCCCTGGTCAACTAATTCTTTATATGCTTTGCGGGCTTGGGGGAAATAAAGTGCATTGCTTTCCCACCGCTCGGGTTTATAAACATCCCTCTCTGTGGGTATGACGTTATAGTCCCCTGCTAAAACAACTGGGACTTCTTCGGAAAGTAGGTATTTTGCATGCTTCTTTAATCTTTTCAGCCAGGCAAGCTTGTATTCGAACTTCGGCCCCGGAGCAGGATTTCCATTAGGCAGGTACAGGCAGCAGATCAGCATCCTGTCAACGATTGCTTCTATATAGCGGCTATGATCATCCTGATCATCCCCAGGCAATGTATTTCTGACTTCTTGAAGCTCTTTTCCCTTTGCCAGGATAGCTACACCATTCCACATCTTTTGTCCATGCCAGACAGCATTATATCCAGCATCCAGCAGCGCTTTTTTGGGAAATTTGTCCTGCGGAGCTTTCAGCTCCTGCAAACAAACAATGTCAGGCTGCGCTTCGGCCAGCCACCTGAGCAGTACCTGCAAGCGCCCATTAATCCCGTTTATATTATATGTGGCTATCTTCACTTTTTCTTAGGCTATTCGAAGTTTTCAGTCTTCCCCAACGATCTTGCGCAAATCAATTCCTTTTCCCAGCACGGGACTGAAAAGGTCGCCCTGGCCTTGCAGCCGCTCCATTGCGTTAAAAATCGTGAAATCAGACATTTTAAGCCCTGGTTTTACTTCGTCCCAGTGCAGCGGCATCGACACGGTTGCACCGGGTTTGGGACGTACGGAGTATGGTGCGGCCAGCGTTGCGCCAGGACGGTTTTGCAGGAAGTCCAGGTACATTTTTCCATTCCTGGCTTTAACTGCCCTTTCCAGACTCGTGAATTCTGGTATTTGACGGTGTACGAGCGTTACAACAACCCTTGCAAATTCCTTGGATTGCTCATAGGTATACTGGCCTTCAAAAGGAATATAAATATGGATGCCGGTTGACCCACTTGTTTTAGGATACGATGGCACGCCCAGCTCGTCCAATACGCTTTTTGTGACCTGCGCAGCCTGGACCACCTGGTCAAACGTCGTTTTGTCGGCGGGATCTAAATCAATCACGCACCATGTAGGGTTATCAGGGTTATCGGTCGTTGAGCTCCACGGATTGATTTCAATCGCACCCAGATTTGCCATGTATAGAAGCGTTGCTTCATCGTTTGCAATCAGGTAGTTCTTGTCTTCGGGCTCATCATTGCTATGATAAAGATAGGTGGTCATCCAACTGGGCACCTTGCCAGTGACATCCTTTTGGTAAAAGCTGGGACCTTTAATACCACCCGGATGCCGGTTAAGTGATTCTGGCCTGTCTTTCAGGTAAGGCAAGATGTAGGGCGCAACCTGATAATAGTAATTGAGCATCTGGCGCTTGGTTATCTTTTCATCCGGCCAGTAGATTTTGTCAAGGTTTGTAAATTTAAGCTCCTGCCCATTGAGTTTTTTGCATTGTGTCTTCTCTTTGGGGTTCAAAAGCGTTTTAACCGCGCTGCGTTGTGGGGGCTTTATTACGTCTTTGATCGTCGGGCCAGGAGTTTTCTCGATTACTTCCTCAGTATCTGATGCGGTCTCAATGACAACTTCCCTGGCATTCTTGTCTTCCCTAAGTGCTAGGAACGATGGGTGGCGAAACACGCCATCTTCCGTGATTTCCGTAAAATTAATCTCACATACGAGTTCCGGTTTAAGCCATGTTGCGCTTGCATGTGGCGGGTTACGGCGAAACCGGGATGGTTTATTATAATCGGGCATGGCGTCAAATGGCGCGTCTTCAATAATGAGAGGCTTAAATTGCGCAATCATCTCCCTTTGCTGTTTATCATTGAAGCCGGTCCCAACCTTGCCTACATATTCCAGGCGGCCATGGCGGTAAGCGCCCAGCAGCAACGCACTAAATGATTTGGGTGAACCATCATTCTTTGTGTAGCCCGCGATGATGACCTCCTGCCTTTTCTGGACTTTAATTTTAAGCCAGTTTTTTGAGCGGTCACCAGGCACATAAGTACTATCCGACCTTTTGGCAATGATCCCTTCCAGTCCCATGTCTTTGGCAACATTGAAAAAATCTGTCCCTGTGGCCTGGACACTGAAACCGGTGCGGATAATGTCATCTTCTGGTATTAGCGAAAGAAGCACGGCACTTCGCTCCTGCTGGGTCAATCCCATCAAGTTTTTGCCGTCCAGCCAAAGCACGTCAAAAACGTAGAAAAGGAGCTGCCCGTCCGCTTCGCTTCGCCAGTTTTGAAGATTATTGAAATTGCTTATGCCATTCTCATTGACTACGACGATCTCACCGTCGACGACCGCATTCACTCCCCATCTCTTGACAGCGGCAAGCACCGGATAAAATTTATCATCAAAGGATTTGTTATTCCGGGATTTCAGCTCTGCTTCTGCCCCATTCATGAAGGCCAGCGCGCGGTAGCCATCCCATTTAACTTCATATTGCCATCCTTCATCGTCGAAAGGGGCGTCCACGAGCGTAGCCAGCATAGGTTTGATGGTATTATCAAATTTACCTTTCGGGGCTTTTGTCAAAATCGCTGCGACGTCCGTGGCCGGCTGCGGCACCTGCGTATCATCGGGATCAACTTGCTTTTCAAGTGTTTCTTTAACTGCCTTTTTTGAGGCCGTCTTTTTGCCTCTTTTTTTATCGCTGCCATAGACGTTATCGCTACTTGCTGCGATCTGCTGTAAGTCCAGACCAGAAACGACAGATTTATCTTGCAGTGCTACGTCGTCCTTTGAGGCATACTCGTCTTCCAGTTTCATTAGCAGCCATGCATTCTCTCCCCTACCATGCGCTTTGACCAAAGCAAAGCTGCCATTGAGTTTCTGTCCATTAAGCACAAATTTAATCTTGCCCGAGTACAGCTGGTGAAGCAGTTTCTTTTCGTTGTCCTTTTTGTCTTTTGCTGGATCTTCCCAAGGCTCGAAGGTGCCCTGGTCCCAGACCATCACCGTCCCCCCACCATACTCCCCTTTGGGGATAATCCCTTCAAAAGTGCGGTAATCATAAGGGTGATCTTCAACCATCATTGCAAGCCGCTTTACATCCGGATCCAGTGAGGGCCCTTTGGGAACCGCCCAGCTTTTAAGCACCCCGTCCATTTCCAGACGAAAATCGTAGTGTAGATGTGATGCAGCATGTTTTTGTACAACGAACCGAAGAACCTTTTTATCAGGTTTTCCGCCAAATGGCTCGGGCGTTTTACTTGAAGACCGCTTTTCATTGTATTTGGTAAGGCTCATAACACGTGATAGGTAAGAGTTTGAGATCCAGAAAACTTATCCATCAAAGTATGTGCCAAGCGTTCGGGTACGGCTTTTTTATGATCCTGATCAACAATCAATAATAATTCAATTATGGCCGACGACAAAAGCAAAAAAGGACCAGCTGACAGCAGCAAGATTAACGTTAACGAAGATTATGAACTGGACTACTGGACGAAAGCCTTAAATGTTTCTAAGGAAGAGTTAAAGCAGGCAGTACAAAAGGCGGGCACATCTGCAAAGGCTGTAAGGGAGTATTTAAATAAATGAACCCCTAACAAAATTGGGTTGTCGCTACACTGTGTAGTTCAATCGAAATCTTTTTACTCTATATTTAGGCAGATGCTTGGATAAAAGTATTCAACAAAATACATTATGGATAATCCAATAGTGCCAGTAATAGCCGAAGTAGTTGATTTTGAAATTCATGCGATTGGCGATCTTAGCTCTGCCATAATGAACTCGGGAAGTGCGCTCTCAGCATCAATTGAGGTGCGAGTCGGAGAAGATTATTATGAATTTGGCGGGCCCAGTATGTTCTTTTCCATTCCAAATGAAGGTTTAGATTTCTTCGGCCATTTCGTATTGCGTTGCTTTCAGATACTCTCTGTGAAAAGCACTCGTGAAATGGAGGGCATGACGATCAAAGCGCTAATAAGTAATGGTAAGGTAGTTGCAATTGCTTCTCTGGATAGCGACAAGTTCTTCTTTCCCGGCCTGGATTTTGAGAAATTGGAAAAAGGTGATCATACTGACGAGTGATCACTAGTGGGATTCAATAATTACAAGCCAAGAAATTTTATGAATCTGAGCCAAACAGAATTTACCTATTTTTCCATTTAGGTAGCCCTTTAAATGTCCCATCTTTATTGAGGTCCACTATCCATCCATCTTTGACTGTTAGCACATAATCCATCACTTCGATGGCTACTTATGCCAGCTTTTCGGCCTGCTTCCGTTGTCATTTGTAGAGCTGGGTTTTGTGATATTTGGTCCTGTCTCGTCCTCCCGTCGCAGAATTGTGGATCCCAACGTTTTATTCTGTTGCACTAAATTGCCTGTATTACAAACTCAATTCCGCGTCTTGAGGCGATACATTGATTCGCGAGACCGCTATTTGAGGCGCTTTTTCAACCGGATTCGGCTAGCGTGGCGCCCACACGCAGTGTCGCACAGAATGGACGTTTGGTGAGACTAGTTTTTCGTCCTTAGAAGTGTCGACGTGTATGAATAAATTAAAGGAAATCCCACCATTTGCTATATATTGGTGAGACTGGGGACTACCCGGCCATCTAAACATCGGTATGAAAAATATCCTTTTAGTAGTTGTAGGCCTTCTTATGCACATAAGTGTTTTCGGGCAAAGAATTCAAGAGTTGCCCAAACGGATATTCAGCGTTAACCTTGGTACTGGAAAAAGTGGTACTGGCGATTTATATGGGCTAATGGTCGGCTTTGAATATGAGCAGCAATTTCGGCCCAAATTGTCTTGGTCAACCGAACTTGCAATGACCATTCATGATGGTGAAGATCAATTGTTAGTGCAGCTAGATAATTTTCCTCGTGAAGACATGTCTTATAGATTTACCACAGCAGGAATGCAATTAGCAGGAAAGATCGGTTATCATGCAGTTCGTACAAAAAACGCTGACTATGGTATCAAGTTGGGTGTCGCTGCTCGGTATCAATCAACTTCATTGGCAGATGATAGAGAAATACTATTTCCTGCTCTTACTGGATATCCTGTACCAGTAAGGATTCTTAGAAATACTGAGCCACAACGCACTATTGCAGCCGTTGCAATAACACAGCTGTTTGCTAGATATACATTTAGAAAAAATATTGTAGTTGGTGCTTTGGCTGGCCTTCAATTGGATACGAATGGAGATGTAATCTTTCCACAATTTTCCTTGTCTGTTGGAAAAAGATTTTAGCTAACGACGGCATTGAGGCAGCGCGACTTAATGCAACTGCTGATCCGGAACAAAATGGGAGAAGTGCGCTTTCCTTGTACTATTCGAAGAACTTCGCCAAGTCACCTCTCACCCTCTTGTTCTATGTTTTGTTGTTTAACATAAAAAGGGTTATCTAAACTCAGTAGGCCAATTCTGGGGTTCATCCAATTTGTTGCCGCCGATTCTACTACTTGGAGATTGGATTATTCAAGTACCATAATTACTTATTAAGTTCGTACTCTTCATTTATTCCATTGATCTTGATGGTCTTCACTTTGTTACCCTGAGAAATTTTTAGCTCTCCCACGTAATTTGTCTGGCTTTCACTAATTTTCTTGCCCTTACTTACATCTAATGTGATATAATAACCAGAGCCTTCAAAGCGGTCAGTATAACCATTTTGCTTTGCTTGCCTTTTTAGTCCACTGACAATTACAATTTTGCCATCCGTTTTAAAAAAAGCTGTTCTGCTCCCGCTAACAACAAATACAAACTTTCCTTTGGCCAAACTGGTCGTATCATAAGTGAAGTAGCTACTTTCGCCATCAACTTTAACTGGATAACTGTCTATATAGTCTAAACCAAAAGAATCTTGACCAAAGCATTTTTGGTTTGCACTTGAAGCCAAAAGAAAAAGCAGAACGAAAAGCAACTTTGCTAGTTTGGTCATAAGACAGTTAGTTTGAAATTAAAGTGTTGATGATTAAATACTAAATCCGAAACCACGCTTTTTCTGCTGCTCCTGCCGGGGCTTGATTTCCGGCTGCTGCGCCAGCTCCTTCTTTTCCCCTTTGTTCGGCTCCAAAGCCAGGCTTTGCTCTTTAACCTGTTTTTCCTGGTGGCTTCGTTCAGCCACAATCATATCGGCACGCTCCATAGCAGTCCCGTTGAGCATCACCTTCCGATATTGGAACGTTTTGCTTAGCTCACGTTCATAGCCGAACGTTCGGTCAAAAGCTTTCTCGCAGCGCTCCGTAAAATCTAGCCGGTCAAACTGTCCAAATTTCTGACTGTGGCCGACGTTGCTCCCCGGTGTTTGGTCAAGGGGCTGTTCAGCCGGGCATTGTCTGCCGTCTTGCGGCTCGCGATCAGCTGCGCATGTATATGGCTCCCTTCCTTTGCTTCGCCGCGCCTGCGGATGCCCTGCTTTACTTCCGGATCTTCATGGGTGTAATACCGGTTGTATTCAATCTTGCCGTAATACTTAATATCCTGCTCAGATAACCCTTTGTTGAAATTCTCTGCATACTCTTTCATCACTTCACGCGCAAATGCTTTCAGCTTTTGTGGGTCATTGCCAAAGTGGTCGAGCTCCTTTCCGGAAGGACTTATATTACTATTTAGGCAAGGGTTTGAATCGTCATGATCCTAATGTCCTGCCATATAACTAGTGTTTCCGCTCATAAATTACCTGACTTTCAGTCCAGTATGTTTTTGCCCTACCAACCATACCTTTGATTATTTCATTCCCATCAGGGTCCCTATCAAGCTTGTGGTTATGAACTTTCATAAAATCCCTTTTTTCAATCATCAAAGCATCGGGGCCAGTTACTTTCCTGATTTCCTTTTCGGCATTCAATAGCACTGATTCGATAGCGGAAACGATATCATGTATTTTCTGATCTGGAACTAAACAAGCAACCGATGAAGGCGAAACTTTGACCTCCCACAAGATTTCATCAACATACGCGTTGCCCAGCCCACGTATATATTTTGGGTTAGTCAACAAGGGTTTTAAAAGTACCTGTTTGTTTTTTTGAAAGTTAGATTTCAAATAGTCAAATGTTAGACTATCGGTTAAAACATCAGGCACCTTCGGGGTGACAGGATTTAGGTGCAGTTGACTTTGACCCGAAGGGTCATGTATCCCGAAACCATGGCCGCTCTCAAAGCCCATGTCCCAAATTTTCCATTTTATCTCACCATCAGCTGGGATCAAATATGCCCGGCCGCTTTGCATCAAATGGAAGCCAATAGTTTCTTTGTTGTTGAAGTAAAGCTCTAAGGTTTTGCCTACCCGCTCAATGGCTACCAACTTGGCGCCTTTAACTGCGGAGATTATTTTCTCCTTGGGCATTTTAAGTTTTCGTTCCCAGGTTATATTAAACTCTGTCAGTTTTGACCTTTAAAGCGTTTGAGGAGATTATGTCGTAATGTTAATAATTCCGGGACTTCTGGCATGGCATAAATTAATATAAGGTCTGACTTTTAGTATAATAAGTCCTTCCACTTCCTATTTTACCAACAATGATCTCCTCTCCTTCAGGAGAATGTGTTTTTTTAGGATTATGGACAAAGCGGTGATCTTTGTTTTCCATCTCGAAAACATCATCGGATGTTTTAAGTTGCTCTAACTGTGCTGTGGCTTCAACCGTGACGTCCCGGATTGCCTTGTAAAGGTCTTCTACTTTGTCAGCAGGGATGTTCTTGGCAACGGAAAAAGGAGATATCTTGGCAGCCCACAAGATTTCGTCGGCGTAAGCACTGCCAATTCCGCGGATCCATTTTTGGTTTTGAATCACCTCCTTTATTTTGCCGCCCGCCTTTGCAAGGACCTTTGCCAAATACTCGCCCGTGAAATCGTCTCCCATAATGTCGGGCACGGCGGGTACCTCAGGGTTCAAAATAGGCTTTGCCTGGCCGAGCCCATCCAACACAACGATGCCCGCACCGTTCTCAAAGGTTAATTCGAAGATCGGATTTCTTAAATCTTGGTCGGTTGGCATCAAAATCATTTTGCCCGTTAACATCATATGGATGCCCAAAATAGCATCATTATCAAATTTTAAGTGAAGCTCCTTTCCATTTCGGGTAACAGATTTCAGGGTTGCCCCTTTCAATGTCTCGTTAAATTCTTCTTCACTGGCCTTGACGCGCTTTTTCCAAAGCACTTCAATTCTTTTAAATTTTTGGCCTTTAAAATGTTTCTGCAGGGTCAGGCCCACAAGATTAAGTTCGGGTACTTCTGGCATGGCTAGTTGATTTTCGAATTCTGAAAGTAATAAGATGATGCAACTTTTTATTAGTTTGGAGCAAAACAATGTTGATGAACGAGAAAATTCATATTGGGATCGGCGAAATCATTGATTTTCAGATCCAATTAATAGACCTAGATGCATTGTCTGCAAGCATAGAATTAAAACTGCACGACCAATACGTTGTTTTTGGGGGCCCGGACCTATTTTCGTCGATCCCTAACTCCGGGGTCAATCTGGTAGGACACTTTATTCAAAGGTGCTTTCAGATCTGTTCTGTGGATAAAACCCGAGATTTGGAAGGACATCTGGTAAAAGTGGCGTTTGAAGGGGACCAAATCTTAGGGTTATGCTCGCTGATGAATGATGACTTTTTCTATCCAACAGTTGAATTTAACAAGCTGAGCCAGACGTTATAAACCAAACCAGCAACAAATGCCAACAGAACTGAAACATACCGACATGAGCCTATTTAGAGTAAGCCCGATAAAAGAGTTAAAACAATTCTATGCAGAACAACTTCCGGATCTATCGGAAGACAAGATTGAAGGTTTAACCCGGGCATGGTATGAAAAATTTGGACCTGGCGACAATCTTCCTAGTCCATTTCAGAAGCACATATTTGAAGATGAAGGCGCGTATCTCAAATATTATCAAAGAGAGACAATAGAGAATGGGAAAGGAGCTGTGTATCACTTTGAATTTTATTTGTTAGACCAGCCTGACAAAACAGGCTCATTTAGCCTATCGGATTTAAAAGAGGCCAACATTCTTACATCACGCTCAAAGTTCATTGCCTTTATCAAAGAACAGATCAAGAAAGTCTCAGAATAAATAATCCCTTTGCGCTTCCAACTGTACCCAGCAAAAACTGAACCCTGTTATATATCCCAAATAGGAAAAGCATTGGCTTAGCTTACAAGAGAAGTTGCCAAGGAAAATAAAAAAGGTTGATAATTAAGTAGTGGGTTACGGACACCCTTTTACATTTGTGACAGGATGTTTAAAGTAGCGGAAAAATAAGGTGACCACCATAACACCTTGATACCTGAAAAGGTGGGTGTACTGGCTCCACGTTGATAAGAAACATAACGCTTAAGCTTGATAGTCATGAGTACCGAAAATAATGTAGTTTACTTGCTTTTCCCTGGTATTGAGCCGGACGAAGCAAATCCGGTTGCAGCCTTTAGCAACGAACGAACCATCGATAAACTCGTTGAAAAATTGTCTAGGTTTGAAGGAGGGGCTTCCGTAAAAAAGGTCTTAGCAAAAGATAACTCCTTGCCAGTAGATAAATACGCACCTTTAGTTGAAGCGGGATTACTACCCTACTCTGTAGCTCTGGATGGGGACGGTTATTTGTTTGACAAATCAAATATTCTAGGCACTGACTTGGAAGAGAATACAGTAGAGCAAGACATCGACTATATATTACGGACGCGTACAGCTAAGATTAAAGATCCAGCTAAACAATGGGGAATGGGCGGCACTTATTGGGCTCCCGACTCAAAACTAGCTTTTAAACAGGCGAAGCTGCGACATAAAATCATATATAAGGCTCTCTTTTTACAAGAAATGGACGAAATTGTGGCATGGTTAGAGAACATCCTTTCATCCGATGATAGCGAACAATTTTTAAAAAAAACGGAGCAAACCCCTGAACAAATTGAGCAACGGTTGTCTTTTCTTAATGGAAAGGCGAAGCTTTCGTTTAAACATGCCGCTGTTAAGGATTTACAATATCTTCGTTTCAAGTATGAGCTCCTCTAAATTTGATACTGTGGAAAAGCGACCGTTACGTTACTTTTTGACACTTCTTGATACATCTTTTGATCCAGTGATATAAAATTGTTTCTCTGAGGGGATAACCGTCTGCATATATCACTGATGTCGAATCAGTAAGAAGCGAGGCTAGATCTTAGTTTTGAATTAATCAAGCTGCTCTTACCGGTGCCAGCTGGTTTAACTAAGCTTTACATTTTCTTGGGTTTTGCCCGAAGATCCTTCCTCTTTTCTTCTTTCATTTCTTCCAGTCCACGGGTCCCAAACTCATTATCATAACCAGAAGCATTTCGTTTTACTTCTGCTGCAATTTTTCCACGCGATTTAGCTGAATCGGCTTCAATTTGTCCTGCATTATTGCTGGTTAGCAATCGTTCAATTATATAGTCTAATCCTGGGCTTCCCGCGCTGCTGGAAGTTTCAATGCCAGATTTATTCGACTTGTTAATTAGTGGCTTTTCGCTTTCAGATTTGTCCTTAGATTTCGTAATTGGAGAACCGTGTCCGATATCGTTCCAGGTTCCTTTGTTAATGTTGCCATTAATGACAGAATATTTGAATTCAGGCCCAAGTTGTGCTCCGGTGATCATTTTCGAATTCCTGGTTGGCAGATCAGCTTTGCTTTCGTCCGGAGTACTGAAATTCTTTGTGAAGAGAATACTTGTAAAAGCTTTTCCCGATTTTTTGTTAATCATGTCTTTCGTTTGAACACCATAACCTTCCTTGTTTAAAGCAGCCACAAAATCTGGGAATGTTTTAGAAACAGGCGCTGTCCGTTTAATCAACTGTTCCAATTTGTCCTTTTCAGTGGTTTTGGGGTTATCGACACCAAACTTATCATCGGTCAGATAGCTTCCAGCTATCCTTTTTTCAAGGTTGAGCTTAGAATACTCTCGCCCTAAATCAGATCCTTTGATAACAACACCTGACGACTTCTGAATAAATGTAATGCCGTTGCTTATCTTGGTCTTAAAACCCTTTTGCAGAAGCATCACCCGTAGGGATTCCAAATCTCCTGATTCTGGAATCATCTTGTCAATATGGTTTCTGAGCTGGGTATGGATCGGGTTGCTTTTCCTTTCTGTTTTGCCATCAATCAATAAACTATCCATTTGTTTAGTGGATTGAAGGCCATACTTGTTCTCCATTTTTCTGGAAAAATGACCCATATCCAAAAAGTCGTAACTCGTTGAAACGGTATTCTTGCCCAGCTCATTTATCTTGTTTGCTATAATATGTATGTGCTCGTGTTCTTTGTCAACATGTTTATAAGCAACAAGTCCATTCTCTCTCAACCCAAATTCCTTTGCATAATCTTTCACAATATTTTGCAAAACTTCATTGGATGGGCTTTCACCTGGCGGGAAAGAAAAGCTAACATGCGCAACAGGGCTTTTTGTCCTGGTGTTTTGGTCTGCCACACCATGAAGTTCATCAGCAATGTAACTAAGGTCTATGTCTGGACCATATAATTCTAATGCGGTGATGTTTTGAAAATAAACCAGCTCACCCCTGATTTTTAAATCTCCGTTTTCATCAACGCTGCTTCGATCATACTTACAGTATATCATAGCGTTTAGAAAGTCACCACCAGGTTTACCAATATTTCCAATCATTTTAAATCACTGGTAAGATTATACATATCAGCAAATGAGTGCAGCTTTTCCCTGATTTTTTGTAGCAGTAGATCAATCTCGGCCACCGGCTCTAAGTCTCTATCTAGCTTATTGACCAATTTTTCAATTTTGATAAACAGGGAAACAATACTGGCAATCAGACTTTGGCTTAATACCATTTCATTGATCGAAAAATCTGCCCTTTGAACCATGCGTTTTAGACCAGACGCCATGTTTCGAAACTCATCCGAAATTACGGTGTCGGCAGATGTATTTTTTGCAAGCAAAAGCACACTTCCTGCCATACGAAGAATGTTGGTCATTTCAGCTTTGACATCTTCCGGAATTGGCCGGCGCAATATCTTAGATTCTCGGTTAAGCAATTTTTCTCTACAAAAAACAGTAAAGTCAACTGAGTATCCTTCCTGCTCAGCTTTCAACTTAGTGATCTCATCAGGCGTTAGCATCAGGGTCACTTTTACTCTCACCTGGTTCGCGGCCAGCTTAGGTCTCCCCGCTTTTTTAGCTCTTTCTTTCTTTTCCATTTTTTCTACAATGAGCCGGAGGGCGAATTGACTCCCAGGGGGCAAGCGGTTTTCAGACGGATAAAATGAACGAAGTGTAATTTTAACCGGGTGAAAACATAGCTTGCTATTACGACTCTTAAAAGTATAAGCAAAAGTACCTTAAAAAAGGTCTTCGATTAATACCTCTTGTAATAAAATATCCTTTTTCTGATAGAATGTGACTCAAAAAATTGAACAAAAATAAGTAATGAAGCTCGGCAGATTGATCAAACCCCTTTTTCGTATAATAAACAACGATATATGCTGGTACTTTACGAGTATTATGCATGTACTTTAATTTAAGCGGAAGAAAAATTTACCCACAATATTCTTCAAAATGCGTAGATGCATGTACTATACGTGTACCATGCATGTACTTTAAATATGAAAGAGTGAATAATTGAACTATTCTAATAGTTCAAATCAAAAAGAGTATACCCTTACCTAAGTTTACACACTCTCTTTAAAGATGGAAGGGCTATATGCGGGCTATATACGGACTGTATCTGGGCTGTATACGGGCTGTATAATTTATATAAAATGACAAAAATTAATAAAAAGACTCTATCCGGGCTGTATACGGGCTGTATACGAACTGTCTAACTTAAATTGAACTTTATCGATATTTGTTTATACGATGTTGACATATTTATGGATTTCTTCAAAGAAAACTGCAAATATGATCGCCAATGGAATCAGGAAAAACCTCCTTTAGCGATTAACAGTATTCAATCAGACATTCTTGAAGTGGACTTGCGGTATCCTTGTAGTTTAATCAACCTGGTAATCCATTTACGAAAATTTACGAACGAAATTTGAGGCGGGCTTGCGGTATCCTTGTAGTTTAATCAACCAGGTGATCCATTTAAAGAAATTTACGGACGAAATTTGAGGTGGGCTTGCGGTCTAATTGTGGTATCCTTGTAGTTTAATCAACCTGGCGATCCATTTAAAGAAATTTACGGACGAAATTTGAGGTGGGCTTGCGGTCTAATTGTGGTATCCTTGTAGTTTAATCAACCTGGTAATCTATTCAAAAAAATTTACGAACAAAATTTGAGGTGGGCTTGCGGTCCACTTGTGGTATCCTTGTAGTTAATGAGGTTTTTTTTACAAATGGGCGAAAAACGGCGTTAGCGAACTAAGCATTTAGTTTTGGCTTTCTCAAGGGCCGTAAACCATTGCCACCAAGATCCGGGTCTGTATTAAAAGAATATTTCCCCAGCCGGTTAATATGAGCAAAAGGGGCAGGAGAGATAAATTCGAAGTCATTTTCGTCAATCGGGTATCCTTCCTGGTGTAATTGTTTGATAACTTCTTGTATATAAACCGTGTTCCAGACCAGAACGATATTGGTGATCAGGTTCAGGCTCCTGACTACTTTTTGCTGTTGTTCTTCCTGTTTTGGGTTATATTAAAAGATGGAACAAAAAGTACCGTGGGTTTGATCAAGCTCTTCCTAGTGAGATTTGTGACCATGCCAATCTCGGCGCATTGTTTGAGTATTGTCAATGTTTAGGTTGGAAATGATAGGGGTTCACGGATCACCATTAATTAGATTCTAAGGCTAATGCAGCGGCATACTTCCATTACCTGTCGTTGCTTTCTAATATATCAGTTACGCTGTCTATTAAAGGATGATCGGGCAAAACACCTCTGTTTTTCTTACGGACGGTAACGGCATTCCAATAGCACAGGCAAGGTATATTTACCTTCAATCCAGAATTGGGCAGTTTCGCTTGTAAAAATATGCCCGAAGTATTCCCTTCCGCACCTCCACCTGTTTCTTCCCCAATGAAGATCGCGGTAGTGATCTGCCTTATCAAAGCGGCAGCATCTGCGGCGGTAGAGAAGGTATAACCATCTGTCAGAACGAACAATTTCCCCTTGAAATTTATTGAAGATGGTTATTGTATATTAATACCAGCTTTTATTGCACCGGTAAGGAGATGTCGATCGACAGGATCTGCAACTGTGCCTGTGTCTAGTATATTAAGCAGATCTTGGCTCCACCCACCAAATGAAGGTTTAATTGTCCGCATTTGTATTTTTCTAAAATATCTGAAAGGTGCTGATGTAAGATGCGAAACAAGTGCTGCGCCATAAACATCTTCACCTCCACCATTGCCCCGCAGATCAAGTATCAGTGTCTTAGTATTTTTTTGATCGACAATTCTAAAAACACTATCCAACTCATTTTCAAATTCTTTGCCTTTGAATCCCTGAATGCGCAGGTTAGCAGTTTTACCTTCATTTGTAAAGCTTAAAGATACGTTTGGACCCCGACCTTCAAATTGGGTAACACCTTTTCTCACTTGCAGGTTGACAATTGAAAGTCTATTAACTTCGCGGTTCGCGTCCGTTACCCCTACTACGTTAGTAGTGATCACCTTACCGGCGCTGTCTTTTGCTTTCATAGTAAACCGGTCCTGCTGACCAAAATATAGCCATAGGTTTTGAGGAAAATTATCAGCGAGCCGCTTGTTCCGGTGTGAATAGCCATATCCATCAGCTGAAATATGCGGTATCATTGCCTTAATAAGCTGCCCAGACTGATGGCCGTTAATGCTTAGAATCTCCATGCCTGGGGTAATTGACTGGTCTTCTGCAGTTTCATTATAAAGCACTCTCAATTTCCCATTTTCTACCATAATAGTGAAGGGGAAAAGTTTCGATGTTTTTAAAAGATTGTTCGTCTCATCATCATATTCCACCTTCATGTGGCCTTCCCTGAAACTGGCAATTAAGGTTGTCAATAGTGAAATAAAGTCAGCCTGGTCATTTATGGTCGCTAACTGTCTGCGATATTTATCGAACCTTTTTTGGACATTAATGCTATCGCTCAGACGGTAGATACCTCCATATGTTTCGACAAGCGCATGTTCTAATTTGTCAAAATCTGCCTTAAGCTACCCTTCGTTAAGCTTTCTAAGTGCTATTGGTGGTGGATTGTAAGTAGGTTTCCTGTTTTGTGCTTTAACCGGGTTGCAAAAACAAAATGCAATCAAAAAAGTAATAAAATAAGGCATAATTGGTTCACATTTTCGGAAATGCCTTTACATAGGGCTTGGGATTCAGAGAAGCTAATGCTCTCTCAATGCTGGAAGATAAACTAATCTATTTTTCGAAACTTTTCGTTATAAAAAGATTGCTGTTCTTTTTCAAAACCGATAATCATCCCATTTTTATCCCTGATGAAAACCAACTTGGCAATGACCTCATTAAGAAAGAAGTCATCTTTTGCGGCAGGGTGGAGCTCATATTTTCGTTGGGAATTATTCTTAACATACACAAATAACTTTCCCTTTTCCGTAAGAAGAACGAAATTAGGTGTTGTTGGATCTGAACTTCTATATTCTCCAACGTAACTATTTACATCAATAGGGATATCAGCATCCTTTACCGGATATTCTTGACCATGTTTAAAAAAATATTCAAGATGCTGCATGATGTGCTCCTCCATGTTGTTGTTAATAAAGATGACGAAGCCACTCTTTTTATCAGGATACATGATGTAATCAGCATTAAAAATTTGATTGTTCCCGTTATGCGAAATGCGGTCACCGGCTGATGTATGATGGATAAACACACCTAACCCTTTTGCCGCTGTATGTGATGGAGGATTATCATAAGCCTGATCTTTAAACATTTCATTCATAGATTGTTTTTTCAACCCCTTATTATTTATTAGCGCAATCATGAATTTAGCAAACTCTGGCGCATTTGAACGTAAACTTGCTGCGGCATTAAGCTCATCAAAAGTTTCAAAATCACCCTTCCAGTTGGAACCATCGTCATTGCGCAAATATCCGCTCGCCTTGAACTGGTTAACATAATTGTTTCTTATTAAAGTGGAATTTGTCATTCCCAGTGATGTGCAAACCTCTTTATTCATGATCTCTCCCAAGCCCCTCAGGTTAGTGTTTAATAGATGGGCGATTGTTTTAGCCAAATATTGAAATCCTTCTCCTGAATAGCTCACCTGGGTGCCCGGTCGAAAGTTCAAGTACAGACTGCCTTTTTTAACCTTGGTGCTTAGTGAGTCTGGGACTACATCATCGCGCCAGTTTGGGAAGCCTGTTGTGTGACTAAGTGCCATTCGCGCTGTTATCAGTTTGTACCGTTCATCGTAAGCGATATCGGGATATGGCATGTATTTATATAAAGGGGTGTCCAGTGCTATCAATCCTTTCTCTACCTGCCTGAGCACATAATAGGCAAAAACTGATTTGGTTAAAGATGCCGCTTCAAAAAGCGTTTGAGGAGTCACCTTTGTTTGTTGTTCAATGTCCGCGAGCCCCATTTCGCGGCTGTAAACCACCTTGCCATTATTGATGATAGCGATCGATAGCCCGGGAATACTCCCGGCCGCCATTTCCTTTTTCAGGAAGGCGTCTATTGCTGTTGGCAAAATTTCCTTGCCATTCAACGACTTGATTTGAGCTGTGCAAAATGTGGTCAGGGAACAAAAAATAATAGTAAGGAAAAGATTGTTTTTAGAAGAAAACATGTAGGATAAAGTACTTTAATTTGGGTTATTTATGATCAGGTCTATACTGAGGGAAAAATAGTCTGCCAATACAGTAAATATTCCTTTAAACGCTCAAACGGTAGATTTTGGAATTTTAAAGCGTTCACTATTGAACGAAATTTCGAGATAGTGTCCGCTACGCAGATGCCAACCGCAATCCTGGCTAATCGTATTAGATATCTCTGGCCTTCGTTTGCTAGCTTGGGTTAAAGTACAAGTTTGTACGGCAACGGCCTAGTCGGCCACGCCGCCGTATCAAAAGCCACGGCACTATCGTCTCTTCTTCAAAAAACCCTTAATATCAACACCACTGTACTTTAAAATTTTGTACAATGTAGGCTGACTTTTTATTTTGAACATTTCTCTGATTTCATCGGTACTCCGACTGTTCTTCTCATAAATTTCCTTGACTTCCGGGGCAATTTTGCGATAGCGCTCGCTTAACCCTTCTGGCCTGCCCCCGGATCGGCCCCTTGCCCGGGCCGACTCTAGGCCTGCTTTTGTACGCTCGCGGATAATGTTACGCTCATGTTCGGCTAACACGCACATGAACTGAAAAAATAGATTGCCCGTCGCCGTACTGGTATCGATGGATTCAGAAAGTGATTTAAGATTCACTCCCTTGTTTTTTAATTCTTCAATCAGCTCAATCAGCTTAATAGTACTTCTTCCAAGCCGGTCCAATTTCCAAATGACAATAGTGTCACCGGGCCGCGCATACTCCATCAATTTTTCAAAATTTGGCTTGGTAGCCTTTACTCCGGAAACCTTATCGGTGAAAACTTGCTTGCACCCCTCCTTCTTTAATGCATCCAGTTGAAGGTCCAGATTCTGTTCTTGGGTGGAGACCCGGGCGTATCCTAATTTGATCATTTTATGTACGAAACTTAATAAAATCAAATATATTACATTTAGATTAAATACATGTCAATATAAATAAACAAATTGATGAAGATTTGTTGGTTTTGGATTATGTAAAGAAACGTTCGTTAAAATACATACCTGATGGCGGGGAATCAGATCTCCGATGTAGGCTTCAGGACTCTTTTGCACGGAAGTTTCAGGATTAAATTGGCGTGATATAGGAACCAGGATTCAGGACAGGTCAAGGTCTAAGAGTATGGAAGAACCACGGAATATTATTCAGTTAAAGCCGATAAAAAAAGTCTATATGCACCATTTAAACCGCCGTTGTATTAAATTATGCATTATTCCCCGACTGGCCCGGGCGGGAGCAAGCTTGATAGATTCAGGCCAGAGATCGAAACATTACTGCGCATTGGTTTGAGTTAGACGTACATTGCAGAACGTTACCGGCTGATTGAGGCTACATGCAGGGGGAGAAAATCGCAGTTTGAGTAGTTGTTAAGCCCAATATGAGATTTTAAAGGAAATCTATCAAGGTAAATCTATACCATAATTTGAAAAAAGATATTTCAAATAAGTCTGTGACACAATTCCCCTGTATAGAGGTATTTAGGTTGGAAGAATTGCGTGCTGGTACTTTCGATCATTATCAGCGGTTTAATTTCCATCAGTTGCTATGGAGTACGGAGACCGATGGAAATATCACTTTTAGTATTGACTTTAATGATTTTGAAACCCGTGGCTCTCAGGCCGTCGTCATTTACCCATACCAGAATATCAAAATTGATCTCACTGATAAGAAAGGGTATTTGTTTTTAATCCATAATGACGTATTCTTTGGGATAAATCAAAAGATAGGCTCAGATTACCTGAATGGATTTTTTATCAATCAATTGGTATCGCTTGAGGGTAAAAGTGCCCTGACAATGAAATCCATCGTTGATCTGCTGCTAGCGGAGTATAGCAGCGATAATAGAGCGTTAATGATGGAAAGCTATATGTTTTCGATTTTATTTCACGTGTCAGCTATTTTTGATGAAAGCCCAAGACTCAGGGAGTATGTGGACTATCCTGTTTTTGGAAAACTGATGAGTCTGATAGAAACGCATTTTATCACAGAAAAAGGAGCGGCTTTTTATATCAAAGAGTTGAATATTTCAGCCAAAAAGCTCAATCAAATCTGCGAGAGTATCACCAACAAAAAATTAAAGTATCTGATCCAGGACCGCATTGTTCTGGAAATCCGAAAGGAATTGCATCTCGGCAAAAGGACTATAAAGGAAATTGCATATGATCTGGGGTTTGCCGAACCCTCCTATCTTACCCGTTTTACAAAAAAACATACAGGCCTGACGCCCAAAGAATTTGTAAAGCAGTAAAGTCCTTTTTTTGGGCTGGAAAGTGTAATTTTTCCCCGTCTCTGTTACGCTACATTTGCGCTGTAAGTAAACGGAAAAGTACACTTCAAGACTAAAATGAAAACAGCTTCCTTAGTTGCCTATCTGAAAACAAAGCGTGTTCTCTTTATAATGGTTGGGATTTTCCTGATTGCATCAGCGTTAGTTTTGGCCTTTGCCTGGTCCGCTGATCTGATTGGACAACGCATTACCACCCGAACATTTTTAAAGGACACACCCAAAACATACCCGGCAGGTTATCGTCGCGCCCATGGAAAGGGAATCTGCTTTGAAGGCACATTTCGCGCCTCCGGTAAAGGGGTACCATTTTCGATAGCCAGGGTTTTTGCCCAGAAAAACGTTCCGGTTATAGGCCGTTTCTCACTGGGTAGTCCGGATCCCTACGCTCCTGATAATTCCACCCGAACAGTAAGTATGGCCCTGATGCTTACTGCTGATGACGGGGAACAATGGCGAATGAAGCTGAACAACGAACCGTATTTTGCAACCCGCGATCCGGAAGGTTTCTTAGAACAAGTCGATGCATATAAGCCTGTCTCCAACACAGGTGCTCCCGATCCGGCGCTGGTAGCGGCTTTCTTGAAAAAACATCCGGAGGCTCAGAAATATGTAAAATGGGATGCAACCGCACCCTGGACCCGTAGTTTTGCAGGGGCTCAGTATAATGTGATTAATTCGTTCGTCTTAATCGATGCAAAGGGTAAACAGCAGGCGATACGCTGGTCTATGCGTCCACATGCAGAATTTACATCATGGAATGTCAGTCAGCGTAAACAGGCCAGCCACGACTTCCTGTTTGAAGATTTGAAAAAGCGACTTGAAAGGGGCCGCTATACTGGGACCTTGTGCTGACTCTGGCAGAATCAGGCGACCCGGTAAATGACCCATCACAGGTTTGGCCCGAAAACCGCAGACAGATAGTGGCCGGCACATTGGAAGTGTCACATGTTTTTGACCAGAAAAAGGGTGGTTGCAGGGATGTTAACTTCGATCCCACCCGTGTACCAAAGGGAATTACCCTTTCGGATGATCCGGTTCTGGCAGCGCGGGCAGGCATTTATTCTCATTCGCACAGCGATCGGGTACGCGAGATCGGGTATGGTAAGGCTACGGACGCAGTAGGCAAACCTCAAAAAGATAACGCTGGCAATAAGTAATCATGGCTAAAATTAAAAATATAAATTCAGCTCCGCCTACGCATTTCAATGTTACTGCCCGAATATTGCACTGGCTGATGGCATCGATGATAATTACAATGATATTTGTTGGATTGGGAATGATGACATCCCTGACGTGGAGACCCTGGCTGCTGGACCTTCATATTCCATTAGGCATAGCTATACTGTTGTTGGTCATTATCAGGTTCATAAACAGGCTAAGCTTTACTGTACCAAAAATGCCTGCTGGCGTGTCCAGTTTTCAGTCAAAAGCGGCAGGAATACTGCACTGGCTCCTTTATGGCATGATGCTGGCTCTGCCACTGACAGGATGGGCACAATTGTCCGCCGCAGGTTTTCTGGTAAAGCTATTTCCGGGGATAAACCTTCCCTCAATCCTCCCGCAAAGTCCATTTTTATTTGCATGGCTGCACGATGCCCACAAGGTGATGGCCTGGATGCTGTTCTTGATGGTAGTAGGGCATCTTTCCGCAGCGTTGTTACATGCCTGGGTATATCGTGACGGCCTGTTTTCGAGTATTATGTGGTCAAGAAAAACAATTGATAGATCTGAACAGTCTCCTACTGAAGGGGCTGAATCATGATAAAAAAGTAGAACCGGGTTCTTTTTTTGGGCTGTAATTTCTGTATTGTAATGCTGTAAATCCCCACTTGATGACTCAATAATCCACGGTTTGAACGATCCAGGCTGCCTATAAAAAAATTGGGGCTATTGTATATTGTGTAAAAATCCGTTCGCTATATTACATATCCCATGGGCCTAAATTAGATCTCCGATGTAAACATCATGACTCTTTTACAAAAAATTTCAGAATTAAATTGCAGTGATATAAGCACCAATATTCAGGACCGGTGATGGTATAGGACAATTTAAAGACTTCCGTCCTGGGCAAATGGTTGGGCTCCAATCAGCCAAGCATTTCGATACCGGGCTTGTCCAACTTCATTATTTGATGAAATTGGTTGTCAGCGCTTACTTTGCCTTGACAAATTAGGTCTTCTGTTGTTTGTCCCAACCACGACTTAAAGTTAAGCCAGCTGATAGCTTCTTCGAGTCTTACATGTAGTATTCCCGACAACCCAATCCGTCATCAATATGAAAGCTGGGTGCTATGACCAAGCGGCACGGCTACATGATTATTCTGTTATAGCTACCTGATAGCCTTGTTCTTGCAGTGCTGCCAGGATTTTCCCTGAACTCACCTGATTACTTTGAAAGGTTGCCTTTACAGAGCTTCCATTGATCCTTACAGATGTGGGTTTAACGCCTTTGATAGAAGTGATATCTTCTTTGAGCTGCTCGCTATTGTATTTACCTGAAACAGACAACTGAATTTGCCGGTGGGTCCGAAATAATTCAAACTGCTGTTGTGCCAGCACTTGCTGCTCTGTCCGGAAGGGCTCGAATACGCCAAGAATCATTCCAGCTATCGCGATCCCGAAAGCAATATGATAAGACCAATTCTCAAACTGGCTATGAAAGAGGCGTTTGCCTAAATAGAACCTTACTAGTGTTACATCAAGGTAAACCAAAAGCAATACCTGCAACCCGAAAAAGAATGGTTTATACCTTGTCAGCTTCTCAAAACGTGCCGCAGAGCCCACTGCAATACTTATCAAAGGAAAAATGCAGCAGCCTACGTGTAAAAGGGAAACGAAAATGGAAATCGGTATTGAAAGAGCAGACTTTTTAAGCATAACGGCAAAAATGAATGAAATCAATAAATTTTACTGATATTTGCAACGTTGTTGCAAATAGTAAAGTTCGTTGTGATGAAAACAATTATTTATGCCATCCCGCTGGCATTCGCATTCAGTTGCGGGGGATCTGACCAAAAGAGCCAAATGCTAATCCAGGCCAATCAGCTCCACCTGGAATCTATAAGCATAGCTGGCAAATTGGAAAAGTCCCTGGACAGTCTCGGCCGGAAGGCAAGTGCCGATGAGAAAATCAGGTTAGACAGCCTGGCCCACCTGGTGGAAATCTGGGAAGAATCTGTTATTGAGGTTCCCGGTTTTGAGCATGCACATGAGCATACAGAAGGCCACACGCATAAGCCTGCACCGCAAATGACAGATGAATCCATGCTGGAATACCAGCGTAATGCGAAAGATGCTATCGAGTCCATCAGCGCACAGCTGCGTAAAAACAGCCAGCATTAAAAATCGGAAAAATGAAGATCTGGATATTCACCGCTATGCTATTGTGCTCAGTGTTAAGCTTTGCTGATGAGCGCTCAAAGTCCATAAACTGGAAACACCTTTCTGATGTACGGTTCAGCCGCAAATTCAATAAGGCGCTCGACATGTATTTTTTATACCCTGATTTTGGTAGGTCAGTCAAAGATCTTGAAGGAAACCCTTCACAATTCTGCTATCCCTTATTTCAATGGTGGATATGTCCATTGGGCTCGCCCAGCGTGCTATGACGTTAGACATAGCCATACAGCCTGGCTCGGCTTCCGAGCAGATCCTGAGAGTGGGCAGCGGCCCTAATGCTGCTGAATTACCTGTAAAGGTGATCAAAGGAAAAGCTGATGGGCCCGTTTTCTCTATCATCGCTGGCATCCATGGCTATGAATATCCGCCCATCATTGCCACCCAGCAGATCGAAAATAAATTCGTCCACTACTCACGCGCGTTGTCTACAGATAACTTAGTTTGCTTTTACAGACAAGTGTGCCTGTTGAACTTCAGTAGTATATTGGTATACCGTAGCCCGGCAAACGCCAAGGACTTTGCCAATCTCGGCCACTGACTTGTCCTGTTATCAAAAGTTCTGTGGCTGCTTGCGCCTTGAACTATGCTTGCTTAGCCACTTTGGCTTCCCTCCTATCCTACCACGCCCCTCGCTGCGGCAAGACCTGCTTTTGTTCTATCAGGGATCAGTTCGGGTTCAAATTCAGCCAAGGAAGCAAATATGTTGCATAGCGTCCTTGTGCCGTTGTCGTATCAATGGCATCGATCAAACTTCGTAAGGCAATCTGGTTCTGCTGAAATTGTTATATAGCGGCTACTACAACCTGACAAAAAGGAGCAGAGAACAAAAAATCAATATAACTATAAAATTAGTTATTGCGCCGCCAGCCCCTACTTGAATTTCTATTTGTTCTTTTTTCGCAGCTTTATTCTTAGCGTTTTAAAACAAAAGAAGAATGTGTCAAATATAAACACCCCAATTGCCTTTTTTTAGCGTGCGCGAAGCGACGCAGGCCGACTTTGTGCGCTGGTTATTTAATATGTCATGAGCGACGTAGGAGCGAATACCGATTTAGCTTTCTTTATTATAGATTTTTATAAGTAGCTATATATATGGTGGCAATACTCGACAGCAATGGTAGCTGAAAGCTTAGAAAGCGCGTTTTGGGTGTGGCAACACTCGACAGTGTCATCCAGTTGTGGCAATTCTCGACAGTATCGAGGCATAGGTCGACAACAAACTGCTTTTATGTGGCAGATTTCGACAGCAACGTGGCAATGTTCGACATCAATGTGCCAATACTCGACAGCAATGTTCCAATGTTCGACAAGTTTGTGGCAATACTCGACAGCAAACCCTATTTGTTATAATTTTTTGGTGTTTATAATGATATATTGTGGCATTACTCGACAGCAAGTCATATTGGCGGCCAGTTACAACGATAAATATTAAACTAGCCTCTTTCGGGCTAAGTATAAAAGAGAAAATGTATAAATATTTCAAGAATGAGGCAATACTCGACAGCACTACTATTCCCAACATTAAACCAGGATCAAATCAGTGAGGAGTGTTTTCTTGAATTTGAGGCAATACTCGACAGCACTATCTGTTTAAAAAGCCATCTCTAATATATTTTTTGGCCTGTATTCTGGTAATTTGCTGATTGTAAGCCTTATAATAAGCAGAAATTAGAATTTCTGCCTTAGTATCCGTATCGGCGTCTGCATTAGTTAACCAGCGCTGAAAAACATCTGTTTCGTCCTTGATTGCAACTTTCGAATGCTTTGAATTGAAAACATTCCTGAGTTCAACAATTAGTGAATTATAGAATAGATGGTCTCCCCTCTTTTCTGACAAAGATATAATGTTCACGGAACTTGAGAAGTCCAACTCGACCCAATACTCTTCTTGATATGCTTTTGACGGATCTCCTTTTACAAATCTGTAAGAAAAAGGGAAATCCCCCTTTTCTCGGAAGAAATCAAGTATTCTTTTTAAAGACTTTTTTCTAAACCGATTTTCTTCAACTTCCAGCTCCGCAAGATCGGCTAAGTAGTCGACTGAAAATTGAGCTGTTGTTTCTCTTTGGCTAAGTAGTTGGTGTCTTGTCCTTTGAAGAATCAGATAAAGGCTTTTTCGGCCATCTCCTCCCCTACCTTTACCGATCTTCGGGTAACCATTTGTTTCGATTGTATAGTAACGACTAATGAAGCCATCAAGCCACTCATCAGAGATTCTGATCTCATAGATCTTTATTGTATTTGACTGCCGATTCAAATTAAGTTTAATATCCTTAAGGATCGGAAAATTTTTGAGTTGGATTACCTCATTTTTTGTATTAACCACATATGACTTGGCAAAAATTATATTCTTTTGAAGCATATTAAAAAGTGCGTAATCAAAAACAGAAACGAACTCGTGTCCAAAGTATTCTGGAATAGCAGCCTTAGGATTGGCAATAAAATATGGATGTTTTCTGGCTAAGTCTTGCCTATTTCGGCCCGACTCTTTACAAAAATCCTTCAACGTGAATTTCGTATACCCAAAAAGATCCTTTTTTAGATTCTTGCTAATGAATACAATAAAATCCTTTACTATCCCGGCATCTTCGCCAAAGGATTTCCTTATATCATTTAGATTATCTGCAACACTCCTATCAATTCGACTTAGGAAAAAATCGGATTGGGAATTATCGTTTATAATGCTCCCCACAGGGGCCTTTTCATTTTCCTCCATGATTAATTGAATTATAGCACTATTTTCAGCACTAGTTCAAACACTAAAAACAGCACTATTTTTCGTTTTGCAACTTTTCTAATACGGCTTCGACAATCCAATCGTGGATACTGATCCCTGGCTTTGGAGATCCTGGCCTACGCGGGCGTTTCAGCCGTCGATTGTCAATCTCGCTAATGATTTGTCCAGTCAGCCGCACGTTAATATGCTTTGCTCTGTCGGGATCGCTGGGAGTAGACTCTTTAATAGTACTTCCTCCTTTATTTATGACTGCCTCAATATCGGCTTCGGTCACTTTCGGTTTACGCGGAGGCGGTAATGTCGTTGCCATTTAAAACACGGTTAAATAAGTCCTCTATTTCCTTTGTTGCTTTTCGATCGATGTTTTCTCCTTCAAACGGTGTTAATCCTAAACCCGCAGCATTACTGATGGCTTTGCGGTTGCTAATTGGATATGCCAGATACGTCAGCTGCGAAATTTGAGACAGAGCCTCGGCAACATCGCGATTATCAGCACTACGAATGTCAGCCCGGCTTAAGAATGTGTAGGCGACTAATGGCTCAGCTCTTATTGATTGAATTTCATCAATAAGATCTGTTACTTTCGTGATAGTCCACAGGTCAAAACTGCGTGGCACAAACGGTATCATGGAGACATCAGCAACCGACAATGCTGCCCGTTGGCTAGTGGTATCCCTCCCACCCGTGTCTATGATAATATGATCATATTTAGGTTTCATAGCCTCAACTTGCTTTCGAAGATTTGCACCAGTCATATTAACAAGTGTATATCCGGTATTTCCAAGTGTTTGCTCCCGCCACGCTGTAAAATCAGAAGACGTTTCCTGATCATCGCCATCAACAAGTAACACATCCTTCCCTTGGCTTGCGAGCCATCCAGCCATTGTTGTAGCAAGGGTGCTTTTGCCTACCCCACCCTTAATTGAATTGAATGAAATTACCACTGGTTCTTGTGTTAAATTTTATACCGCAATTAATGCAAAGTCACACACAAAAA
>NZ_CP098805.1:4822500-5070000 GCF_023821985.2 Dyadobacter chenhuakuii | reverse complement strand
GCGCTGCTTAATTTCCCATGCCGTTTTATAAAGGTCTTTAATGTTCTGCGGAATGTTTGGAATGGCCTGAACAGATCCGCTGGCACGAACGAGGTTGTTTTTCATTTCCTCATTCCAAAGACCCAGCCTTACCAGGTCTTTGAGCAGATATTTATTCACTACAACAAATTCACCTGAAAGAACCCTTCTTACATATATATTAGAAGTGAATGGCTCGAAGCATTCGTTGTTGCCAAGGATCTGGCTTGTAGAAGCCGTCGGCATCGGGGCAAGGAGCAGCGAATTGCGCACGCCATGCTGGATAACGCCTTTTCTCAACTTCTCCCAATCCCAGCGATTGCTGTCCGGCGTAACATTCCACATATCGAATTGGAAAATGCCTTGTGAAACCGGACTGCCTGCCCAAGTCTCGTATGGTCCAAGCTTTTCAGCCAGCTCCATGGACGATTCCATAGCACCATAATAGATGGTTTCAAAAATGTCCTTATTCAACTGACGCGCTTCATCGGAATCAAATGGCATGCGCATCAGACAGAATGCATCTGCCAATCCTTGAACGCCAATCCCGATCGGGCGATGTCTCTTGTTGCTTTTCTCAGCTTCCGGAACAGGATAGTAATTAAGATCGATGATCTTGTTCAGGTTGCGGGTGATCACTTTTGTGATCTCATACAATTTCTGGTGATCAAAATGCATGAAGCCGTCCGGGCCTTGCTCGATGAACTTCGGCAATGCGATCGAAGCGAGGTTACAAACCGCCACTTCGTCCGGCGCTGTATACTCAATGATCTCGGTGCAAAGGTTCGAAGACTTGATCGTTCCCAGGTTCTTCTGGTTCGACTTGCTGTTTGCATGGTCCTTATACAACATATAAGGAGTGCCTGTTTCAATCTGCGATTCCATAATGGCAAACCACAGATCCTGCGCTTTAATGGTTTTACGCGCTTTGCCTTCCATTTCATACCGCTCGTAAAGCTTTACGAAATCCTCGCTGTGCGTATCCGAAAGTCCTGGACATTCGTGCGGACAGAATAATGACCACGTATCATTGGCTTCCACACGCTTCATGAAAAGATCCGGAATCCACAATGCGTAGAAAAGGTCACGCGCACGCTGCTCTTCTTTCCCGTGGTTTTTCTTCAAATCCAGGAAATCAAAAATATCCGAATGCCATGGTTCCATATATATAGCAAAAGAACCTTTGCGCTTTCCACCGCCCTGATCCACATATCTTGCCGTATCATTAAAGACGCGAAGCATCGGCACAATCCCGTTCGACTGGCCATTGGTTCCTTTAATATATGTACCCGTTGCACGCACATCATGAATACTCAAACCGATCCCGCCGGCCGATTGCGAAATCAATGCGCAATTTTTCAGCGTATCGTAAATCCCATTGATGCTATCCTCTTTCATCGTCAACAGAAAGCAAGACGACATTTGGGGTTTCGGCGTTCCAGCATTAAACAATGTTGGCGTCGCATGCGTAAACCATTTTTCAGAAAGTAAATGATACGTCTCAATCGCTGCCTGCACATCTTCCTGGTGAATCCCAACGGCAACACGCATCAGCATGTGTTGGGGTCTTTCAACGATTTTACCGTCAACCTTTAATAGGTATGACTTTTCAAGCGTTTTGTAACCGAAATAATCATAGGCATAATCGCGGTCATATATAATGGTAGAATCAAGAAGCGAAGCGTTTTGGCGAATGACATCATAAACATCTTTCGCAATCAACGACGCATTTTCGCCGGTTTTTCCATCAACATAGGTATAAAGTCGCTTCATCGTGGCGGAGAACGACTTCAATGTATTTTTATGAAGATTTGAGATCGCTACGCGGGCTGCCAAAATCGCATAATCCGGGTGCTTGGTGGTCATAGACGCCGCAGTTTCCGCAGCCAGGTTATCCAGTTCCGCCGTAGTCACTCCGTCGTAAATCCCGGAGACCACTTTTTTAGCGACTTCTATGGGCTGAATATAGTTTGTATCAAGCCCGTAGCTCAATTTTTCAATTCGCGCGGTTACCTTATCGAATTTAACCGATTCACGGCGCCCGTCGCGTTTTATTACATACATTGACATGTTAATGAATTGTTTTTTAGGAAGTTAGTGATGTATCTTAAAGTTGAAATCGTTCTTCGGAGGAGCTTAACAGTCCTTGAAATAACATTAAATTAATCGCATTCGCAACCAGTAATAAGGGGTGCATTTTGGGTTTATAGGGATAATCCAAATCATAGATTTTGTAATATTCTAAATGCTAGCGGTTTACAGTTTATCAACATTAAAATGCAACCGAAAAAAATTTTACGAAAATTTAATGATAAAAATTTGTAAACTTTTTCGAAGACAAGATTTGGATCTTAAAACAAATTAATCTAACAAAAACTTAAATATCAGCTTGTTACAGCAATTAAATTATTTATAAATATTCTAAACAAGCAAACATTTAAAACTGCGAACCTGGCGATTAAATATAAACGACTATTTAAAATGATTTTTATACTGATCAAAACTAGTACATTATGACTAAGCTCATTAATTCTCCATCCCGGCGGAATTTCCTTAAAACATCCACGGGGATCATTACGGGCCTGGCGGCAGGACTTGCTGTTCCGGAAATCGTGTTTGCTAAAAATACCGGGCCGGGTTACGCCCTTCAACTTGGTGTTTTTGCAGCATATGATAAGGCTGACTATTTAAGAGAATCAGGATGTACATATATAGAGGAGTCGGTCGGGAATTTTCTCATCCCGAAAGATGGGGATGCGCAGTATGCTAAAAACCTCAAACAGCTCCACGAAGAGAAGTTTCCAATCAAATCGTATGTGATCTTGCTTCCGGGAAGTTTGAAAACATTGGGGCCGGAAGCAAATCATCAGGCCATATTGGAGAGGACAGACCTGGTTTTGAAACGTGCAAAAGAATGCGGTTCTCAATATGTTGTTTTCGGAAGCGGTGCTTCGCGCATTATCCCCGAAGGATTTGACAGAGAGAAGGCAAAGGCCCAGCACATTGAATTAACCAAAAAAATGGCACCGCTGGCAGAAAAATATGGGGTTACCATTGCCGTGGAGCCCTTGAACCGTGGGGAAACCAATTTCATTAACAGCCTGGCAGAAGGCGTCGAGATCATTGATGCAGTTAAGAGCCCGAGAGTGAAGTTGTTATGCGACATTTTTCACATGCTGAAAGAAGATGAATCGCCAGACGAAATAGTGAAATTCGGCAAACACATTGTCCATTGCCATATTGCCGAAAAGGAAAACCGGACGCCTCCCGGGGTTAAAGGCGACGATTTCAGACCTTATTTAAGTTCACTGAAAAAGATCGGCTACAAAGGCGGATTATCAATCGAATGCTTTGTTTACACGGATTTTGACAAGGAAGCAAGACGGGGCGTAGAGGTGCTTAAACAGCAATTGAGTGAAGTTTAATCACTTACCGTTGCGTATAGTTAAGTTTTCTCAAAAAGATAGGCGTTGATTTCTTGGTTTACTAAATTAGAATTTTTACTTTTGCAATCCTTTTTGAGAATTGTATCGAAACACATAATACCATATACCAATGAAAAAAGATATTCATCCCAATTATAGAGACGTAGTTTTCTGGGATCTATCAAGCGATTTTAAGTTCATTACGCGCTCTACCATAGAAACTACCGAAAATATTACTTGGGAAGATGGTAAATCTTATCCGGTTTATAAAGTTGAGGTTTCTTCTCAGTCGCACCCTTTCTACACAGGTAAAAATGTACTTGTTGATACCGCGGGCCGCGTAGACAAATTCAGAAAACGTTACGGCGCACAGAAAGAAGCTTAATCAGCGCTTTCTTTACCGAAATTAAAAGAAGCAGTCTCTTGTAAAATGTACAAGAGACTGCTTCTTTTTTTGCCCTAACCAAAAAAATGGGCGAACTTTGGCCCCACATACTAGCACAAAATATGCCTACAATCATTCTGTTTGACGACCCCGCAATCCGCGCTCAGCTTTTACCATTTACATATACCCGTCCCGTTTCAGCAATTCGCTGCGGCATTAACAAGATTTCCGAAAAATGGAGCTTATGGCTGGATTCAGCCGTTTCCTATCAAACTGCAGATTACCTGTCATTGGCATTTCCAGCTACGAGTTCGGATGATAATATTTATATCAATGGTAGCCTGTGCCCGGATACTGGGCTGGTTGACGCAATCAATAAGCTTCCTTTGGAATCAGCATTGATTGCGGGCGACGACGTTCTTGCCATCAGAAGTGCCGAGACCTGGAATCCGGATATAAATATTACAAATTATGAATCTCATCATTATGCTGGCTCATATACACTGATCAGAAACGTTTGGGACATATTTGCTTTTAATGGTGAGCAGATCGAAACGGATTTTAAAAAAATTACGGAGAACAGAACTTCCGAACCGTTGACTGATCCTTTTACTCATTGCTACAAACCTGAAAACATCTTCATTGAAAAGGGCGCTGTCGTTAAAGCTTCTATTTTAAATGCCGAGAATGGGTCTATTTATATCGGTAAGAATGCACTGATTCAGGAAGGCTCAATGATTCAGGGACCGTTTTCAATTGGAGAAAGCAGCGTGTTGGCGCAGGGAACGAAAATTCGTCCGAATACAACAGTCGGGCCGTATAGCAAGCTGGGTGGTGAAGTAAGTAACTGTGTTGTATTTGGTTATAGTAACAAAGGGCATGACGGTTATTTGGGAAATTCGGTGCTGGGCGAATGGTGTAACCTGGGTGCCAACACTAATAATTCAAATTTGAAAAATGACCATAGCAATGTGAAACTGCATAGTTATGTCACCAATGATCTGGCCGATACAGGTTTACGGTTTTGCGGGTTAATGATGGGTGATTATTCCAAAGCGGGAATTTCGACAATGTTCAACACGGGCTCCGTTGTTGGCGTAAGTGTGAATGTGTTTGGGGCTGGCTTTCAGGCTAAACATACGCCTTCCTTTTCGTGGGGCGGTAATGCAGAAGGATTCTTGGAATATCGTTTTCAAAAAGCCCTTCACGTGGCGCAGGACACGGTTAGCCGTCGAAATGTTACATTTGGAGAGGCAGATGAGGAGATTTTAAAATCTGTTTTTGAGCAGACGCGCGAACAGCGCAACTTTGAATGTTAAGACCAATTTTACATTAGTTTAAAAAATCATCCACCGTGCTTTTTAGAGAAATACCGGGACTTGAACATATAAAATCAACGTTAAGGCGCTCGGTGAAGAATAGCCATCTGGCTCACGCACAGCTGTTTGATTCTCCTGCTGGCGGTGGCGGACTCGCCCTTGCCTTAGCATTTGCAACATACATTAATTGTGAAAACAAAAGTGATGAGGACGCTTGCGGCGTTTGTGCTTCGTGCGCGAAAATGGCCAAGCTGATCCATCCCGATTTTCACTTCATATTTCCCATCGCCACTTCAAAAAAGATCGACGGGAAAACCAGCGAGGCGTTTCTAGGCCTGTGGCGCTCATTTTTGCTGGAAAATCCTTATCGCATTCTTCCTGAGTGGCTCGATCACATTAGTGCAGAAAACAAGCAGGGAAATATTTCCGTGGAAGAAGCGCGTGGGATTTTGCGAAAACTGTCGGTGAAGGCTTATGAAGGTGAATACAAAATTCTGCTGATCTGGAAACCAGACATTATGAATGCGGCTTCATCCAATGCAATCTTAAAAATATTGGAAGAACCGCCTGAAAAAACGTTGTTTTTGTTGGTTAGCGATCAGTCCGACAAGCTGTTAACCACCATTATTTCCCGCACGCAACGCATTAACATTCCAGCATTTTCAGACGAAGAGGTGCGTTATTTCCTGAAACTGCAACAGGTTAGCGACACAGCTGCGAATCAAATCGCTTACTTGTGTGACGGAAATTTGTCCGAAGCGTTAAGATTGGTTCAGGATGCGGAGGATGATCGTTCCGGCTGGTTTGCGGCGTGGATGCGCTCCTGCTATAAATACGATATTTCGCATTTGGTGAAGTTGGCTGACAATTTTGATGTGATGAATAAAGAAAAGCAAAAAGGCCTTCTGGAATACGCATTGAGGCTTTTTCGCGATATGCTGGTTTGGAGCCACGGCGCAGGCGAGCTTCTGCGCGTGCCCGACGAAGAGCTTACATTTGTACAAAACTTTTCAAAAACGGTTAACTTTGATTCACTCGAAAAAATGATCGGAGAGGTGAATCTTGCTTACTATCATATGGAACGGAATGTGCGCGCAAAAATGGTTTTTCTGGATCTTTCACTGACCGTCGCCCATTTTTTCCAACGCCGATGAAGCCAACGCTAGACATTATCGGCGCAACCGACATTGTGGATCTCCCCGATCTGGGCTGGTTTGATGTGCCCGTCCGCATTGATTCGGGCGCGACCACTTCCTCCATTCATTGCTCGCGCGTAAGGCTGATCAAAGATGGCGAGCAGCCGCAATTATGTTTTTATCTGGATGCAAAAAAAGGCGCACCACAGCAATCCTACACGGTTTCGGATTTTAAAGAAACCATTGTGCGAAATTCGTCCGGAAAAGAAGAAAAACGTTATGTGATCAAAACGAAGATCACCATCTTTGGCAAAAAAATCCGGACAGAATTTTCACTTGCCAACCGGCGTAAAATGAGATATCCCATCCTGTTAGGGCGCAAATTGCTGAATAAGCGGTTTTTGGTGGATGTCTCGCAAAAAGATTTATCCGCTGCAAAGCGTTCAAAGGCATCTCATCGTTCTCACGCCAGACATCAATCCTGAATTTACCCCATTTTATTTTTAGTTATTTATATGAAAATCGCCGTATTATCCACCAATCCCGACCTTTATTCAACGAGGCGTCTGGTGGAGGCAATTAAACAAAGGGGTCATCAGGCAGTGGTTATCGACCATGTGAAATGCTTCGTCATGATTGAAGGGGGAAAACCGACCATCATTTACAAAGGAAAACCCATTACCGAAATCGACGCGGTCATTCCCCGGATCGGCACGTCGGTGAATGCATTTGGCTGCGCCGTGGTGCGGCAATTGGAGTTGATGAAAGTTTTCACAACCGTCAAATCACAGGCTATTCTGCGTTCCCGGGATAAGTTGCGCAGCATGCAAGTACTTGCAAAATCTGGTGTAGACATCCCAAAGACGGTTTTCGCAAAAAATCCTGCGCAGGTCAACGAGCTGATCCACATGGTAGGCGGGCCGCCCGTGATCATTAAGCTGCTCGAAGGAACACAGGGTGTCGGGGTCGTTTTGGCAGAAACTATTAAGGCTGCAAAATCAACGATTGAAGCATTTTACGGCTTAAAAGCCAATTTTCTCATTCAGGAATACATTGCAGAGTCCAAAGGCGCCGATATCCGCGCTTTTGTAATCGGCAACAAAGTCATAGCCGCCATGAAACGCCAGGGCCACGAAAGCGATTTCCGCTCGAACCTGCACCGCGGCGGCGAAGGACATTTGATCGAACTAACAGAAGAAGAAGAACAAACGGCCATCGCAGCCGCCAAAGCACTAGGCGTCCGGATCGCCGGTGTCGATCTGCTGCAATCTGAAAGAGGTCCGTTGGTCATGGAAGTAAACTCTTCCCCCGGCCTCCGCGGAATTGAAGAAGTAAGCGGGATTGATATCGCCGCTTTGATTGTTGCTTATATTGAGGATAAGATTGTGATGGATGAAGGGGATACTGTTGGGGTTTGAATCTTGTGTATTTTTGCAATGTAAAGCGTTTGAGAGAGAGACGCAAAGACGATAAGCTATGATCGGTCCAATAAAAAATAATGAGCAGTACGAGGAGGCGCTGGCTAATATCTATACATTAATGCAAATAGATATTTCAGCTGACTCAAAAGAATCTGACGAACTTGAAGTGCTTTCAATTTTAGTAAAAGATTTTGAGCACACGCATTTCCCTATTCCAAAACCAAATCCACTCGAAGCAATAGGTTAGAATGGAGCAAATGGAAATGTTTGGAAAGAATCTTTCCGGGATTTTAGGATACAGGTCTCGTAAGTCAGAAATCCTGTCAGGAAAACGAAAATTGAGTCTTCCTATGATTCGAAAACTGAACGAAATTCTGCATATACCAGCAGATATATTAATACAAGCTTACTAATTAGTGATTATTTGTCTCCCAACAAGGGACATCCGAATGAACGAAACCATGCATATAAAAATAGGAACGCGCGGGAGTAAATTGGCGCTTTGGCAGGCGTATTATGTGGAGGGGCTTTTGAATGAAGGCGGCATTGATACGGAAATTGTCATTATTGAGACCAAAGGCGATAAAATCCTGACCCGTTCATTATCGAAAATAGGCAGTAAAGGCGTTTTTACGCAGGAATTGGAAGATCAGTTGCTGGATGGCAGCATTGACATTGCCGTTCACAGCGCCAAAGATCTGCAATCGCAACTGGATGATGCTTTTGAACTTATTGCCTTTACTGAACGCGAAAAGGCCAATGATGTTTTGGTAAGTCATAACACCGAACTTTCGCTCAAAAGCGGCGAAGCCTTCGTAGTGGGAACCTCTTCCACGCGTCGGGTGGCTGTTTTAAGGCATTTCTATCCGCATATCCAAACCGTGGACATGCGCGGTAACCTGCAAACACGCCTTAGAAAACTGAATGAAGGCCATTGCGACGCTTTGCTCCTCGCCTATGCCGGCGTCCACAGAATGGAATACGATGATAAAATCGCAGAGCATTTGCTTTTAGACGAATTCACACCAGCGGTAGGCCAAGGCAGCGTCGCTATTGAATGTGCTGTGAATTTGGCCGAAGAAAAGAAAGCCATCATTAAAAAACTGATCAATCATCCCCAAACGGAAACCTGTCTCTTAACCGAAAGGGCATTCCTGAAGCGCCTACAAGGCGGATGCAGCATCCCCGTTTTCGGCATGGCAACATTGCACGAGGATCAGATCAACATTACGGGCGGTATAATTAGTTTGGACGGGCAAGAATTGATCCGGAGAACTGAAACTGGTTCAATTTCATTTCCGGAAGAGTTGGGAACTGCATTAGCCGATGAATTGCTTGAAGCGGGAGCGGATCGCATTTTGAGAGAAATTAAAAGTCAGACGCCGACATTGTAACATCCGATTGCGTATAAAAAAGGCGAAGCCCGAACAAATGTTCGGGCTTCGCCTTTTATAATATTATCTAAAAATTATGGCTTCTTAGTTGTATCTGCTGGCACTGCTGGTTTTGCAGGGATAGCTGATGAATCTGCTGGAATCATTGGCCTAGCAGTTGAGTCAGCTGGCATAACCGGCTTTGCAGTTGAATCCGCTGGCATAACTGGCCTCGACATTGAATCTGCTGGCATTACAGCTGGGCTTGTCGCTGAGCCGGTTGGGGATGTCATAGGGCGAGCGGTTGAATCCGGGCGAGTGCCTGGCTGCATGGGCATGCCTTGACCAGCTGGTCTGGCTGTGCTGTCGATGCCTGCCGGGCGGCCTGCGCCTTCCGGACGGGATGCGTTTGGAGCAGATGGGCGCATGGTTGGCACTATTACTGCTGGCGCTCCTTGAACGGCACCGGCTCCTGCACCTGCATCCATTCCACCACCTTCGCTTTTCTGGTCGTCATTGTTAACTGATTTTCTTCTGCGTGATTTCTGCTCGGTAAAAGTCATCTTACCTAAGCGATACGAGAAGTTTATCCGGAAACCTCTGTTGAACAGATAGTTTGTGTTGTTCTGGGTGAATGATGGCGTTTCAAGCTGCGTCTTCATTTTGAATGATGGAGCCAGGAAGTTTTCCATTCCGAATCCAATGCTTCCGCGCTTGTTGGTAAAATCTTTCTTGATTCCCAAATCATACATTCTGAATCCTGCTTGCGTTCCTTGCAACTGAACATCGCGTCCCCTCATGAAACCACCCGCTTGCAATCCCCAGCCATTTTTAATGTTCAGGCTGGTTCTGAAACGGCCACTCAATACGAAACCTGTGTTGGAAGCTGCCAATAAGGGATCTGGATTGTTGTTTGTAAGATCTGCGTAGTAAGCATCAAAACCTCCTCCTACTTGCCATCTTTTAAAGAATGTCATGTTTCCGAAAACATTCACACCGTAGTTTTTCTTGGAACCAATGTTACCATAAGTTGTCGTGATAACCCCCTGTTCGTTGGTGGTACGAATGCTTTCGATTGAACTGTTGGTAAAACGTGCAAATGTGGAAACGTTCACATAAAGCGAATTCTTGAAAAAGCTTGTTCCCAATTCCACCTGATCCGTCAATTCCGGACGGAGTTGCGGGTTACCCACAGTGATGTTCTGTGGGTTCGCCGCATTCTGATTAGGATTTAGGAATTGAATGCCTGGACGTTGAAGACGGCGGTTATAACCCAGCTTAACAGTTTGTCCTTTGCCAAATGTTTGCGACAAGTTAAGACTCGGCACCAGATTGCTGTAAGCCGGAATGCCTAGGTCGCCCCGCTCACCCTGCGTGGCATCAATGCTGGTATACTCGTAACGCGAGCCCGCCTTCACGGTAAACTTGCTTTTTGTTGTATAAGTGTAGGAAAAATATCCCGCTGCCACATTCTGGTCATAGTTCAGACTGCTCGCAGCTTGCGGCGTATCCACTGTATTGTAATAATCAAAATTACTTACCACTTGACGGAAGATACCTTTTCCACCAAATTCGACCAGCTGATTGTCTTTCACCGGCGTCTGATAATCCACTTGAATGGTGCTTTCCTGATTATGGCTGGCGTTGTTGTTACCCTGACTTCCCAGCAACTCGCGCAATTGATTGTTATTCAATGAATAAATGTCAGCATCAAAATCATTCGTCCGGTTGTTACGGCTAAATTGCGTCGAAATGCTCAATTCCTGCTGTGGCTTGGCCAATGTTTTGATATAATCCACATTCACGTCCCAAGTGCCGGACAAGTCTTTTGTATTTACATCCCGGAAGCTATTGCGCGTTGTGCCGTCGCTTTGCGTGTTAAATGTTGACAAATCCTGCTGATTACGCATGTTACGCATGCCATAACGCACGCCGGCAGAAAGTGAAGTTTTGGAATCGATCTCATAATCCCATCCAAAGTTGTAAGAACCGAAGGACATTTTGTTATCTGATTCGGCCATCTGGCGGATCGAGAATTTGTCAATTTTACCAACTTGCAGGTTTTCAGATTTGCCCGGCATATTGTAGTTAAAACGACCAAAACCTCCCAAACTGAAACCCATTTTACCAACTCTATAATTTCCTCTCAATCCCAGGTTTGAACCCCGGTTACCAATGCCCGTATCCAAATTCAATGTTCCACCTTGAATCGTGCTTTTCTTCGTAACAATGTTGATAATCCCCGCAGAACCTTCCGCATCATATTTGGCTGATGGCGAAGTGATTACTTCAACAGATTTGATCATATCCGCAGGAATCTGCTTCAATGCATCCGCAACGCTGGTCGCGATGATGGTCGAAGGTTTGTTATTAATCAAAACCCGAACATTGGAACTTCCTCTTAATGAGACATTACCGTCCAGGTCGACCGTCAACATCGGCACTTTCTTCATCACGTCCGAAGCGTCACCGCCCTTGCTTGTAATGTCTTTTTCATTGTTGTAAACAAGCCTGTCTACTTTCTCCTCGATCAACTGCGCCATGCCCACAACTTCAACCTCATTCAACTGAACTACATCCGGTCCAAGGCTTACATTGCCCAGGTTAAGTTCTGTTTTGCGGTCAATCTTAATGTCATTGATGGTTTTGGTTTTATAACCAATAAAAGAAATCAAAATCTTGAAGTTTCCTGATGCCACTTTTGTAAGTTCAAAAGCACCTTTTTCGTCAGTTGTCGTTCCGTCGATCGGGTTATTGGTTTTAATGTCAACCAAAGAAAGCGCGGCAAATTCTACCGGCTTTTTGCTCACTGAGTCAATCAGGATTCCTTTAATTTTACCATTTCCTTTGGGCGTGTCCTCGGCCGTTCCCGGGATAACTGTCTGCCGTTGCGGCCTGTCATTTCCACCTCCTCGGTTTCCACCGAATCCGCCGCCGCCTCCGGGGAATTGCGCTGAGGCTGCGAAGCTCAGCAACATCATAAGTATAATAGGAGTAACTTTTCTCGTCATGTTCATGGTTGTGTTGCAAAAATTGTTCGATTCAATTTCAAAGTAAATACCTTAACCTGACAATAAATCGGGCAATAGATGGAAAGGACACTTCCACCGATCAAACCCTGCTTTTAGCCGATAAGTCGTCCGATCTGATTCTTAGAATAGTGCAGAAATCAGTATTTGTGCCGCAAAGTTGCTTTATAGAGTGATGGCGCTGATCAGTCGGTATTTGCCGGGTGTTAATCGATTGGGCTAGGCACTTTGATATATTACGCGTAAGATTGTAATTGCAAGCAAAGTTTGCTATACTCACCTAATGAACTGACAATGGACGCTAATACCGCACGAAAATATCCTCCATTTTTTCTGCATCTTTTGGGATGGACCTTTCTGGCCCTGTTTCTCATGTGGCAACCGCTGAGCTGGCAGATCCAGTTTCCGGTTACATTCTGGGTCAAGCAAGCCGTTTTGTTCACCTTACTGATCGGGATTTTTTATCTGAACTATTATTTCTGGTTTCCCAAATTCCTCGCCCGGAACAGTTATAGTCGCTTTATATTGCTGAATCTGGTGTCTGTGATCGCGTTGGCTGTCATCATTGAGCAGGTAAAAATCGCTATTAATCACGGCGAACAAATGGACAGGGCATTCAAAACAGCCCGCGAAGCAAACGGTGATAAGAAACCTCAGGACAGACTGGATTATTTCTCGCTCATGACGGCGTTGCTTATTATAGGCATTAGCACGAGCGTCGCTGCGGTGAAAGACGTGCAGCGCGATAAGCAATACAGGGAAAATCTGGAAAAGGAAAAAATCAATTCTGAGCTTTCGTTTTTGAAAGCGCAGATCAATCCGCATTTCTTTTTCAATACATTAAATAACATATATGCACTAACGGTCATTGATGTAGAAGCAGCAAGAGAAGCTTTGCACAAACTTTCCCGCATGATGCGCTATGTCCTTTACGAGACGCAGCACGGAACGGTGTTACTAAGCCAGGAAATCGCTTTTGCACAGGATTACATCCAATTAATGCAGCTGCGATTGACCGATAAAGTGACCGTTCATTTAGATCCGCCGAGCCCGATGCATGACGTGTCTATTGCTCCAATGCTTTTTTTACCGTTTATTGAAAATGCATTTAAACACGGCGTAAGCGCGGTGCAGCCGAGCAGGATCGACATTCAGATCCGGCAGGACAAGCATAAGATATTTGTTGAGGTTAAAAACACTTTATTTACCGACAAAAGGGCCATTTTGGATGAAAGTAACGGCATAGGGCTTGTCAACACGCAACGCCGGCTTGACCTTTTATATCCCGGAAAATATCAGCTGGAAGTGACTGAGAATAAGGAAGAAAAAGAATTTGAAGTTCATTTGGAATTAGAAACTGCATGAGTGTACTCCAATGCATAGCAGTCGATGACGAGCCATTAGCACTCGGACTTGTTTGTTCATTTATAGAAAAAACCCCTTTCCTGGCACTTGCCGGTCGATTTTCCAGCGCTGTGGAAGCGCTTCAAGCTATTCATTCCAAGCACATTGATGTCATTTTTCTGGACATTCAAATGCCTGATCTGACAGGCATTGAGCTGGCCCGTGTCATTGACAAAGCCGACAGCCGTGCCCCAAGGATCATTTTTACAACTGCATTCAATCAATATGCGCTGGATGGCTTCCGCGTAGACGCACTTGACTATCTCCTAAAACCCTTTAATTACGAAGAATTCCTGCGAGCCGCTTCCAAAGCGCAGGCTTACAGCGAATTGCTAAACAAGGCTTCCTCTGCAAGCGCTCCGGATCCGAAAGATGGATATTTGTTCCTTAAAGTTGAATATCAGCTGGTTAGGATTGCTTATGAGGACATTCTTTATATGGAAGGTTTGAAGGATTATGTGAAGGTTCATTTAAAATCGGATCCAAAGCCGATCCTTTCACTCACCAGCCTGAAAGCATTGGAAGAAAAACTTCCGGTTTCGAAATTCATGCGTGTACACCGCTCATTTATTGTAAATCTGGATAAAATCAGCGCTGTAACAAAAAATACCATCCAAATCGGCAGCATGACAATTCCCGTCAGCGATCAGCATAAGGATGGTTTTAATCAGTTTTTGAGCAAATGGATGTAGAAGGAAGGCTTATTTCAGCTCTTCCTTCAAGAAATGTCCGGTGTAACTTCCCTTCACCTTCGACACTTTTTCGGGTGTTCCTTCTGCAATAATGCGTCCGCCTTTCGCGCCACCTTCGGGGCCAACGTCAATGACGTGATCCGCTACTTTGATAACGTCGAGGTTATGCTCGATGATGAGCACTGTATTTCCTTTTTCAACCAGTTTGTTCAACACATTCAGCAAATGTCTGATATCCTGGAAATGCAAACCGGTTGTCGGTTCATCGAGAATGTAAAGCGTTTTTCCGGTGTCGCGTTTTGATAGCTCTTCCGAAAGTTTCACCCGCTGCGCTTCTCCGCCGGACAATGTCGTTGCGTGCTGGCCCAATGTAATGTAACCCAAGCCAACATCATTCAATGTCTGCACTTTACGCAAAATCCTAGGTTGATTTTCAAAGAATTCCAATGCGGATTCCACAGTCATGTCCAGAATGTCAGCGACGGACTTTCCTTTGAAACGCACTTCCAATGTTTCCCGATTGAAGCGCTTTCCTTTACAAGTTTCACAATTGATATGCACATCAGGAAGGAAATCCATTTCTATTTTCTTCATTCCAGCTCCTTCGCAATCTTCGCAACGCCCGCCTTTCACATTAAACGAGAAACGCCCCGGCTTATAACCACGGATTTTCGCTTCGGGCAATTCAGCAAAAAGCGTCCGAATGTCTGTAAATAAATTCGTATAAGTCGCTGGGTTAGAACGCGGCGTACGTCCGATCGGCGATTGATCCACTTCAATTACCTTGTCAATATTTTCCAACCCTTCCACCGACTTGTACGGCAGCGGCTCTCTTCTTGATTTATAAAAGAATTGATTTAGCAATGGAAACAGCGTTTCGTGAATCAGCGACGACTTCCCGCTTCCACTCACACCCGTCACACAGACCATCGTTCCCAGCGGAAACGACATGTTTACATTTTTTAAATTATGTCCTGTGCAGCCTTTGATGGATATCGTTTTGCCACTTCCTTTCCGGCGTTTTTTGGGAACGTCAATCGCAGTTCTGCCACTCAGATATTCTGCGGTTAGCGAGCCATTTTGAAGAAAAACTTCCGGCGTTCCGGCTCCCACAACATTGCCGCCATGACGTCCAGCACCAGGTCCAATGTCCAAAATGTAATCAGAAGCCAGCATCATATCCTTATCGTGCTCCACAACCAAAACCGTGTTTCCAAGATCACGCAAACTCTTCAAAGAATTGATAAGCCGCACATTATCACGCTGATGCAAGCCAATGCTAGGCTCGTCCATAATGTAAAGCACCCCCGTCAGCTGCGTTCCTATCTGCGTTGCAAGCCTGATCCGTTGCGCTTCTCCACCAGAAAGTGTCCTTAATGCACGATTCAATGTCAGATAGTCAAGTCCCACATCGAGCAGGAAACCGACTCTTTTCCTGATTTCCTTTAAAACTTCGTGACCAATAACGCGTTGCTTTTCCTCCAATCTGTCTTCCAAACCTACCAGCCATTCTGCCAACACCCGAATATCACTATCGGCAAGTTCTGCAATGTCTTTACCATCCACCCGAAAATGCAAAGATTCCTTTCTCAAACGTTTGCCATTACATTCAGGGCAAGTCTGAACAGTCATAAAATCCTTCAACCAATCCTGTATTTTATCGTTTCCGCTTTCCTGCTGGCGTTTCAGAAAGTTGATAATGCCGTCAAACTTGGTTTCCCATTCTGTTCCCGGGTATTTTTTTGATGGAACAGGCACCGCGTCTTCACTTCCGTAAAGCACGAGTTTCATCGCTTCCTCAGGAAATTTTTCCAAAGGCGTTGCCAATGTCACTTTAAACGGTTTTAGCAAAACCTCCAATTGCTTGAATATCCATGCTTCCCGATATTCGCCCATCGGCGCAATGCCACCTTTTGTAATGCTCAGCGATTTATCCGGCATTATGGACTCTTCCGTGATTTCCTCGATCATTCCCAAACCCTGGCAAGTGGGACACCAGCCGTAAGGAGAGTTGAAAGAGAACGCATTAGGCGCAGGATCATCATAACTTATGCCCGATTCCGGGTCCATCAGGTTTTGGGAAAAATAGAAAGTTTCTCCTTTTTCGTCCAAAACCATCAATGCTCCTTTTCCCTGCTTAATCGCCGTCGCCACAGACCGGCTCAATCGATAACGCGATTGCGGATCTTCGGATTCTTTTTTAGGAACAACTCGGTCAATAACAATCTCAATGTCATGGACTTTATAGCGGTCCAGCTGCATTTTCGGCGCAATTTCCTGCACTTCACCATCCACCCGAACCTTATTATACCCCAGCCTCGCAATTTGAACAAACAGCTCTCTATAATGCCCCTTGCGGCCCTTTACCGCAGGAGCAAGCAGGCTAATTTTTTTGCCTAAAAACTGTGTAAATAACTGATTAATGATCTGATCCTGCGATTGCTTGACCATTTTCCGACCCGTAACATAGGAAAACGCCTCGCCCGCACGTGCGTAAAGCAATCTCAGGAAGTCATAGATTTCTGTAACCGTCCCTACCGTTGATCGCGGGTTACGGGAAGTGGTTTTTTGCTCAATGCTGATTACGGGCGACAGACCGCTGATCTTATCTACATCCGGCCGCTCCATTTCACCAATAAAACCGCGCGCGTAAGAAGAAAAACTCTCCATATATCGGCGCTGTCCCTCCGCATAAATCGTATCAAAAGCCAATGAAGATTTCCCGCTTCCACTGATGCCTGTAACCACTACAAGCTTGTTTCGCGGGATGTTGACGTCAATATTCTTTAAATTATGCTCGCGTGCGCCTTCTACTTCAATTAAATCCTGGCCTTCGAGCTCAGTTGCATTCAAATGTTCCAAAATGATATTTCCGTTTGCGATAAAGTTCAGTAAAACTGGTTATTGGATAACCCAAAAAATCGGCTCAGAGTTGCAAAGTTTGCTCACAACATTCCGGCTTACATGCGCTCTGCAAATCACCGACTGCTAAAATAGATAATAAGTAATGTCCCCTGCGTGTTCTTTATTATTTTAGCAAAAATTTGATGCATTAACCAGCGTACAAACTTCATTCAAATAATAAAGTGATGAAAATCAACAACGAAAGCGAATACGAAAAAGCCTCGGAACGGGCAGATGAAATCTTTGGTGCGAAAAAAGGCTCGCCGGAAGAACAGGAGTTGAAAGAGCTGCTGAAAGCGATTAAAGATTACGAAGACGACTTCATCCGGATGTTAAAAGAGAATGAGTAAGTCCCTCAACCTGCTCACAGCGAGCAATAAATCTTTCCGTGCTAGCCACACGAACTTCCGCGACTAACCGACATTCCATTTCAAAAACCTGCTCCCTCACAGGCAGTTCCATTTCCTTCACAATCCGCATAACATCATTCATTTGCGGATAGGAAAAGTTGAGCTGGTATAAATTATAGAAATGCTTCGTAACAATTTCCGACTGGCTTAAAGCATCCTCAGTCGCCAGTTTATAAGCATTAATCAACCCCGGAACACCCAGCAATGTCCCTCCAAAATAACGCACCACAACCACCAGCACATTCGTAACATTCCTGGAATACAATGTATTAAGGATCGGCCGGCCCGCAGTTCCTGATGGTTCGCCATCATCGCTCATTCTATAACTCATGCGGTCCGCGCCCAACCGGTAGGCGTAGCAATGATGCACGGCTTTGGGATGCAGCTCCCGCAATGTTGCCAGATGTGCTTTTGCATCCGTTTCGCCTTCTATTGGAAAACTGTAAGCCAGAAATTTGCTGCCTTTATCTTTGAAAAAACCTTCCGCTGGCCCGGTGACGGTTTGGTAACTATCGTCAAATAACACGGGCGCGGCGTTTTTTGAATTGATAAATCAAGACCGTGTAAATTAATGCGGCCAAGGCAAAGCCGGCCATGACAAAGAAAACCAGCGGCAAATTCCCACGCTGATTTGCAAATAGTTCAGCCGATAAAAATGCGCCTAAGCCAATCCCAGCTTCCAAAGAAATGAACATTGTAGCAATGGATCGTCCGCGGTTATCATCCTGGCTCAAATCCACTGTCCACGCAGAAAGCACAGGCGACAGAATGCCCATCGACATGCCAAAAAATGCAGCCCCGGCAAAAAACATTGGGACGGAATCAGCATAACCTGTTATGATCATTGCGATAATAAGCACAATGCAACCGGCAATGGTCACGGGAATCCGGCCATGCCTATCCGAAATCTTTCCGGCAAAAAGCCTGATTAAGATCGAGAAAATCGTAAAAAACATAAAATAAAAGCCGCGGTTTTGCAATCCCAGATAGCCGCTAAAATCCGGCGTAACCGTCGCCACAGCGCCATAACCGAAATAGCAAAGGAATGTAACCAGTGCAGGGCTGAAAACAGCAGGCTCAAAAATATCCCTTCTAGTAATTTGAAAAGCATTCCAGGAAAGACGCTCTTTTTTGACAAGCGTCTCTTTCATATTCAGCAATATCGCAATGGACAGAAATGCGAATAACGAAGATGTGTAAAACAATGCATTCAGCGAAAAAGCTTCACTAATCATGCTTCCCACCGCAGGACCGAACGCAGAACCCACGCCCATACACATCCCATGCACGCCCATAGCTTCCCCGCGCCTGTCGGCAGGAACAATGTCCGCAACGTAAGCCGAAGTTCCGGTTGGTTTGAAGCCAGTTGAAAAGCCATGAACCAGCCTGAGAAGCAGGAAAGGCATTACGGTTGTGAATATTGGATACAAAAATCCGCAAACAAAGCAGACAATGGAGCCGAATGCCATGACCGGAACGCGGCCAATGCGATCGGTCAGACGACCACTGAATGGACGGGAAAGTCCGGCTGTTAATGTGAATAAACCAATGATTGCGCCCTTATATTCGGCACCGCCCATCTCGGAAAGATATCCCGGAAGCTCGGGAATGAGCATGTTGAAGCTGGAAGAAAAAAGAAACGAACTAAGGCCAAGTAACCAGAATTGCGTTGTGAAGATACTTGGGGAACTTGTACTTTGCATTACACAAAAGTACGCATTTGATCTAAAAAATGAGGAACGTTTGGTAAGTACTTAAAACTTGTCCTTGATCCCGAGGATGCTCAGGTCTACGCCAGCAAGGGTCTTTCTAGCCTGTTCCATCTTCCGTTTGATGAAAGGTGAATCGTTGTGCATTCCACTCTTCAAATTTGGATCTATTGTCGCCTTGGGGCCATCAATTAAGCGGTTTTTCTTTGTTTCCATAATACTAGGCATCTTTTTGTTTTACTATAAACGCATCAAACTTAAAATCTGTTTCATAGGGCATTATCTCACCATTAAATATGCCGTAAACAATTAACCTGGTCTCCCAATTCGGCTTTTCCTTTCTTAAAATGATTTGATACATCCTTGTTCGCGATGGAGTGCTTCCCTGAAAGTATACAGCTTTATTTTTATGAATGTCAAGGAATTCAAGCAGAATTCGAATAACCGTAGCTAAAACCATATTTGTATCTTTATTGTCAGTCACTGCACGATCATCAATCTCATTGTTCTCAGTCAAATCGCCAAAAGCGAAATTGCATACGTCTTCGGAAATCAATAAAAATTCAGCCTTTTTACGAACGATACGCTTTTGAGATATACTGCTAAAAGTGAAAGACAGATAATCCTCCGAAGCCAGGTAGGGGTAATAATTATGTTTCAATAGTATGTGATTAAATCAGACTGCAAGGTAAGTTAAATCAGCAATTTCTAAAATCGCTTTTTGGTGGTTCCTGGTTTTTTCCCAACTTTAAAAAATGGTACGCATATTTTATAAAGAAGGTCGGTTAATTAAGCGCGAGAATGATATTCGCGAGCTTGGGAAAGTTAAGAATTTGGTTTGGGTTGATTTGCAGTCGCCGAGTGCGGAGGAAGAGGAATGGGTCGAGAATAAATGCAATATCAGCTTCCAGACGCCCCAGGAAATTGTTGAAATTGAAAGCAGTTCGCGGTTTTTTGAACAAAATGACACGATTAACGCCAATTCTAACTTCTTAAGAATCGATCGGAATGGATATGAAATGTATCCGGTCTCTTTTATTTTATATCAAAATGTGCTCTTCACTTACCGCCGCGGCGACTCAAAAACCTTCGCCGATACGGTCAAGAAAATGAAAGTAAGCACGGAAAGCATTCAGAGCGGTGTGGATTTCATGTTGCTGCTGTTGGAAACGCGTATTGAAGCCGATGCAGATTCGCTGGAAGGCATTTCGCGTGATATTTCTGCCATTAGTAAAGACCTTACACACGAACAAAAAGCCCGTCAGGAAGTCCTGATCCGCATTAGTGGTTTGCAGGAAACGACCATGATGCTCCGCGAAACGAGCATCGACAAGCAACGCGTGCTATCCGGAATTTTGAGAAGTCAGTATTTCCCCGAAGACAGGAAGGAACATTTGCGTATCATCCTGAAAGACGTTAGTTCACTGCTCGAATACACGACTTTCAACTTCGAACGCCTTGAATATCTGCAAAATACATTTATGGGTTTGATCAACATTGAGCAAAGCCAGGTGATCAAGATTTTCACTGTGGTAACGATCATTTTCATGCCGCCAACGCTGATCGCAGGAATTTTTGGAATGAATTACAATCATATTCCCAGCACCTCCGAACCCTGGGGCTTTTGGGGCTCGCTCTTTTTAATGGTCTTTTCCTCAGCCGTTGTACTTTGGTTTTTCCGCCGAAAACGCTGGATTTAAGCTTCGTTCGGAACGGCGTAGAAGTTGAACGTTTTCCACTTATTCATATCACGAGGACCTTCGATTTTGATAATTTTCGCGTTCTCGTCGAAGTCGGAAAAGTAATGTAATGTGTAGCCAAATTCAGAGACAATGTGATACAATTCGGCACGTTCTTCGGTGGTTGCTTTTGGGAAACATTCTGCAACCAGCACGGGCTTAAATTGTCTGATTAGATTACTGATTGATCTAATTACTTCCATATCAGCACCTTCCACGTCCACCTTAATGAAGGAAAGTTTATTTAATAAAGAAGCATAATTGGTTTTAAGAAACTTTTCAAGGTTAATTCCTTTGATTTTCTCAGGAAGTTGAAATGCGCCTTGATCCTCAACGATTTCGTTTGAAATTCCACCATTACCAAATGATGCTTCCGAAGAACTGTAAAAAAATTCACCGTCTTCTTTGGTTATCGCATATGGCAGCGGGATAATGTTTGTTTTATCAACATTAAGCGCTACGTTTTTTTCTAAAATCTTGAAAACGTGCGGGTTCGGATCAAAACCGATGGTTGTTCCCGTTTTGCCTGTTGCGAGCGCCATTGGCACAGTTGTGTCACCAATGTTTGTTCCAATGTCGATGCAGAGGCTTCCTTTTGGAATAAATTTCTTGAAAAAATTGACTTCTTCCTGCGTTATCACCTTTGGGTTTACCAACGGGTTTTTCCAGTTTGCAAATGAAATTTCACCTTCCTCAGCCAACACAAATGTGTCCGTTTTGTGAGGATATTCCTGAAATTGGCGACGTGCTTTCTTTCTGGCGAGAGAATTTTTAAAATACTCAAACATGTAACGAGGAATTTCGTGAGTTTTCTGAAACTACAATATTAAGGATTTAAACGCTAAAATATGTTATCGTTTCACACTCATTTGTGCCCTAATATCACAATAACCGGTAATTTCTGAACTCGAAGAGCCGCTTACCCGTCCCCTTTTCATACCAGTAAAGAAGCGCATCTTTCAGTTTGAATCGCTTCTTGGATGTGTCGAGATCGACTTTCCAGTTTTGCCGTGCAATGCGTTCTTGCATTACTGTGGGATGCGTTTCTTCAAAGCGTTTTAATGAATCAAATTCTTCATAATTGAACACATCGTCCGATTCCAGGATCTTTTCCCAAGCCTCGCCTTCATTCCAAAAACGGCTTACATTTTTCATCTTGGTTTTCATCTGCGCCGGACTTTTCACCCAACCGTAATGATAAACCGCCGCGCCGGAATGCATCACATTCAATTTCTGATTTCCTCTTCTGAAACCCTGCGCATCGCGATAAGCTGAAATCGGCAAACCTTTTGGACTTTTTTCATTCCTGATAATGCGGATTTCGCGGCGATACCATTTTCTGCTGTCGCCAATGTAATCGTAAGTGCCGTAAAAATGGACGTAATCGAAAACCAAACCTTCAACGCGTTCATCAGTTAAGTGCCGCGTGCAAGAATCAATGATTGCTTGGTGATATTTTTCATGAACCGCCTCGTCGCCCTGAATGTAAAACGCCCAATCAGCATCGGGCGAAATCTGTTTCAGCGCCTTATCCGTTTCCACCGCAAGCACTTTCCCGCCTTCCCGCAGAGACATATCCCACTCCGATTCCACGATCCTGATTTTGTCCGAAGCAATGGACCGGATCAGCCCCAATGTGTCATCATCGCTATGCCCCACACTCACCAGCATTTCATCCACAACGGGCAAAATGGACGTGATCGCCTCCACAATCGGGTAATCATTTATAATCGCATTCCTGATAATTGTAAAGCCGGAAATCTTCAATGTAAGCGAAATTTAAAGTAATGTGAGCGCGACAAAGTTAGCTTATTCGTCCTAAGAATATTCCCCCGATAAGAATTCAATTTGATCAGATTCTCCTTGAATTTCCGGGGCAAAGCGTGTAGATTTGTTTTCTCCAGTCCGGCAAATCTGGCCCGGGCTAATCAATAAATTATACATCTGGTCCCCGTTAAAATTTTTAAATACTTATGTCACAAGAACTTACCAGGCAGGAGCCCCTGTTAGTTGAAGATCCTTTGCGGTTTGTGCTATTTCCGATCAAACATTCCGATATCTGGGAAATGTACAAACGTCATGAAGCGTCTTTCTGGACGGCTGAGGAGATCGATCTTTCTCAGGATATGAAAGACTGGGAGAACCTGAACGACGGTGAAAGGCATTTTATCTCGCACGTGCTTGCATTTTTTGCGGCGTCGGACGGGATAGTGAATGAGAATCTGGCGGTCAACTTTCTGAGCGAAGTACAATATGCAGAAGCGAAGTGCTTTTACGGTTTCCAGATCGCGATGGAGAACATCCACTCCGAAACTTATTCGTTGCTGATCGATACATACATTAAAGATCCGTCTGAAAAAGACCATTTGCTCCGTGCCATTGACACGATTCCCTGCGTGCAGAAAAAAGCGGAATGGGCATTGAAATGGATCAACAGCCCGGTGTTTGCAGAACGCATCATTGCATTCGCAGCTGTGGAAGGAATTTTCTTTTCAGGATCATTCTGCTCCATTTTCTGGCTCAAAAAACGCGGCTTGATGCCCGGACTTTCATTCTCGAACGAGCTGATTTCCCGCGATGAAGGCTTGCATTGTGAATTCGCATGTTTGCTTTATACAAGGCACATTGTGAACCAGTTACCGCAAGAACGCGTGATTGAAATTATGATGGATGCGGTTACGATTGAAAAAGAATTTGTAAGTGAAGCATTACCAGTGTCCTTGATTGGCATGAATGCAGACCTGATGAATCAATATATTGAATACATTGCCGATTTCTGGCTGGAAAGATTAGGCTGCGAAAAACAATTCGGTTCCGCTAACCCATTCGATTTCATGGAGTTAATCTCACTTCCAGGCAAAACAAACTTCTTCGAAAAACGCGTTGGAGAATATCAGAAAGCGGGCGTAATGAGTGGTGTGAAGGACAAAGATTCAGGACATAAGATCTCGTTTGACTCTGATTTTTAAGTAATATGTTAGCTTAAAGCAGCCCTGTCAGCCTGAGCGGAGTCGAAGGCGCGTTACCCAGGAGTAGCGCGCCTTCGACTCCGCTCAGGCTGACAGGCTTTTAGGTTCAGGCTGACAAGCTTTCAGGCAAGCAATTCCTCAACCAGTCTCCAAACCAACTCACTCTCATAACCCTTCCCCAGAGCAAACCTCACCAATTTCTGTTTCAGCTTAAAAGGATCATTCTCTGTTTTCAAAAGCAAAATCCTCTTCTTCTCTAAAAGCGTTTTCAGCCCCTCCAAATAAGCCTTATCCTCAATTTCCCCCATTCCCTTCTCAATGCTATATTGACTCAACCCACGCCGATTCAGCTCCTGCCTGATCTTCATCCGGCCCCAATTTTTGATCCGGAATTTTCCTCCCGCATAAGTTTTCGCGAAGCGTTCTTCACTCAGATAATTCATGGAAATCAGCTCTGCAATGAGCTCGTCGGCCTCATCGCCCCACACATTCCACTTTTTAAGGCGTTGGCGCACTTCATCTTGGGTTCTTTCCTGGTAAGCACAATAAGAAGCAGCTTTTTGCAGGATTAGGCGATCCATGAATAGAATTTTATATTAAATATTCTTAACAAGGTGCAAGAATAAAGAAAATATCATTCGCGAATAACTATTTTTGGAATAATAAAAACACCCCGAACGACCTAAACCTGAACGATTCTATGACATTCAAACGCCGCTCTTTTCTCAAACTTTTACCCGCATTGCCAGGCCTTTCATTTATATCAAAACCAGCAGAAAACAACATTCCCGCAAGAATTTCCATGCGGTTCATCGTTGCCTCCGACGGACATTACGGCCAGCCAAACACCGATTTCAAGCAATTCCACACGGATTTGATCAGCTGGGTAAATCGGGAAAAAATGCAGAAAGGCGTTGATTTCCTATTCTTCAACGGCGACCTTATTCACGACGACCCGACATTGTTATATGATTTCAAAAACACAATCAGCAACCTCAGCGTGCCGTTTTATGTAAGCCGCGGCAATCATGATAAGGTTGGCCTGGATGTGTGGCAAAGCACGTGGGGTTATCCCACAAATCACAGTTTTGCAAAAGGCGAATACGCGTTCATCATCGGCGACACGTCCAACGAAAAAGGCGAATACGTGTGCCCCGACGCAACTTGGCTAAAAAACGAAATCACTAAACACAAAGACAAAAAAGGCATTTTCGTATTCCTGCACATCACCCCCGCCAAATGGACCGTGAATGGAATCGAATGCAAGGAAGTCATCGACCTCTTCGAAAACACCCCCAACATCAAAGCCATCTTCAACGGCCACGACCACGACCAGGACAGCACCAAAATCTACGGCAAAAAACCCTACTTCTTCGACGGCCACTTCGGCGGCAATTGGGGAACGACTTATAAAGGTTACCGGATTGTAGAGATTTATGAGGATAACACTTGGCAGTCCTATCAGTATAACCCGACGGCTGCGCCGGTTTTGAACAGTTTTACTGGGAAGAGTTAGAATTATTTAATTTCGCATCAACACGTTCACCCCCCTTCCCATTAGCACAGGGCGCTCAGGGTGAACTTTTTGCTTTTATAGCGTTGCGAATTTTGGAAAAGATTTCTTTGATAACTCCGAAATTGTGGTGAGTTCAAGCCAAGTTGATAATTTACATAAACTAAATGCACATTATGACACATAAGCTAACTATCGAGGGACATAAAGAAGCAGACATTTTTCTTGTGAAAGAAATTGCTAATCGCCTCGGACTTATAACTTCAGAAATCACTCAACAACGCCTCACTAAAGCTGAATCATTAGCACTGTTAGACAAAATTGCCGGAAGCTGGGAAGGACCAGAAACAGGAGACGAGTTAAATGCTATGATTTACGGTTCCCGTTCTTTCGGGAACAGGGATGTTGAGTTATGAGTAAGCCTGACTGGATCGGCTGATATTTAGCAAGGAGACTGCTAGCGGAGTCGCGCCCCCTATATAAATGTTATCCTATAAACAGTTCGTTCCTCCGGAACGTAAGCTAATGAAAATTCCGGAGGCATTGGAACAGCTTGCATGCCGTTACATCCCTCCGGGATTTTCATATGCATGTAACTCGCTTTTCTACCAATATTGCATCGCTCTGCGATTAATCGCAAAATTCTTAACACGCCCTTTGTGCATAAAACTTTCAACAATCCCAGTGGAATTAGAATATTGGTAGAAAAAGAATATCAACAAAATCCCGGAGGGATGTGATATTGGTAGGAAAAAAGCGCGATCAAATCTATCCAAATCCCGGAGGGATGTAACACACGTTTCTACCAATGTTGCATTGCTCTGCGATTTAATCGCGAAATTCTTAACACGCCCTTTGTGCAAAAAACTTTCAACAATCCCAGTGGAATTAGAATATTGGTAGAAAAATAACATCAACAAAATCCCGGAGGGATGTGATCTTGGTAGAAAAAAAGCGCGATCGAATCTATCCAAATCCCGGAGGGATGTAACACACTTTTCTACCAATATTGTATCGTTCCGCGACTAGTCGCAAAATTCTAGCCGCGCCGCTTGTGCAGAAAAACTTACATAAATCCCGGTGTGATTCCCTGTTTCTAGCAGTATGATTCGGTTTGGTGTTCAGCTTCGGCGGAGCCTGCTAAATACTAAATCAAAATGAGTTTGTTGTATTTTTCGACAAGTTGATTTACATTTGAATATGAAATCATTTTCGTCAATTGACGAAGCTTTTAAGTGGTTTCTTGAAAACGTTTACAAAAATCTTCCTCCTGAGCAGAAAAAGGGACGACTAACATATGCTTGGCGAGATTATACGCATGGAGGAAGCATTACTGAAAAACGGATGAGAGAAATCTTGGAGGATTTTGGCGATATAGAAGTTAAGACTATTGTTAACTACAAGCCGAAATGATTTTTTTTGATCACAACTTGTCGTAAAATACAACAAATTCATAAATACAAATTGCCCATGATAAACACTTCTCAAACAGACAACAGAACATTGCCGGATCACCTAACAATCCTCAAAGAATTCTTCCAAACCGACAAAGCAAGCGAAATAATAGCATCACTGAATCAAAACATTGAAAGCATCCTGTTTACAGAAAACCTCAATTCCATTACACCGGAAATGCGGGTGAACATCACGAATCAACTTCGCGTCGCAACATTACTTTCTAAATTGGAAGGCTGCTTGAAAGAAGTTAGTTGAGCAAAAAAAAGACTTCCCAGGACGAGCCCAGAAAGTCTTTAAAGAATGTTTCAAAATCGTTAAACAACCCTAACCAAGTGATTCTTCTTCCCTTTCGAAATCAACAAAAACCGGTCTTGCAGCAAACTAAAATCACTCAAAACCTGCTCAGCAGAAGTCACTTTTACCTTATTGACACTCACCGCATTTTGCTGAATCGCTCTCCTAGCCTCACCTTTTGATGCATAAATTTCGGATTTGGTAACCGTTGAAATCAAATCCGTAATGTTGGCCGTTTCGCTCCATTCGGCCTTTGTGATCTCCGTTTGGGGCACGCCTGCGAAGATGGTGTCGAATTCGTCGGCTTCGATGCTTTGCAATGTTTCCAATGTTGCTTTGCCGAATAACACTTCTGATGCCTTCAAAACGGTTTGATATGCGCGTTCTGAGTGGATTCGGATTGTGAGTTCGGATGCCAATGCTTTTTGCATGATGCGCAAATGGGGCTCGGCGGCGTGGCTGGTTTCTAATGCTTCGATTTCTTCTTTGTTTTTGAAAGAAAAAACCCTCAGATAACGCGGCAAATCCTCATCGGCTTGGTTGAGCCAGAATTGGTAAAACTCGTATGGAGACGTTTTCTCAGCGTCCAGCCAAATGTTTCCGCCTTCGCTTTTGCCAAATTTCGAACCGTCGGATTTAGTTAAAAGTGGCGTTGTTAATGCGTATGCTTTGAAATAACCTTCTTCGTCGCCTTCTTTGCGACGGATGATTTCGGTTCCGGTTGTAATGTTGCCCCATTGATCGGAGCCGCCCATTTGCAAACGGATATTCTTGTTTTTGTATAAATGATAAAAATCGTAGCCTTGCAGCAATTGGTAAGAAAACTCTGTGAATGAAATTCCCGTTTCCAAACGCTTTTTAACTGAGTCCTTAGACATCATATAATTGACGCTCAGAAACTTACCAGCTTCACGCAGGAATTGTAGAAAGCCAATGTCCTTGAACCAATCATAATTATTAACCATTTCAGCTGAATTCTCACCACAGTCAAAATCAAGGAATTGTTCCAATTGCTTGCGAATGCCTTCCTGATTAATGCGCAATGTATCTTCATCCAAAAACGACCGTTCAGATGCCTTAAACGACGGATCGCCGATCATTCCCGTTGCGCCGCCGATCAATGCAAATGGCTTATGGCCAGCACGTTGAAAGTGAACCAAAAGCATGATCGTAGCCAGGTTACCGATGTGCAACGACGAGGCCGTTGGATCGAAACCGATGTAGCCAGCCGTCATTTCTTTTTTCAGTTGCTCATGCGTTCCGGGCATCATATCATGAAGCATTCCGCGCCAGCGCAGTTCTTCAACAAAATCAATCGTCATTATAAATGGTGTTTCTTATTTCAAAATCGAAGCGCAAAGGTAAACGTTATCGGTTTACCGGGAAAGTGCCTATTTTAGCATGATTAAAAGATTTTCCTGCATTCAAATCTCACATACTAATGATCAGAAATATTTTACAAGCCATTTCCTGCGCATTTATTGTCCTCATTTTCCAGTCTGCCGTTGCACAAACGACCTATTGCAACCCGATGGACATTGATTACAAATACAATTTTGAGCAGTTGAATGAAAAAATAAGTTATCGTTCCGGCGCTGATCCGGTGATCATTAATCATAAAGTTTCGGGAAAAGGCAGTGATTATTACATGTTTGTGACGATTCAGGGCGGTTACTGGCATTCTAAAGACATGATCAACTGGAAATATCTGACTGCCAACCGCTGGCCTTTCGAGGATATGTGCGCACCGGCGGCTGTTTCTGTTCGTGACACGCTTTTTTTGTTCCAATCGACATTCGAATCTCGGCCTATCCTCTATTCCGTTGCACCAGAGAAGGGAATTTGGGAATTTTATAACCGCTGGACGCCGCGCCTGCCGAAGGACATTGGGCCGTGGGATCCGGCCATTTACCACGATCCAGACACCGACAGATGGTTTATGTATTGGGGCTCATCGAATGTCTATCCGATTTTTGGCGCGGAGCTTGACCACAGCAAAAAGCTGGCTTTCAAGGATCAGTATAAGGCCATGTTTTGGTTAAATCAATACGAGCACGGCTGGGAACGCTTCGGCCCGAACCATTCCGATCCATTCAAACCATTCACGGAAGGCGCCTGGATGACCAAGCATAATGGCAAATATTACCTGCAATACGGCGCGCCTGGCACGGAATATAATGTTTACGCCAATGGCACTTACGTCGGCGATGACCCGCTCGGGCCATTCACTTATGCGCCTTACAACCCGGTTTCCTACAAGCCCGGCGGCTTCGCGACCGGTGCCGGGCATGGGAATACATTTCAGGATAATTTTGGCAATTACTGGAACACCGGAACGTCATGGATCGGCTACAATTGGGGCATGGAACGAAGGATTGTAAGATATGCAGCCGGTTTCGACAAAGACGGACAAATGTTCGCCAACACCCGGTTCGGCGACTTTCCGCACAAAATGACAACCAAAAAGTGGGAAGGCAAAGGCGATGAACTTTTCACAGGCTGGATGCTGCTTTCCTACAAAAAACCTGTCACGGCATCGTCCGTTATGGACACCATGTCCGCCGCAAAAATCACCGACGAAAACCCCAGAACTTTCTGGGTCGCCAAACAAAACAAACCCGGTGAAACGCTGACCATTGATCTGCAAAAAGAACAGGAAATCAAAGCAATCCAAGTCAATTATTCAGATTACAAATCAGACATTTTCGACAACAAGCCAGAAGTCGTTTACACACAATTTAAAATTTTGACTTCGGTTGATGGCAAGAAATGGGACGTTGTAAGCGACCTCACGCAGGAGCCCAAACGTGATCGCCCGTGCGCCTACATTGAGCTGGCCAAACCGGTAAAAGCACGCTATGTTCGCTATGAGCATATATATGTTGCTTCACCCAGTCTGGCGATCAGCGAATTCCGTGTTTTTGGAAATGGATTTGGAAAAGCGCCTGAAACGCCCGCAAACTTCTCAGCCATTCTCCAAAAAGACACTAGAAATGCAGACTTAAAATGGGAAAAAGTGCCGGGAGTAATTGGCTATAATGTGCTCTGGGGAATCGCGCCGGATAAATTGTATCAGACTTACCAGTTTTGGAATGATGAGCCGAATACATTTGAGTTAAGGGCATTGAATGTGGGCGTGCCTTATTACTTTGCTATTGAGGCGTTTAATGAGAATAGCGTTTCGAAGATGAGCGAGGTTGTTGGGGTGAAGTGATTTAAACAATCTCTTCATCAGGAATGAAAACGATGTTTTCGTAAATGCCTGAAAGTGTTATGTTAAAATTTAGCAATTCGAAATTGATAATGTCGCTTGGCTGATCAAATGTTTGATACGTCCAAATATCTTTCTGCTCAGTGCGAGTGAAAAGCTCGACATAAAATTCGTTTTGAGACACTAGCATGTAATATTGTAGTGAGGGAATTCCTTTGTACATTCTCAGCTTAAAACCGCGGTCATAGATCGCAGAAGTTCTAGAAAGAACTTCAACCAGAATGCTCGGATGCTTGACGATATATTTTCCGTTCACGTCCTCTTTTGCACAAGTGACGATCACGTCAGGATAAGGATAGAAAAAATTTGGGACAGCCTCAACCTTGATATTTTCTGAGAAAACTCTGCAACCCTTTGGAACAAAAACGCTTTTCAACAGTGACCGAACGTTGTCTACGATATCATTATGATTCATAGTCGTTCCTGCCATGGCGAAAATCTCTCCATCGTAAAATTCATGACGGATTTCGCTTTTCTCCTCCATTTCCAGGTATTCGGCTACGGTGTATTTTTGTTCTGAAATTTGTGCGTGTCCCATATTGGTTGATTTTTCAAAACAAATTACATCAAAATTCGAGCATTTTCAAATTGCACTTAATCCTTCCGCCACAGCAACGAAGAATCCCCATAACTCAAAAACCGATAATCATTCTCCAAAGCCTCAGCGTAAATGCGTTTCCAATCTTGCCCGGTAAGCGCGGCAACTAAGAGAATGAGCGTGGAGCCTGGCTGGTGAAAATTGGTTACTATGGCCTTGCAAAGGCGGAATTTGTAGCCGGGGAAGATGAAGATTTCGGTTTCACCTACAATGTGGTCGGTGTTTTGTTCCTCCATGAAAGCTAAAATTGAATGCAATGCTTCGCTTGCAGATGGAAGATCCTTTTCTTCGAAAGGATAGGGATAAAGCTTTTCTATGAAAAAATCAGTCGTCTCCTGGCGATAGAGCTTTACACCGAACCAATACAAACTTTCCAAAGACCGCAATGATGTAGTGCCGACCGGAATGATCATTTCCAAGTTTTCAAGCAAATCGTTAACCAATTGTTTGGTAAAAACAACCTGCTCCGAATGCATCCGATGCTCGGTTACGGAGCTTACCTTGATTGGCTGGAATGTCCCTGCGCCAACGTGAAGGGTGAGAAAAGATCTCTTAACACCTTTTGATTGGAGTTTTTCAAAAACCTCCGGCGTGAAATGCAGGCCGGCGGTTGGCGCTGCGACTGCGCCGTCGTGATGGGCGTAAACGGTTTGGTAAGTTTCTGAATCGCGTGCCTCAGTGTCGCGGTTCAGATAAGGTGGCAATGGAATTTCGCCAAGAGCTTTTACAATGTCAAGAAAAACACAATCTCCATTCCAATTAAGCAGAACCAAGTTTCGCTCATAATCCTCGTATTTAACACTCAAAACAACAAGCTGACCATTAATGCTGATTTCTGTTGTCAATGTATCGGCTAACTTCCAGCGCTTTTTATTCCCGATCATGCATTCCCAAACGCAGGAATTTTTCACCAACATCGCATCATTAATCACGCGCGTCGGCAGCTCAGGATGCAGCAGGAGAATTTCAACAACGGCTCCTGTTTCCTTTTCAAAATAAGCCCTTGCGGGAATTACTTTGGTGTCATTAAAAACGAGAAGCGTTTCTGCAGGGAGATTTTCAGGCAAATCCGTAAAACGCTTGTGCGCGATTTCGCCGGATTTATAGATTAAAAGCTTCGATTGATCCCGGTTATCCAACGGATATTTCGCAATCCTTTCGTCAGGCAGATCATATGAATAGTCTTCCAAACGAATCGATTCTGCCGCTTTGAGCCAGTCATTTTGCCAATTTTCGCTGCCTTTGGATCCTTCCTCTTTCATTTTCCCTTTTACAATTTGTCCTCAGGAGCTGGCGTCCACAAAAGCCGGAGAGGCAGAAGAAAAACAATGATCATTAATCCCAAGCCAGCATAATACAACCACGAAAAATCGAAAACGTCAAGCTTATATTGCTGACTGTTAATGGTTGCGAGGGCAAAAAGGCTCATCCCAATGATCGTATTGATGACCGCAACGAGGCAGTAAAGCCAGTTGATCAAATGCTCATTCAACTCTTCGCGGTGCTGCGCCCAGACTTTTTTGTTCAGAATAGGCAGGTGCATCGGATCCACATTGGGAATATGTCGCGCAAGGCCGGTTATCAGCACATTATTAAGCAGAAAGAGCGCCATTACGATGTAAAAAATGTGTTCTTTTTCAAGATATTTTTCCGCCAAACCATTGTCTGAGAAATCAACAGCAACCGTCTGCGGAAAAACCGAATAAGTCCATACGAGCGCACCAATAACCAGGACCAACGACAACCAGCGCCATACTTTTATACCAAATGTTGTAACTTTCATGAATCAGTAACCTTCAAGAGGTTTTTTTGCCATAGTAAATTTGGCTGCAAAATTAGGTTGGGGAGTTTCTAAAACCTAATTGGGAACGTTAATGATTATAAATGTTACCTTTGAAAGTTGGCATTTCTTATTACACACTATATACATTTTGATGATTGAATTTGAATGGGATAGCCATAATATTAAACATGTTATAGAGGACTATCCAAGTCGAGAAAATACCATAAGTGAAGTAGAAAGCGTTTTTTAGATCCATTTGTAATCTACCGAAAAGGCAACCATGTTGCTGCCGAGCAGAGATACAGAGCTATCGGTTTAAGCAACTTAGGAAGAATTAATGTTGTTATCTTCACTGTCAATAACGGAAAAATCCGACCTATAAGCAGCTGGCCTGCAAATACACAAACTAGACGACTTTATCATGAAAGAGCGAAAAACTAAGACAATCGCTGTAATCCGAAATCAGCATACGAAGGCGGAGATGAAGGCAATTGAAAAGGAATTATTAGATCCTAATGCGAAAAATTATACGCTTCAGGAAATATTTGAAATGAGTAAAAATGAAAATATACACCAAAACAGGTGACAGAGGAACCACGTCGCTGATTGGCGGGACGCGGTTGAGTAAGGCCCATGTGCGGATTGATGCTTATGGAACTGTGGATGAGCTGAATAGTTATATCGGCATGCTCCGCGATCAGTCGGTGAACGAGCATCGCCGTGATCTTTTAAAGGAAATTCAGGACCGGCTTTTTACGATTGGATCGCATTTGGCTTCGGAATCGGATCAGGTGAAGCGGGTTTTGCCTGATTTGCTGGATACGGACGTGACCTTACTGGAAACTGAAATGGATGTGATTGATTCGCAAATTCCACCTTTGAGAGCATTTGTCCTGCCAGGCGGACATCCGTCGGTTTCGTTTGGGCACATTGCGCGGACTGTCTGCCGACGGGCTGAGCGGGCGGTGATCCATTTGCAGCAGGGAGAAGAGGTTGAGGATATCGTCGTTCGTTACCTGAATAGGCTTTCGGATTATTTATTTATGCTCTGCCGCGCCATGACTTATGAGCTGGAAATTGAGGAAGTTACGTGGAAACCGAGGGTCGCTCCAAAAAAATAATTGTTATACTAAATATCTGTTGATTATTGATTTATTTTTTTAAATTGCGAGACTTAGGAAAGCCGCAAAACTTCCTCAAAAAACAATATCCGCAATCTAAATTTTTGGCATTATGACAGCCGACACGTTGCAAATAGAGGTTCAGCAGACAACAAATTCACGTTTGCAAGAGGTTGATTTCAACAATCTCGTTTTTGGCCGGAACATTTCCGACCACATGTTTATCGCCGAATATCGCGAAGGCCAATGGCAAGACCTCCGGATCGTCCCTTATGGTGATCTCGCGCTAAGTCCTGCAACAGCCGCGCTGCATTACGGTCAGGCTATTTTTGAAGGCATGAAAGCCTATAAAAGTGCCGAAGGAGAAGTGCTTCTTTTCCGCGCTATCGACAACTGGAAACGTCTGAATAAATCCGCCGAACGCCTTTGCATGCCTACAATCCCGGAAGAAATCTTCATGAGCGGGCTTACAGAATTGCTTCGTCAGGATGCGGACTGGGTGCCTTCACAAGAAGGTTGCTCGCTATACATTCGCCCTTACATGTTCGCAACGGACCCCTATATTGGCGTAAAACCATCTGATTCTTACTACTTTATCATATTCACAAGCCCGGTTGGCACGTATTATGCGAAGCCTCCGCGGGTAAAAGTGGAAACGCATTTTATCCGTGCTGCCGAAGGTGGCGTAGGCGCAACCAAATGTGCCGGAAACTACGCAGGTTCATTGTATCCGGCGAAACTGGCGCAGCAGGAAGGTTACGATCAATTGATCTGGACCGACGCCCGCGAGCACGCATACATTGAGGAGTCCGGAACGATGAACATTATGTTTATCCTGGACGGCAAGCTAGTTACGCCATATGTTTCCGAAACCACATTAGACGGCATCACGCGTAAAAGCATCGTTGCCATTGCACAGCACTGGGGCATTCCGGTGGAAGAACGCCGTGTTAGTGTGAAAGAAATCATTGACGGCCTGAAAGACGGAAGTCTGGAAGCTGCATTTGGTGCTGGAACGGCGGTTGTGATCTCTCCATTCGCGAGCATTGCCTACGAAGGCGTGGATTATCCTCTTCCTGAAATCAAAGAAGATTCATTTGTCAATAAAGTAAAGCGTTACCTGACGGATTTACGCACTGGCAAAGAGGAAGATACATTTGGCTGGATGCTGAAAGTATAGTTCTGATATTTTATACAAAAGGCCCGGTTAAGCGATCTTAACCGGGCCTTTTGATTTATACATTAACAGGGCTTGTTTTATATAAATGTCCTCGTCCCTGAATAATTGTCGCGGAATTCCTTTGGCGTGCAGCCATTTTTATTCTTGAAAATCCGGTTGAAATAGGACAAATTATTGAACCCGCATTTGTAAGCAATCTCCGAAATCGTGTTCGTCGTATTAATCAGCGAGCGTGATGCATGGCCGAGCCTTATCTCATTCAGGCTTTCGATGAATGTCTTGCCTGTCCGTTTTTTGATAAATCTACTAAACGAAACTTCCGACATGCCGGCCAGCTTGGAAATGCCTTCCAGATTGATCTCTTTGTCGTAATTATCGCGCATATAAGCAAACACTTTTTCGATTCTTCTGCTGTTATAATTAACGTTTTCGCCTGTAAATGTGCTGTTTGAAAGCGTTCGCATGTTTCTGGAAACGGACAGATCGTGCAGGATAGACATCAATTCAAGAATAGAATCAAAACCACTCTTTTGAACAAGGGCTGTAAGCCGGGGCGTAATGCGTTCAATGGTTTCTCTGGAAAATGCGATTCCTTTCGACGATTTCTCAAGCAGTGAGCGGACGAAAAACAGCTGGTTGCGTTTCAGGAATTTGTCGTCAAACAAGTCGCGATGAAACTGAACGGTGATCTCCTGCACTTCGGGAACGCCTTCCTGCCATTTATACGCATTTGTTAACCACCCATGCGGCAAATTATTTCCAACCAACACCAGCTCCGCATCGTCAATGACCTCGGTATGGTCCCCCACGATCCGCTTCACACCCTTACCCGACAGCACGAGGTTCAGCTCAAATTCATCGTGGCTGTGTAAAGGAAAATCGAAAACGGTTTTTTTCCTGTCAAAGATTGTAAAGCAGTCATACTGAGTCAATGGGGTAATTTCACGGTAAATTTCACTCATACAGATCTTGGTTACAGAATGTGCTAAATATAATGATTTCGTGATAATAATCAGCGATGGGCAAGGGGAAGAATTGGCGTTACATATTGAAATCTGTCATTAGTATTCTAAATTCACTGTGATAAAAATACCATGGACGCCGGACCTTCTTCATGAAAATAAAACTGATTGATTTCCTTGTCATCATTGCCTATCTGCTGCTGGTAACGGTGATTGGAATCATACTCAAAAAACAGGCGCAAAAGAGTAAAAATGATTACATGCTTGGCGGGAGATCCATGCCGTTCTGGATGTTGGGCGTTTCCAATGCGTCGGGAATGTTCGATATCTCCGGAACCGTCTGGATGGTTTCCATCATGTTTGTTTACGGTGTAAAAAGCATTTGGCTGCCGTGGTTATGGCCGGTTTTTAATCAGATATTTATGATGGTGTATCTATCCATCTGGTTGCGGCGATCCAATGTTTCAACGGGCGCTGAATGGATGCTCACACGGTTTGGGGATAAAAAAAATGCGTTGCCATCACATAAGACCATAATTGCCTTCGCGCTCCTGAGCTGTCTGGGTTTTATGGCCTACGGATTTATCGGATTGGGCAAGTTTATCGAAATTTTTATTCCCTGGCATTTTGTCCAGCCATATTTGCCATTTACAATTAGTGCAGCATATGCGGCGCATGTTTATGGCGTCATTTTTACATTGTTTACGGTTTTTTATTCACTACTCGGTGGCATGAAAAGTATCGTCTGGGCCGATCTGATCCATTATGCGATCATGGTTGTCGTATCTGTCGCCATCGCTGTCATTGCTATGACCGCGTTACACGATGCCCGATCGCTGCCTGTGCCGATGGGTTGGAATAACCTGTTTTTTGGCAAAGAACTGGATCTGGATTGGAGCACGCATATTCCTGAGGTGAACGAAAAAATTAAGGCCAATGGCTTCTCACCTTTTGGTTATTTCTTTGCGTTGATGACGGCCAAGGGCATTTTGGCGAGTCTGGCCGGGCCTGTTCCGAGCTATGATATGCAAAAAGTCCTGTCGGCAAAAACACCTCGCGAAGCTGCCCTTATGAGCATGATCGTGAATGTGGTGCTGCTTCCTACGCGTTACCTGCTTATTATCGGCGTCACCGTTCTCGGATTGCTATTTTATAAAGATCTCAGCATTTCAATCGCCGACAAAACGGATTTTGAGCGGATCCTACCTGCTGTACTCAACACCTATATTCCCTCAGGCTTGCTTGGATTGGTGTTAGTTGGACTGATGGGCGCTTTTATGGGGACATTTGCGGGGACATTCAATGCTGCGCAGGCTTACCTTGTTAATGATATTTATCTAAAATCCTTTAATCCAAAAGCGACCAACAAGCAGATTTCCAGGATGAATTACCTGCTGGGCCTTGCCGTGGTAACGATCAGCATCTTGCTGGGTTTTTTGGCGCAAGACGTCAACAGCATTCTGCAATGGATCGTTTCCGCGCTTTTTGGTGGTTATATTGCTTCCAATGTTTTGAAATGGCATTGGTGGCGGTTTAATAGCAGTGGTTTTTTCTGGGGAATGCTCTCCGGCATCCTTTGCGCTTTGGCAGCGCCATCCATTTTCCCGGGAACGGTCCCGCTTTTTTATTTTCCAATAATCCTGCTCATTTCAACAATTGGCGCAATAACCGGCTCATTACTGACGCCCGCAACGGATTTTGATACATTGAAAAAATTTTACAAAACGGTCCGCCCGTGGGGATTTTGGAAACCTGTGGCCATTGCTGTAAAATCGGAAGATCCATCATTTGAGCCCAACCGTCGTTGCAAATGGGATATGTTTAATGTTGTGGTGGGCATCACGGCGCAGACTTCCATCACCGCCTTACCTGTATTTCTGGTGCTGCTCATGCCCGAACAAACCGCCATCGCAGCAGCCACACTGGCCGTTTCAGCATGGGTTCTCTGGAAAACCTGGTACAGGCAGTTACCCGATCATTAAATCATAAAAACCTGACTGCCACAAGGAAATTACCACTAAAACGGCTAAACAATACTTGAACGTATATAGCAAGGCGACACTCTGGAAAATAGTGTCAGCAAGGAGAATTTGCCTTCACAATTTTTCTTAAAGGTTAATGCTGATAAACAAGGCATTAGAGCAAATATTACTGCAAAAAAATAGCCCTGATATCTTGAACAACTGTCAAAAATGTGTTATTTTTAGATAAAAAAGAACTATAAAGGTATGCTCTTCGAAGTGGTATATTTGAACCGGATTGTTCAAGATCCAATGTTATGAATTGATTAACCTATTTTCCAGAAAAAGAAAGCGTATGAAAAAACTTGTACTGAACATTGTGTTGGTACTGCTCTCCATGCTCGCCCTCCAGGGCTATGCACAGGATATGACAGTATCCGGGAAAGTAAATGATGCATCCGGCGGAGAAATCGCCGGTGTAAACGTGGTGGTAAAGGGAACAACCCGGGGAACTACCACGAACGACAAGGGAGAATATTCCATCTCAGTCGAAAAGGGGAAAACATTGACATTCAGCTATATTGGTTATGTTTCGAAAGAAATTGTTGTCAATGCGAGTGTGCTTGATGTGAATCTTGCAGCAGAAGCCACTGCCCTGAATGAAGTTGTGGTTACTGCACTTGGTATCAGTCGTGATAAGCGTGCATTGGCCTACTCCATTACAGAAGTGAGTGGCAACAACCTGACGGCTGCCCGTGAAGCTAACCTTGGAAATTCCTTGGCAGGACGTGTTGCAGGTGTGAATGTGAGCAAAGTGGCATCTGGCCCGGCCGGATCTTCCCGTGTGATCATTCGTGGTAATAAATCGCTGCAAGGCAATAACCAACCGCTTTATGTAATTGATGGTATCCCCATGGATAACAGCAACTTCGGACAAGCGGGCCTTTGGGGCGGTTCTGATGAAGGAGATGGTCTTTCGAGTATTAACCCTGATGACATTGAGTCCATTACGGTGTTAAAAGGCGCCAATGCAGCGGCGCTTTACGGCTCGCGTGCAGCCAATGGTGTTATTAACGTCACCACAAAACGCGGCACGAAAAGAAAAGGCGTCGGCATTGAATTCGGCTCAAACTATGTTTTCGAAAAACTCAATGACCTTTCTGATCTGCAACATTCATACGGAGCTGGGGGTTACGTAAATGGTGTTGCAAGCAAGCCATCAAACCAGGCGCAGGCTTATGACTGGGGTGATGATTCGTGGGGACCAAAATTTGACAATAGCGAAGCAATCGGTTTCGATGGTAAAATGCACCCATATTCCTACGCTGGCGACAATTTCTCCCGTTACCTGAAAACAGGGCATGCTTTTACCAATAACCTGGCATTCTCAGGCGGAAATGAAACACAGAATTTCCGGGCATCTGTTACCAACCTGAAAAGCACGACCATTATCCCTAATTCAGGGTTTGACCGGATTAACCTTTCACTTTCAACGCAATCGAAATTTGGCAAAAGACTTTCTTTCGATGCCAAAGTGCTTTATTCAGAGGAAAAGGCGAAGAACAGACCAAATGTTTCCGATTCCCCTGGTAATGCGATCCAATCAATCTGGCGGATTCCGGGCGACCAGAATGTGCTTGATTATTACGGAGATCCTGCCAAGCCGGGTGCAATTCCAGCAGGCACCGATCCAGCCAGCCTGGCCATCTGGGGTGTTTCCGAGTCGAGAGCAGTAGGAGAAGAAATGCAGCAAGCCAGCAACAACTGGGGCCAAAATCCATACTGGGTTGCTTATCAGTTCATTAAATCGGATCAGAAAAACAGGATTATTACTTCCGGTCAGTTGAAATATCAGATCACCGACTGGCTTTTCATCCAGGGACGGGTTGGTTTGGACAAGTACAGCAGACGCGCAGAGTCCCTCACACCCGAAGGAACCGGTTACCAGCGTGGCGGCGCCAGAAACCTTGGAAACTGGAACGTTTCGGAGCTTAATGCAGAGTATACAATCGGTGCGAGCAAGGAGTTTGGCAAATTCGGTTTCACTGCATTTGCAGGTGGAAACCGGATGAGAAGAAAATATGAATACACAAACGTTTACGGAAACGGCTTTAATGTTCAGTTTTTCCCGGCTTTGAACAACGTAAAAGACAGATCTTTCACTTATGACCCTAAGGAAAGCGGCATTAATTCGTTGTTAGGATCTGCCGAAGTTTCGTATGGCGGTTATTTGTTCCTTACGGCAACGGCAAGAAACGACTGGTTCTCAGTGCTTAACCCTGAAACAAACAGCATTTTGTATCCTTCTGTTGGTGGTAGCTTTGTATTTTCTGATGCTTTCAAAGGACTTCCATCCTGGCTGTCTTATGGTAAAGTAAGGGCGTCGTGGGCGCAGGTGGGCAATGTTACCATTGATGCTTATCAAAACAACCTGACTTACTCCCTGAACGGAAACCCGCATCTGGGCATTCCTATGGCATCATTCTCGCAGGCGATGGGTAACGGCGGAAACATTCCTAACCCGGCTCTAAAACCACTGACAGTTACAGAGACGGAAGTTGGAATCGATTTCAGGGTGTTTAATAACAAACTGGGCATCGACTTCACGTATTACGATCAGCAAACCACGGACGATATCCTGAATGCTACGATTTCACGGGCATCTGGCTTCGGAAGCACTTCGGTGAATTTGGGTAAATTACAGAACCGCGGTTTGGAGCTTTTGTTATCCGCAACGCCACTTAAAAGCAACAATCTGGTTTGGGACCTGACGGTAAACCTTGCAAAAAACAATAGTAAGGTAAAATCGCTGATCGAAGGAACAACCGAGTTGGTGATGGACGAACCAAGAACCCGGAATGCCTTTATCAAAAACGTTGTTGGCCAACCGTTTGGAATGATCACGGGCCGTGTGCAAAAAATGTCGCCTGATGGCCAGCCGGTATTCGATAAAGACGGTCGTCCGGTGAGTGAGGCGGGATATAAGGTGATTGGAAATGGTATTGCAAAGATGACAGGCGGCGTAACCAACTCATTCAATTACAAAGGATTCGACCTTTCTTTCCTGGTTGACTTCAAAGTGGGCGGCGACATTCTTTCCGGAACGAACATGAGACTGGATCAATGGGGATTAAGCAAAAATTCCCTGAAAGGCCGTGAAGGAGAAGAGCCACTTACAGTGACCGGTGTTACCCAAGAAGGCACCGAATACAAGCCATTTACGAAAACATTAACGCCTCTGGAAGCATACAATTACTGGGGAGCTGTGGGTGGTGAAGGCGATAATGCTGTAACCACAATGTATCTCTACGATGCGTCATTCATCAAATTGAGACAGCTTACGGTGGGTTATTCTTTTCCTAAAAAGCTGCTTGGCAAAACGCCTTTGCAAAACCTGACACTTTCATTCGTGGGTCGTAACCTGGCTATTCTGTTCAAGAACACGCCGAACATTGATCCTGAATCGAATTATGCGAATGGTAACTCCCAAGGTTTCGACTACTTCGGGTTTCCTTCGACACGCAGCTACGGTTTCAATTTGAGAGCAACATTCTAATTTACCAAAGATGAAAAATTTGAAAAAATATATCAAATACGGATTGGCAGTGGCCTTGGTGACAGGATGTGATACCAAGCAATTGCACGATCTGAACATTAACCCGCAGGCCCTGAACGAAGTAAATCTGAACTTCATTTTTACGTCGGCTGAACTGGGCATTGCCTCCAATGGTACAACGGGCGACAACCGCTACATCGACTGGCGGACTAACATCGGCATGTTTTCCTATGCCATTCAGCACCTGGCCAACTCGGGCGGCGGCATTGCGCCTGGCGATAAATACACCGTTAATGCGGAAACAAACGCTGCGCCATTTGAATTTACTTACAATGATCAGCTCAAAAACATTGCTGAGATTCTGAAACAGTCCGGACCGGGCGGTTTTGCGGAAGGTAAATACAAAAACACGCGCGAAGCTTCCCGGATCCTCCGTGCATTCAGTTTTGCCCGTCTGACGGATTTGTATGGAAACATTCCTTATTCGGAGGCAAATAAAGGCATTGAAGGCATATTTTTCCCAAAATATGATACGCAGGATGTAATCTACGCCGACTTGCTGAAAGAGCTCGATGAGGCAACAGCAGCATTAAGCACTTCCAATCCGGATGAGGGGTTCAAAGCAGCGGATTTCATCTACAACGGTGACATTGCCAGATGGAAAAAATGGGGTTATTCTTTAATGCTTCGCCTGGCAATGCGTATTTCTAATGTGGATGCGGCCAAAGCGGCAACTTACGTAACCAAAGCAGCTGCGGGAGGTGTTTTCACAAGCAATGCAGACAATGTGTGGGTGAAAATGGCCGATGGCCCGAGCGAGTGGGTGAATCAGAACGGTATTTCGCGTGCGTTTGATGCGGGTGATGGCGGTCAGCCTACTTATTTAAGTGCGACATTGGTTAATTTCCTGAAAGGTGCGAACCCGGCTGTTGCCACAGATGATGATCCGCGTTTGATGATCATTAGCGGCGGAATAGGCAGCGGAACGGTGATTACGGACCCGGTGAAGCAAAAAGGAATGCCTAACGGATATGATCTGGCGATGCTTGAAAAATTGGAAAACAAAAAGCCGATCGATGTCTCTACAACCTATTCAAGAATTAATTCAAAAATGTTGCAGGATTCTGATCCTTACCAGATCATGAATTATGGCGAAGTGGAGTTCCTGCTTGCTGAGGCGATTGAGAGAAAGATTGGAACCGGCATTGCAGGCACAGCCAAATCACATTATGAGGCCGGCGTGAAGGCTTCTATGCAAATGTACACGCCATTCGACGCGTCCCTGACCGTGTCCGATGCAGCGGCTGCCAAATATCTGACGACCTATCCTTATGGCGTTACAAAACCAGCCCTTGAAATGATCGGTGAGCAAATGTGGGTGAACAAATTCTTCAACTGGTGGGAAGCATGGTCCGACTGGAGAAGAACGGGATTCCCTAAATTGACACCAACCAACTATCCAGGCAATGTAACAGGCGGAACAATCCCGGTAAGACTTCGCTACCCAACCAACGAAGTGGCAGGAAACCCGAATTACCAAACCGGGGCAACATTACCTGACGACTTCACTACCAAAGTTTGGTGGGACAAATAATATAAGTTAGTAGATATAATTCAAAAGGTGCCCTGAATATTTTGGGGCATCTTTTTGTTTTTTATCCTAATTTTGAAACCATCACTGATTTTACCAACATCACAATTTATGATACAATCTTTCACCGCGACAGCCGATAAGGATGTTGTATTTGCCAAAGTTCAGCAGTTTATCGACGAACAGGGTTTCACTGTTGTAAGCAAGGATCATTCGCGGCCGTGGGGCGGTTTTTTTGTTTTGGAAGAAACGGAAGCTCCGAAATTCATATCCACATTCTTCCCTCATTTGTCGCTTGAAGATTTTGCAGGTTACGAAAAACTGAGCCCTAAAATATTGGTTGTAGCGCCTAATAAACGTCTTTCCTGGCAGTATCATCACCGTCGCGCTGAAATTTGGAAGGTAATTGGCGGCAATGCGGGCATTGTGATCAGCGATACAGACGAAGAAACACCATTGCGCCAATTGCCGATCGGGACAGTTGTGGAACTGCAAAAAGGAGAGCGTCATCGCTTGGTAGGGGTTGACGAATGGGGTTTTGTGGCAGAAATCTGGAAACATACAGATGCCGCAAATCCATCCGATGAAGACGATATCGTTCGCGTCCAAGACGATTTCGGCCGATAATTCATGAGATTTTTCCGTCGGTTTAAACCGACGGAAATTCTTCTTTATATATATCATTGATCCATTTTAGACATTAGACCATGAAATTCGGGAAAGTTGATAATCCAGAAGATGTTGATTTTAAGTTGCCGGACGATGCGGCTGCTAACAAGCAATTGTTGAACGACGCAAAGAAAGGCAAGCCGAATATTTACATTGGTTGTGCTAAATGGAACAAGGCAGATTTAAAAAGTTTTTATCCGAAAGGAACAAAGGATGAGCTCGGTTACTATGCAACTCAATTCAACAGCATTGAACTGAATGCGACTTTTTATAACAACTTTCCCGTAGAAACGATCGAAAGCTGGTATAACAAAACGCCTGCTGAATTCCGGTTTTTCCCGAAACTGCACCAGGGCATTAGCCATTGGAAACGCCTGAAAGATGCGAAAGAGCCCACAGAAGTGTATCTGGATGGCATCGCACATTTGCAGGAAAAACTGGGCATGCTCTTCCTCCAGATGCCCGACAATTTCGGCCCGAAAAACTGGGACGTTTTGAAAGCATACCTGGAAGAATGGCCTTCCGGCTTCCCGCTTGCATTGGAACTACGCCACACAGGCTGGTACGACGGCTCATTCAACAGCGACGAGCTTTACGAGGTTTTGGAAAAAAATAACATTACCCACATTGTCACAGACTCCGCCGGTCGCCGCGACTTACTGCACATGCGCCTGACCACGCCGACTGCATTTGTGCGTTATAATGGTGCCAATGTGGATTCCGATTATACGAGGCTGGATGACTGGTTTGAGCGATTGAGATTGTGGGTGGAAGAAGGAATTGAGAACATTTACTTTTTTGTCCACCAAAATCATGAAGAGGCTTCTCCGTTGCTTTCCGCTTACTTGATAGAAAAATTCAACGAAAAGCTCGGAATGGAGCTCAAAGTGCCTGTGCATCCGACGCCGGTTCCTGCTAAAAAATAATGCTTTCAACTTCCGGGTGCATGTTATTTCGGCCCGGAAGTTGTTATTTCAATTCAAATGCTTTGCCCTGTTCCGGGAAAATAAGGTTTAATCCAAGCGCATTATCACTCGCTAATTCCGCCTTAATCTGCGACTCATTATCTGCCGTTGGCTTCATATGTGTGATAATTACATTCAGGCCCTTCAAGCTTCCTGCGCCTGAGATTTCTGACAGCACATTCAATTCTTTCATCAGCCATTTTGGCGTTAAATGTCCGTATAATTGTCTGTCCGGCTGCTTGTTAGTATAAGATACTTCTAAAAATATTCCCGCCAACTGTTTTGCCTTCACCAGCGGCGCAACCGCCTTCCAGACCTGCTGCATTTTATCAGACTTCTCAATTTCGTCAGGACCTGTATCACCAAAATACAGGACATATTTTTCGCCTTTCCGGATTAGAAATGCAGTGCTTTCGTATGGATTGGAATGACTTAGTTTAAATATTTTCACGGACATTTCCGTCTGCTCAATATCAACTTCCTGATCCTCACCAAGCATTTTATAACTATACTTTTTCAAAGCCGGACTCGCACCTTCGTTCGTCAGGTTAGGCCAGCTTTTCCAATTGAAATAATGGCTTTTCAGCGTTTCAATGCAATATTCTGTGCCATAAACATTCTTCGCCGTGTCTTCCACCGAATTGATCACCATGCCCGAAACGTGATCCAAATGTGGATGGGAAATCAAATAAGCCTTGATATATTTTCTCAAAACAACATCCGCGGCAACTGAGAACGCCTTGTTTGTCAATGCTTTGGAAATCCCATTCGTCACAGTCCCCGCATCCAAGCAAACATAAGCATTGGAATTTACCGGTGCGACCATGTAGGCCGACAGGTTTCCATCATCCCCGCCTCCCCTAACCCCCAAAGGAACGACTCGGAAGCTGTTTTGAGCAGAACAAACAGAAACAAAACAGGTTAAGAGCAAGAATGCAAGGATTCGCATGGTTTTAGTAAGGAAGTTGGTCGGCATGTATCGATAATGAATAGCAAATGAAGGCAATTACGTTAATTTTTCCACATCAGTTGTTTCATCCCCATCCGGCTGTTGCAGCGGGAAGAGAGGTTTTTCTGATGGAAGAGGATCTATATTTCAACCAATTTTCATTTCACAAGCACAAATTATTCTTCCACCGCGCTTCGATGCAGGCTTACAAGCTGCATTTAGAAAGCCAGAAATTAAATGTGCATTACATTGACGCGCAGGATCTGCTGGCTGATGTCCGGAAACTGGTTCCTATGCTTAAAAAAAAGGGTGTTGAAGAAATTTTCTATGTGAATGTTACCGATAACTGGCTCCAAAAACGACTTTCAACGTCTGCAAAGATGAACAATATCGAGCTGATCGAGTTTGAAACGCCGATGTTCGTGAATTCCAAAGAAGATCTGGAAATGTATTTCATGAACAAGAAAAGATATTTCCAGGCAGATTTTTACAGTGCTCAGCGCAAAAAATACAAGATCCTGCTGGACGAAGACGGTGACCCGGAAGGTGGCAAATGGAGTTTTGATACGGAAAACCGATTAAAATTCCCCAAAAAACAAATGCCGCCAACTATTCATTTCCCGGCTTCAAATGAGCATTATGACGAAGCGAAACGTTACGTCGGGCAACATTATAAGGACAATTACGGCGACATTCCCGACGAAATCCGCTTCCCGATCACCACCGAAGAAAGCGAGGCCTGGCTCGATCAGTTTATGGAAAAGCGTTTTGAAGAATTTGGCAAATACGAGGATGCCATGGTGATTTCAGAACATTTTCTCCATCACAGCGTGTTGACGCCCATGCTCAATACAGGCTTACTAACGCCTAAAAAAGTCATAAACGCAACCATAAAGTATGCGCGAAAACATGATATTCCGCTCAACTCACTGGAAGGCTTTATCCGGCAGATCATTGGCTGGCGGGAGTTTATGCATGGGGTTTACGAATACAAAGGCAGCATAGAGCGGACGCGAAATTATTGGGGCTATACACGCAAAATCCCTGAAACGTTCTGGACCGGCACAACAGGCATCGAGCCGGTTGATATTGTTATCAGGAAAGTCCTCGATATCGGTTACTGCCATCACATTGAGCGCTTAATGGTGCTGGGAAACTTCATGCTATTATGCGAATTCGACCCTGATGACGTTTATCGCTGGTTTATGGAGCTTTTTATTGACGCATACGACTGGGTAATGGTCCCTAATGTCTACGGAATGAGCCAATTCGCAGACGGTGGATTACTAGCAACCAAGCCTTACATTAGCGGCAGTAATTATCTGATGAAAATGAGCGACTTCCCCAAAGGCGACTGGCAGCAAACCTGGGACGGACTTTTCTGGCGGTTTATGGATAAAAACAGAAAATTCTTCCTGAAAAACCCACGCTTGGGTATGCTCATCCGCACATTCGACAACATGGATGAAGGAAAGCGAAAAGCACATTTGCAGCACGCAAATGATTTCCTGACCAAATTGGACAAACAATAATCTGCTATTAATCCTCTAATTTCGCGATCCATTTCCCGACACGCGACCAATGATCAGAACAAACAGCGAAAACCCCGATTTCAAAAAGCTAACCGACCAGCTGGACGACGAACTTTGCGCTATTTACAATACCAATAAGGCTGATTACGAAGACTATAACCGCATTACCAATCTGCCAACCGTGCTTCTTGCTTACGAAAATAATACGGTCGTAGCCTGCGGCTGTTTCAAGATTTACGACGAAAGCACGATAGAGTTAAAGCGCATGTTTGTCGTTCCGGCGTTCCGCGGCAAAGGCATCGCCTCCACCATGGTACGCGAACTGGAACAATGGGCCATCGAACTAGGCTACAAAAATGCCGTCCTGGAAACCGGCACTGGCCAGCCCCAAGCCATCGCAATGTATCAAAAACTAGGCTACACCAACGCCGAAAAACCCGGGCAGAATGAGGAGATCGGGCATAGCGTGTTTATGGTGAAGCGGTTGGTTTGAAACATTTTCCAAGAAGATTCTTTTTTACATTATATTGAGTCACTAAACAATTGAAATGACTTCCCTCACCCCCGCCCCCTTCCACGAAAAGCTTACCTACTCCCTCCTGGCCATAGGCCTCATCATGCTGGGAATCTATCTGGGTCAGGATATTATTGTCCCTCTGGCTTTGGCAGGGTTGATTGCGGTTTTGCTCAGGCCGGTGGAGGCTTGGCTGACGCGGCTGGGGATGCATAAGGTGCTGGCGATCACCCTGGCGGTGTTACTTGCGGTCGTGCTTGTGTCCGGCGTCGCGATCCTGCTATCAATGCAACTTTCAGATTTCTCGGATGAATGGCCGAAATTGAAGCGGAACATTAATGAGTTTTACAGGGATGCGCGGCGCTGGATACGGCGGGAATATAGCGTCAGTTATAGCAAACAGGCCGAATATCTCAAAAATGCCCAGACAAAAACGCTCGAAAATTTCCAGGGTGCCGAGACGCTCGGCGTGGTTACGGGACCGCTCGCAACATTGATCCTTATCCCTATATACGCATTCTTGCTCCTTTATTACCGTACGATGCTGCTGCATTTTATGGTCGTCCTGTTTGCAGAGAAGCATAAGCCGCGCGTGCTGGAAGTGCTTAGCGAGATCAAAGCCATTATTCAAAGCTATATGGTGGGTTTGCTGCTGGAAACGGCTGTTGTTGCGGTGCTGAATTCGGTAGGGCTGCTGCTATTGAATGTTCAGTATGCGATGCTTTTGGGCATCATGGCCGCGATTTTAAATCTTGTCCCTTATATTGGCGGACTTGTGGCAACAGCGCTGGCGGTTATGGTGACGTTTATCAGCCATCCCGATGCGCATACATTGCTGGGCGTTGTGGGCGTATTTATTGCTGTTCAGTTTATTGACAACAATTTCCTGGTGCCGCTCATTGTTGGTTCCAAGGTCAAGATCAATGCGTTGGTTTCGATTGTGGGCGTGCTGGTGGGTGGCGCCTTGGCCGGATTGTCCGGAATGTTCCTATCCATCCCGGCAATTGCGATGATGAAAGTGGTCTTTGACCGGATTGATGGATTGAAACCTTGGGGAATTTTACTGGGAGATCAAACGCCGGAACAGGCGAATAACAATCTGTTCAGGCTTGTGAACAAGCGTAAGCCTAAAAAGAAAACCGACGAAGATGCTTAGTCTTTCGCCGGTTTGAACAATTTGATAATCAATATTTTATGCCACCAACTGCTTCGTTTCCACGGTCGCTTTCAAATCATGCAACAAGCTGAAAAGCCCGAAGAACGTGCGGTTGATGTAAATAAAATGTTTTGAACCGCGGTTGACATTCATTTTGCGCAGTTCTTTATCATTTGCATATTTCTCACCCAATTCTGCCAGTTTTCCAAAGAATATTTCATCCGAAAAATCAAATGTATCCGACTGGAACGGCTGGGTTAGCAACGATAAAATCTCTTTAAAAAGCTTCGAAAAATAAACCGTTTCCTGAGGCGTGTCCTTGCTCGAAAGAATTTCCAGCGCTTCCATTCTTGAATAGAAAACCTCAGGATCATTCAACTTATCCGGCTCTGCCAGCTCAAAATAAGGCGTGTAAAACGACTCCGGAATCTCCTTAATGCACCCAAAATCAATGGCGATCAGGTTCCCGGCATCGTCTACCAGAAAATTGCCCGGATGAGGATCGGCATGCACTTTTCGCAACTGATGCACCTGGAACATATAAAAATCCCAAAGCGCCTGCCCGATCTTGTTGGCCAGATTCTGGTCCGTATTCGTTTTCGTGAATTCCGACAAATGCTTGCCCGTCATCCAATCCATTGAAATCACCCTTTCGCAGGATAATTCCGGATAATATTTTGGGAAACGCAGGTTAGGAATGTGTGCGCAGGCCTCGGCAATTTCCGTGCTTTGGGCTATTTCAAGATAATAATTGGTTTCCTCCGTCAGCTTGGTCTCCACCTCCTTGAAATATTTATCAGAATCCTTCGCCTGAATGTTGAACATGCTCATCGCAATCGGTTTCACCATCGCCAGGTCCGAAGAAATGCTCTCCGCAACACCCGGATACTGGATTTTCACAGCCAGATCCTTGCCGTCTTTCGTCGCTTTATGCACCTGGCCAATGCTCGCAGCATTGATCGCATTAGCGTCAAAGGAATCAAAAAGATCAAGCGGCGATTTGCCGAAATACTTTCTGAATGTCTTCACAACCAGCGGAGCCGACAACGGCGGAACGGAGAATTGGGACAAAGAAAATTTCTCCACATAAGCTTGCGGAAGGAAGTTTTTCTCCATACTCAGCATTTGCGCCACTTTTAGGGCACTGCCTTTCAGGTTCTTAAGTCCGTCGTAAATATCCTCAGCGTTGTTTGTATTCAAGTTATCCCGCGCCGATTCAGGATTGGTGATTTTCTCACCGTAATATTTTAAATAGTTACCCCCGATTTTTACACCGGTCGAAATCAATCTGGTTGCACGCTGAATTTTCGAAGTAGGGATGCTGTCAATTGTTTCCATTCCTACTTTAACTTTTCTTTGATGAGAAATTTACCAAAATCGATAACGCTTTCCAGCGGCGTAATGTCGATCAGATCGAATGTCGCGCGGATTGATTTTTCGATGAAAAGGTCTGTTTTTTCAAAGCCGATAGACTCGTCATCCAGCCAGAATTTGAGGGTTACCATAAACTGTATCCACGCACCTTCTTCCAATGCATCCTGTTGCGCCTTGCGGATCCGCTCGCTTTTGGATTTCAGATAACCTTCGCTGATTTCATTAACGAACGATTTAAACTGACTCCTGAAATCTTTCAACTTCATTAATCCAGCCAAACGGTTCTTTTCACTTTTGAGATCAAATACAACATAACTTCTGTTTGCCGTAAGTATCTCAAAATAAGTAAAATAGTAAGTTAAAAGCTTATCCCGAAAACCAAGCGACGGCATATCGCCACTTTGTCTCATGAGGTTAACGGCCAGTCTGTGAAAGCTCACAAAAACGCTTTTTTCAATTGCTTCGATTGAAGAGAAATGTTTGTAAAATTCCTTCTCGACAATGCCATGCCGCTTGCAGAACAGGTAAACCGACTCCGGCTTTTTATTCTGTTCCAGGCAATCGTGCATATATAATTCAATGATCTTATCGGATGTAATTTCCCGTGCCGCTGCCGGCTCGGCCATATTCGGCTCTCCTGCATTCGGAAGTTCCCTCAATTTTGCTGCCATTATTTTATTTGGTTTACAAGGTGTTGATCCACGCTTACACAACGAATGTTGGTCAGCATAAAATATTCATAGCGGACTATTAGAGAACAAAATAAAGGGCCGTAATCATTCACCGAAAGGCCTATTAATTTTTCGAACTCTGAAAATATTGAGGTTCAGAAAGTCATTCCTGAATTTCCCTTTCGGATCCATTTCCTGGGCCAGCTCCTTGAATTCTTCCATTTTCACATAACGCTTTGCAAGCAGATCCGGCGAAACCGAAAACAGCTTTCCCCAATGCGGACGCACATTGTAGGGCGCAAGCTCACGCTCAATGACTGGCAGCAGCTTGCTCACGGCGTCCCATTCCTGCTTCCACGTAAAATGAATCGCCACAGAATCCTGCTTATAACAAGGGCTCATCCAGAAATTGTCCGCCGCGATAGTTCGTATTTCAGAAGTTAGCAAATGCGGCCCGACCTGGCTTCCCAGCTTGGAAATGGCCATAATCGCATCCACCGCGTTTTTTCTGGGCACAAAAAATTCTGATTGCAGCTCCACACCGCTGCTGGGAGTAAAGCCCATTTTGAAATGCGGCATGCGCTCATACCAGGGACCGGAAACGCCCATTTGCTCGGTGCAGTTTTCGGCAGACAGTTCTGGGATCGGGTGCAGGTTTTTAGTCGCCAGTTTCGCGCCGAAGAATTCTTTTTCTGCTTTCAACGGCTTTCCGTCTTCTATTTTTTGCTTAACCCAAACCTCCGTAATGTCGTTACTTTGCCAGTTTGTGAACAAGCTCACGCTGTATCCGCTCGATTCTATTTTTTCAAAATTATCCTTCAGTTGGTTCAGAGGCAGGTTTTCATACACAAACTGCCCCATCATGAATGTCGGCACAATATCCAGTGTCACTTTCGTCACCACGCCCAAAGCGCCCAGGTTTACAACGGCCGCATTGAATTTCTCCCCATCCTTTTTACGGCTCAGTTGCATCACATCACCCGCCGCTGTAACGATCTCCATTCCCGAAACCGCAGTCGCCAGGCTACCATTTTTATCCCCGGAACCGTGCGTGGCCGTAGCGCAGGCACCCGCAACCGAAATGTGCGGCAAGGATGCCAGATTATGCAGCGCAAACCCTTTTTGATGCAGATAGGGACTTAATTGTCCGTATTTCATGCCGGAATTCACGGTTACAGTTTTGTTTTTTTCATCCAAAACCATCTGCTCCTCCGCATTTACCAAGGAAATAAACTGATCCTTAGTGTCCGCAATGTTATTGAAGCAATGCTTGGTTCCCAGCACTTTAAGCTTTGGATATTTCTTCACAATGTCCTGAACCTGTGCCAGATTCTTCGCCTGATCCAGCTTTTGCGTGCTGTATTCTAAATTCCCTGCCCAGTTTTTCAATTTATCGGTGTTTGCCCAGCCGGTTAATGGTGTAAATAATGGAGCTGTCATTAATGCGGATGAAAGTTTAATAAAGGTTCTCTTATTCATATGTTGGGAAGAAAGCAAAGTGAAAACCAGAAGGATATGATTAAATCACAAATTAATTGAATAATTCAGGATTTCAACCGCCGTCCGGATTTCTCCTTCATCCAGATTCCCAAATCCAAGCCGCATAGCACTCAGCTGGCCGGTTTGGAAGAGTAGTGTCTGTGGTAAATGCAGGTTTTGTTTCAAACAGTTCTTGCTAAGGCGCATTAGATTAACATCCTTCCGCCATTCTGTCCAGATCGCCAGGCCGCCGGGAGGTGTTTTAAAATGGAGATATTCCTGGAAATCTGCTTGCAGTAATGTTCCCAAAAGATCGCGTCGCTGATGATAAACCTTCTGTGCTTTCTTGATATGCCGCTGAATTTCTCCTTCATCCAAAAGTTCACCCAATGCCTGCTCCATCATCAGATCTCCCTGGCGGTCGATGATCCTCCGAAATTTCCCCAGTTCCGTAATCAGGTTTTGCGGCGCCACAATGTAGCCGGAGCGCAGTCCGGGCGCCAGCGCTTTGCAGAATGAGCCGATATAAACCACCATTCCCGCCGGATCGGCGCTTGCAAGCGGCAAAACCGGACTGCTATTATAGTGAAAATCATAATCATGGTCGTCTTCCAGGATAATGAAGCCATATTGCACCGAAAGATTAAGCAATTCCATGCGCCGCTCCGCGCTCAGCGTCACCGTTGTGGGATAATGATGATGCGGTGTGATGTAAAGCATCCGTATCCGTTTTGTTTCGCACAACTTCCGCACTGCTTCCACCGATATGCCATGCTCATCCACCAGAACCGAAATAATGTTGGCCCCGGCCTGTTGGAAAATCATATTCGCAGTATAGTAACTCAGGTTACCCACCACCACGTGATCGCCTTTTTTGAGGAGCAGCATGGAGGCCAGGTAAATGCCCATTTGAATGCCTCGCGTGGTGATAATGTTCTCTTTGCCAATATGCAAGCCGCGCGTATTATTCAGGTAATCAGCCAGTTTCGTCCTGAAAAACGCATTGCCTTCCACATGCGAGTAACCGAGCAATTTGCGGTTATTATTTCGCCTTAAAACGCTGGAATAGGCTTTTGCCAGCTTGTCCATGGGAGCCAGGCGCACGTCGGGAAGACCGTCGGTGAATTCCAGCTCGGCTTTGGAAACGGAAACCGGCCTGTCCAGCAGCATGCTTTCTTCAAATGCAAAACCCGTTTTTTGAGGATATTTGACAAGATAATCAGCATTAAAAGACGCCGGACTATCAGCAATTGCAGGTGATTTTTGGGTGACGAATGTCCCCTTGTTCGGCCGAAGTTCGATCCACCCCTGCGCATCGAGTTCATTATAAGCGGCCACCACGGTTTTTCTATGAACCGATAAGATCTCAGCCAATGACCGTGTTCCGGGCAATCTGGCACCTGTATAAAGCACGCCGCGCTGGATCGCATTGATCATCTGACGCGAAATTTGGAGATAAACCGGCGTCTCATTTTGCCGGTCAATGGTCACAATACTTTGGAATGGGATTTCAACCGGACTACTCATAAACTTAAAACCGGAGCATGTTAACAGTCCGGCAAGATAGTAAGTTTGTAAAAAATATATTTGATTCTGATATCTCAGCCATGATGACAACTATCCTTTCTCTTCTGATCCGGGCTTTGAAAAGCCCGGCAATTTTTGTTTTTACAAGCCTTGGACTTATTAGTTTATTAGGCATTTTGCATCCGCTTTATGCGCAGGATATTTCGCTTGACCCGGTTACTGTCACTTCCTCTCTTGTTGAAAAGCGCGCTTCGCAAACCGGCCGTAACATTGCTGTTATTAAAGGGGAGTATTTCCAAAACCTGCCCGTGCACAGCATCGATGATCTGCTGCGTTATGTGCCGGGCGTGGAAATTCAGGCACGCGGGCCGATGGGTTCGCAGAGTGACATTGTGCTACGCGGTGGAACGTTTCAGCAAGTCCTGATCATTCTGGATGGTTTACGATTGAATGATCCCAACACCGGCCATTTCAATGCTTATATCCCAATTTCTCCTGCTGAAATTGAACGGATTGAAGTTTTGAAAGGCGCATCTTCGGCTATTTATGGCTCCGATGCGGTGGGCGGTGTGATCCATGTTATTTCCAAAACATTTGCAGCACGGTTACAGTCAGGTAATGGTGCTGAAAATGCTGCTGAAACAACAAAAACGAGCATTAATGCAGCATTGACGGGTGGAGAATATGGGTTAAGAAATGCAAATGTCGGCGCATTCGTTCAAAGAAATAAACTGGCGGTTTCAGGTGGTTTTTTATCAAATAATGCCTCAGGCGTTCAGCAGCGTGGCATAAAAGGATACTTTCATAACAACACCGCATCCCTATCCCTGAACTACGCACTTTCCCCGAACTTGAATGTGGCCGTGAGAAGTTCCTATGATCACCGGGATTTCGCTGCTCAGAATTTCTACACAGCTTTAAAATCCGACACGGCCAGTGAGAAGGTAAAAACTTCCTGGAATCAGATTAAAATCGGTTATAGGAAAGCTAAAACGGCCATCACGCTCGATGGAGGCTATAAATTTGTAAGGGATCAGTATATGTTTAACCCGCATTCCATTGCGAATGACAGCAAATCACAACTGTGGCAGGGCTTGCTGACCTGGCAGCAAACATTTACCCAAAGCACGAACCTGATCGCCGGACTCAATTACCAGAACCGCAACATTGCCTCCAATGACCGTGGCGATCATTCGCTGAGCCAGCTCGCACCATTTATTTCTTTGGTACAAAATATCGGTTCCGATTTCACTGTAACGCCTTCTGTCAGATTGGATTGGCGGGAAAGCATTGGTTCGGAAGTGGTGCCGCAGATTAATTTATCTTACAGAAAAGAAAACTGGCAAATACGCGGAAGCGCAGGCAAAACGATCCGGGATGCCGATTTTACAGAGCGGTTTAATAACTTTCAAAAAGCATTGGTAACGGGCGGAAATGTGGGCAATCCTGCATTAAAAGCGGAAAGATCATTCAGTTATGAAGCGGGCGCCGATTGGTTTTTGACTAATAGCAGCACCAATCAGCTGAAAATTTCAGGCACATTTTTCCAAAGGCTCCAAAACGACCTGATCGATTATGTTTCAACGCCGTATGCCCAGATGCCGCGCAAAGACAACCTTTCACCCACCGGGACTTTTGGACTTGCATTGAACATTGCGGAAGTGAACACAACCGGCTTTGAACTTGATTTTCAAACATTCAATACAATTTCTGCCAATCAAAAAGTCATTTTCAATGCAGGGTTAACCTGGCTGAACAGCGAAAGCAGCAATGTTGAGCCCTCATTCTACGTCTCGTCACACGCCAAATTCCTGGGTAACTTTTCTGCGATTTACCAGATTTCCGCGTTTTCGTTCAGTGTGAATGGTTTGTATAAAAATAGGGCAGAACGGGCGGCTTCGGCCATTGAGGCGAACATTTCGAAAGATTATTTTTTACTCAATGCTAAGGCTGAATATGCTTTCCTGAACCGCAGTCTGGCCGTATTTGTGCAGGCCGATAATGCATTCGACGTTCGGTACAGCGACTTGCTGGGATCCAAAATGCCGGGGCGATGGGCTATGGGCGGACTCAGGTTCAATTTCGCGAAGTAGCTCAATCTTTTTCTTAGTCCCTTACGTATATTCGTTTGGCTTTTAAGATCGATTATGCTTTCGAATATCAACATTTCCCACATTTGCCTGACCATCTATCTAACGGTTCGGAGCGCCGAAATTTTCGGTCAGTCTACGTTAAATGGTGCGAACCGACCGTTAGAAAAATCGTTTGTAGCAAATTTAGGAAATGAGCATACTTTATCGGCTGGAACGGCGAATACGCACCAACGACCAACAGCGCCGGACAACGATAAAATGAATCTCTACTTTTTGAGCGGCTTAGGCGCTGATAAACGTGTTTTCAGCAAATTGGAACTGGACGACCGTTTTGCGGTACATTATATAGATTGGATAGAACCATTAAAAAAGGAAAGTATAACAGATTATGCGGGCAGGCTCGTTTCACAAATTGACACAACCCGTCCCTTCCAGTTGGTAGGCTTATCATTTGGCGGGATTGTCGCCTCAGAACTTGCACATATCGTTCATCCAGAGCAGATTGTCATCATTTCTAGCACACCAACCGGCGTCCCGGTTTCAAAATTTTATCAGGGGTTAACCAAATTTTTGTTACTAAGCCCATTCGCAGCTCCGTTTTTGAAATCAACCAATACATTTACCTATAAATTTTTCGGTGCGGATACACCCGAGCTGAAATCGCTGCTGAAATCCATTTTACACGACACCGACAGCCGTTTTTTAAAATGGGCTTTGGTAAGAATGGGCAGCTGGAAAAGACAGGACAATCTGGAAAACCTGTATCACATTCACGGCACCGCCGATAAATTGATCCCGATAAAAATGGTGAAACCCGATGTGTCAATCGATGGCGCCGGACATTTGATGGTATACGCGCAGGCAAAACAGATTTCAGATATTTTGAATAAGAAATTAAGCGACAACTGGGTTACGACTCCCAATCATTAACCAGGACAATTTTCCCGATATGCCCGCTCGTTTCCATTAATGCCTGTGCTTTTGAGGCTTCGTTTAATGGAAATTGAGCTGCTATAACGGTTTTGAAATCTCCGCTTTCTATAATCGGCCAAACATTCGCCCTTATTTCCTTCGCAAGTGCCGTTTTGAATTCATCGCTTCTATTGCGTAGCGTGCTGCCGGTGATTGTCAGGCGCTTTTTCATGATCATGCCGAAATCTACTTCGGTGCCTTCGAGCTTGCCGCCTTTCATGGTGTTGATAAAAACAAGCCGCCCATCTTCCCGCAGTAACCGGATATTTTTAGGAATATAATCACCGCCTACCATATCCAGAATGACGTCTATGCCTTCATTTTTCAGCTTTTCTTCAAAATCATCGGTTTTGTAGTTAATACAAATATCCGCACCCAGCGTAACGCAAGCACTGCATTTTTCCTCCGAGCCAGCCGTCGCAAAAACCTTTGCGCCCCAGGCTTTTGCAAGCTGAATGGCCGTAATCCCGATTCCGCTTGTGCCACCATGAACCAGGAAATTGTCGCCGCTTTTTAAACCGCCCCTTTGAAATGCATTGTGCCAAACCGTAAAAACCGTTTCCGGAAGGGAAGCCGCCTGCACGAAATCGAAGCCGCCGGGAACAGGCAGACAGTGGCCTGCTTGCGCAACCGCATAATCCGCATAACCGCCTCCTGGCAGCAATGCACAAACGGCATCGCCTTTTTTCCAATCAGCAACATCATGCCCAACCTGCTCAATAATTCCAGCAACTTCCAGTCCCGGAATATCCTGTGGCGCCCATGCCGGCGGCGGATAATTTCCCTTCCGCTGAAACACGTCGGGACGGTTGATCCCTGCCGCATAAACCTTGATCAGGACTTGGTTAGCAGCCGGTTGAGGCATTGGCCGTTCCTCTATTTGAAGCACTTCCGGGCCGCCGGGCTGCGAGATTATAATGGCTTTCATGTTTTTTACAGTCAAATGAAATAATGACTAGTAAATTTCTTTGCCAAACGGCGTGAAGGACAAGCTCATCAGCTTAAAATGTTGGCGCGCAAAGGGCAGACCGATAATCGTTATGGCAAGGATCACACCAAAAATAAGATGCGTAAGCGCAATCCAGATGCCGCCCAGCACAATCCAGAGAATGTTGAAGATCGTGGATAAACAGCCGGTGTTCCCCGGAACCTCCCTAACCTGCTGCCCGAAAGGAAATAGCGTCAGAAGACCTATTTTAAAGCATTGTATACCAAACGGAATGCCGATGATGGTCAGGCAGAGCGCCAGCCCGGCAATCATATATTCCAGAAAGACGATGAATCCGCCAAAGATGAGCCAGATGATGTTGCCTATTAAGTTCATGTCGGGGTTGTTTTCGTTATTGCCAGTTATCGATCTTCAATAACCTAAAAAATTCGCTTTCCTCAATTTCTTTTACACCACCGGCAGCAAGGTCTCCCAATTCCAGATCCTCTATACTGACCCGGATAAGTCGTTTGCAGCGGTGACCAGCGGTCCGCACCATTTTACGGATCTGATGATATTTCCCCTCTGTCAATGTGATTTTGAGCCAGGTGTTGGGCACGCCTTCCCAGCTTTCACTCGCATGTGGCACTAATATCTCAGGCCTGGGAATGATCTCAACTTCGCAAGGTGACGTCACATATTCAACGTCGCCTTTTATCCGTATTCCAATGCCCGTCCTGAGTTTATGCAGCGTTTCCTCACTGACGTGATGCCCCACATTCACCCAGTAAGTGCGCTTATGCGGAACCTCTCCCTGAAACAGCAGATTGGTTACTCTCTTATTCGTGGTAAGGATCAAAAGCCCCTCAGAATGTCCATCCAACCGTCCAATCGCATGAATCCCTTCCGGAAATTCAAACGCCAGATCCCCCAGCAACCCCACATCATCCGGACTCACAAACTGTGAAACCATATTGGGGGGCTTGTTGATAATGTAGTAATGGTGGTGGGTGTGGGTTGTTATCATACACAAAGTTAATGCGCCTTCTCATAATGCCTCCGCAACATATCTTCCCCAAAATCATTTACCAAATCCCTTACCACCGAATGAATGTGGTTGCCGCTGTTTTGGGTGTTGTCAAATTCGATGAGGAAGGTGGGGCCGTGGATTCGGTAATAGTGGCCCTGGCCTGATCCGATGATGTTTTTCTGATCGCCCATCCAGGCGAAATGTATTTTGTCGAGGCCGGTTTTTTCCAGCTCGGCCCATTGCTGGTTTTTTAATGTTACGTGGTAACGCTGCAAATATGACATGATGAGTTTTTTGAATGCTGCTTTCTGCGTAGCGATCATTTCTCCCATCGGGATGCCTTGCATTTTCTCCAAAGATGCCTTCCTGGAATTGGAAGTGAACATTTCGTTGGGTGCGGGGTTTCCTATAACGGCTTTTTCTAGCTGCTTTTCATTCAATAAGTGTAATAGTTCAAATGCTGAATCTTCTTCATTTTTCAGGATCCGCAGGCCCTTTTGAGGAACATTGGCCATGACGTTACCCGGATTACTGCCCATAAAACTCGGTGTGTAAGCAATTTCACCTTTGATGGATGAGAAGTGCAGCGATAAATGATGGCCTTCCACCCGCCAACCCCAGGGATCGCTTCCCGGCTCGCCAAAAACGAGGAATGCAAAGTTTTCGGGATCGCGGTAAGTGTCGTTAGCAGGGCGTGTTTCAACAACCCTGAGCACGTTTTCCAGGTCAATGATCTGCTCGGCTTTGGTATAACCTTCCTGGCTCAAAACAAGCCTGATCATATCCATGGCCGACTTACGCTGCGATTCACTCATGGTCTTGAAAGTAATCCCTTTTCGCTTGCGGGGCGTAAAATTCCAGTCGAAACGGGCAGGATCGTCGTAAGGAAGCTTGGTTTCTGAAAGCTGGTCGGCAGAAAGTGATTTGAGAAATGCCGTGACAACAGTCGCCATTTCTTTGGCAAGTTTCTCGTCTTTTGTATGACCTTCCAAATCGTGGCCGGATGCAGCCGACAATGTTCCGGAAGTGCTTATGATGAGCACATTGGCTAAGAATGCGATTATTATTAAAAGCCTTTTCATATATCTTCAATTTAGATCTTCAAATGGAATCCGTGTAGAAATCAAAAGCGCCCCGACTTGCGAAACTACCAATGCCAGTTGTCGGCCCATTGCAATCCACAGCGCCTGTTATTCCTTAATTACCGGAAAGGGATTAGTTTTGCCGACAATTAAAATTCTTGAATAATGAAGTGGGAGAAATTACTTTCGGCGAAACGGTGGGGCAGTGAAGACAAATACAATGCCGATCCGGCTGAGGCAAGATCGGAATTCCAGCGTGATTACGACCGCCTGATTTTTTCCTCCCCATTCCGAAGACTGCAAAACAAAACACAGGTTTTCCCGCTCCCGGGCAGCGTATTTGTCCATAACCGGCTTACACACAGCTTGGAAGTGGCTAGTGTCGGCAAGTCCTTAGGAAGGATTTTCTATAATAAAATCAAAAAGGACGATCCGAACATTGATGATAAATTGCCGCTGATCAGTGAAATAGGGAACATTGTGTCGGCCGCCTGCCTGGCGCACGACCTCGGTAATCCTGCATTCGGGCATTCTGGTGAGGCGGCGATCTCACATTATTTTACCAATGATGCCGGTTTACAATATCGCGACAAGGTTACCGAATCACAATGGGCTGATCTGACGCATTTTGAGGGCAACGCCAACGCATTCCGCATTCTCACGCACCCTTACGCGGGCAAAGGTTACGGCAGTTTTGCACTCACCTACTCTACGCTTGCAGCCATTGCCAAATATCCCTGCGAGTCCATTGCAGGACATAATAAATCGAACATTTACACTAAAAAATACGGCTTCTTTCAGTCGGAGCAGACTGGTTTTCAAAAGATTGCAGCAGATCTGGAACTGGATATGGTTACGGAATCACCATTGGTGTACAAGCGCCATCCACTGGTTTACCTGGTTGAAGCTGCGGATGACATTTGCTACAACATTATCGATCTCGAAGACGCCCACAGGCTGAAAATATTGTCGTATGGCGAGGTGGAAACATTGTTGCTACGCCTTTGCAACGATCCTAAAATGCCAGCCCGCCTTTTGGAAATTGATGATGAAGATGCCAAAATCAGCTTGTTACGGGCTAAATCCATCAGCACATTGATTTTCCAATGTTCCGAGTTGTTTTACAACGAACAGGATGCTATTCTCAGCGGCGACTTCAACTCAGGCCTGATCGACGCAATCCAGGAGCCTTACCGCTCTGTTATGAAGGACATTGCGAAGATTTCAGTCAATAAAATCTACAATTATTCTTCCGTTGTACAGATCGAAGTGGCCGGTTACAAGGTGATGGGCGGCTTGCTGGAAGAATTTGTCCCTGCTTATCTCAATAATAATTCACATTATTCACGCAAGCTGGTAGATCTGATTCCCAAGCAGTTTATAACTTCAAAAACGGACGAATATGCGAAAATCCAGACTGTTCTCGACTTCGTTTCGGGGATGACAGACTTGTATGCGGTTGAATTATTCAGGAAAATCAAGGGAATTTCGTTTCCATCACTCTCTTAATGTTCGTTTCACCAGTATAAATTTTTGGTTCAGCGTAAAATTAATTCGCCAGTCAAAAGTTTTCTGTAAATTGTTGATCAAATTCATGAGCCCGATCAATCTTTTATGGAAATCAATCAATTGGTGTACACCAATGCCTCCTCGAACGTCACCTTTTCCTTTTCACCCCAACTCTTTTTTGTATTCGGAAACCGGGAACTCCTCGAAAAAAGCGATGTAATTGCCCAGCTGGCAGCACTTTATCCCGAAGCTCTTTTTTCCGGTTGCTCCACAGCAGGCGAAATCTCTAACGTCTCCGTAAAAGACAATACCATCATCATTACTGCCATCCGATTTGATGATACAATCGTCAAAAGCTCCAAAGTTGCGCTGGAAGACATTCATTTCAGCAGCATTGAAGCCGGTAAAAACCTCGTTTCACAACTTCCGAAAGAGGGCCTGAAACACGTTTTTGTAGTCTCAGACGGACTGAAAGTAAATGGCACCGACCTCGTAAAAGGCATGGCTGAAGGGCTGGGTTCCGAAGTTTCGCTTACAGGCGGACTCGCCGGCGACGGATCGCATTTTGCAAGAACTGTGATCGTTGAACCAGACGGAAACATTGCCAGTGAGACGGTGGCTGCCATCGGCTTTTATGGTGAAAACCTGACGATCGGCTTTGGTTCGCGGGGCGGATGGGACAGCTTCGGGTTGGACAGGCGTGTGACGAGATCAAAAGAGAATATATTGTTTGAAATTGACGGCGAGCCTGCGCTTGATCTGTACAAATCGTTCCTGGGCGACAAGGCCAAAGAACTGCCTGCTTCCGGGTTACTTTTCCCGCTTAGCATGCGTGACAGCGAAGATCGTGCACCGGTTGTGCGGACGATCTTGGGTATTAATGAAGATGAAAAAAGCCTCACTTTCGCAGGCGACATTCCCGAGGGCTCATTTGTTCGTTTGATGAAAGCAAATAACGACAGGCTTATTAACGGCGCCGAAGAAGCCGCCCAGGCCGCTTCGGAAGGTCTTAAAAACAACCCTGAGTTTGCCATTCTGGTAAGTTGTGTGGGCAGGAAGCTGGTGCTCAAACAAATGGTTGAAGAAGAAGTTGAAAGCGTATCCGATGTGCTGGATAGTCCGGTGATCACAGGCTTTTATTCGTATGGAGAGCTTGCGCCGTTCAACCGCAATTCGCTGTGCGAGCTGCACAACCAGACAATGACCGTTACAACTTTCAGAGAATATTAAAATGAACATGCCCGAACTTACGGACGTCAATTATCACCGGTTACTGAAACGTCAGATCCGGAAATCGCTGCCGCCCGAACTTGCCGAACATCCCGATCTGCAGGACTTTTTGTTATCGGTAAATCAAGCATATACTGAGTATCAGGACGACCTTGGCCGCGTGGAGCTTATTCTGGAACAAAGCTCCGGCGAACTTTTCAAGGCCAACCGCGAACTGAGCCGCATTGCCGCAGAGAAAACCGAAGAAGCCGAACTGACCAACAAGCGACTGGAAGAAGTGGTGAGCAGTATTACCGAAGTTTTGGTGCAGCTGGATCGGAATGGCAACATTATTTACATGAATAAGGCCTGGGAAACCATCACAGGCTACACGGTAAGTGAATGTCTTAACCGCAACTGGATGGATTTTTTCTCCGATTCGCAAGTGGAGATCAGTGAAATGCTGAGTTCCGGGGAATCGACGATCAATGCGACCATCAAGGTTTTCACGGCACAGAAAAAAGAGATCTGGATAGGCGTTTCGCTTACAAAACAATTCCATGATCATGCGCTGACTGGCTACATTGGCACATTTTCGGACGTTACGGAGCGCGTTTCGGCAGAAAAGAAATTAAAATCCTACATGCGTGACCTGGAACGCATCAATGCTGAGCTGGACCAGTTTGCATATGTCGTAAGTCACGATTTGAAAGCGCCTCTGCGCGCTATCAATAACCTTTCTGAGTGGATTGAAGAAGATATCAGCCATTTGCTCGAAGGCGATACGCTGGACCAGTTCAAACTGCTCCGCGGGCGCGTTCACCGTATGGAAAGCCTTATTAATGGTATTCTATCGTATTCAAGAGCGGGCCGGATGAAGACGGTGAAAGAGCGGTTTGTGATTAGTTCTCTTTTGGAAGATCTGCACGAAACATTCAACAGCAAAAAGCCCGTCAGTTTCGTTTTCGATGGAAATATGTCCATGGAGCTCGAAACGGAAAAAATCACATTGACCCAAATCCTTCAAAACCTGATTTCCAACGGCATTAAATACAATGATAAGCCTGAAATAGAAATCACGGTGGGCTGGACGGAGGAAGACACTAAGTACAAATTTTACGTTCGTGACAATGGCCCGGGCATAAGCCCCGAATTTCACGATCGCATTTTTGTCATTTTCCAAACCTTGCAGGCACGCGACGAGATAGAGAGCACAGGCGTGGGACTAGCCATTGTTAAAAAGATCCTTGACGAAAAAGGCGGTTTGATCCGTATCGAATCTACCATGAAGGAAGGCACCAAATTTATATTTACCTGGCCCAAAAGCGAAGCCAAAGAAGCAGAAATTCCCCTCTAAACATAACCCTTTCCGTAACTAGAATTTCACAAAAATGTTCCCCTTAACCCCAGTCCCCATGACCATATTATTGGTTGAAGACGATGAAGTAGATGTAATGAATGTGAAGCGCGCATTTAAAAAGAACAATATTTCCAACCCGCTTATCGTGGCTTCAAATGGCATTGAAGCGCTTGAAGTGCTACGCTCCGGTTCATCCGACAGCCCAAAGCCGAGAATTGTGCTATTAGACCTTAATATGCCCAGAATGGGTGGAATTGAGTTTTTGAAAGAGATCCGCCAGGATCCTGAACTGAGCTCTTTGTCGGTTTTTGTAATGACAACTTCCAATGAAGACAGCGACAAAATTGAGGCTTTCAACCTGAATGTAGCGGGCTATATTTTAAAACCGCTTTCAATGGACCGCTTCATTTCGGCCGTTTCCACGCTCAACAGTTACTGGACACTCTGCGAATATCCCGGATAATCCAAACAACGCATATTCTCCATTCTATGACCCCTTTCAGTATTCTTCTGGTTGAAGATGATGAGATCGACGCAATGAACTTATTGCGGGCGATCAGGAAGTCTCAGGTGGAGATTGGAGAGGTAAAAATCTGCAAATATGCCGAAGATGCGCTGCTAACCCTCGATTCCTGGGTGCCGGGCTGCGTATTCCTGGATTACCAGCTGCCCAAAACGAGCGGACTGGAATTGCTGAAAAAGATCAAAGAAAGGGCGCCGCAGCTGCCCGTTATCGTGCTCACTTCCCAGGGCGACGAGCGGATTGCCGTGGAAATGATGAAAGCGGGTGCAACGGATTATTATCCCAAATCCGAGATCACGGCCGAAAAGCTGACCAAGGCTTTTCACACACTCGGGCAAATGCTCGAAGTGGAAAAAGACCGGGAAGACGCAAGGCATGAATTAGCAGAGAAAGAGGAATTTATAAATAAAATCGCCCTCCTGTCTCCCAACATTATCTATGTGATCGACATTGAGAAATGGACCAACATTTTTCATAATAAACAAATCTGGAAAATACTGGGCTACTCCGAAGATGACATTGCTACCGACTCTAAGAACGGGCTGAAACAGATTATTAATAATCAGGATCAGCTTACTTTCCGGCGGCATTATCATTATATGCGGCATTATGTGAAGGATGAAGATGTGATTGAAAAGGAGTTCAGGCTCAAACACAAAGATGGTTCGGAAGTCTGGATTATCACGCGGGAAGTGCCGTTTAAGCGCAATGAAGCAGGAACGGTGCAGGAAGTGCTTGGCACGGCCATTGACATTACCAGCCGGAAACAGGCGGAACAGGAACTCATACAAGCGAAGCGCGACGCCGAAGAAGCAACGCGCATCAAGTCCGACTTCCTGTCCACAATGAGCCATGAGATCCGCACGCCCATGAACGGGATTATTGGTTTTACCGATATTCTGTTAAACAGCGATTTCCAGGGACAGGACAAGGAATATTTGAAAATGATCAAAAGTTCGGCTGATAACCTGCTCGTTATCCTGAACGACATTCTTGATTTTTCTAAAATTGAAGCTGGAAAATTCGGGCTGGAAAGTTTTCAGTTTGACTTAAAAGAAAAGCTGGATGTGCTGATCCGGACATTTGATGTGAGGGCAAGGGAAAAATCCATTGACCTGCTGTTTGAATGTGCCGATGATGTTCCTCAGATCCTCATGGGCGACGCATATCGCCTGAATCAAATTCTCAATAATCTGGTTGGCAATGCCATTAAGTTTACAGAAAATGGTTTTGTCAAAATTGCCGTTCAGCTGGAAAAAGACCATGGCAGGAATGTGGATCTCAGGATTGATGTATCTGACTCAGGCATAGGCATTTCCGAAGACAAGTTAAACGACATCTTCGAAAGCTTTTCGCAGGCGCACCACAACAATGCTACCAGATATTTTGGTGGAACCGGCCTCGGTTTAAGCATTACCCGCAAAATTACAGAACTGATGAACGGCACCATTTCCGCCAAAAGCAAGCTTGGCGAAGGTGCGACTTTCAGTGTTGTGCTCAATTTTGGAAAAGGCGGACTTTCGTTAGAAGAAGAAAAAGCCAGCGCGCCCGAAAACCTCTCACTGAAAGGTTTCAGGATCCTGGCAGCGGACGATGTTCCTGCTAACCAGATGCTGCTCAAACATTTACTGAAAAGATGGGAAGCAGAATTTACCATTTGCGGGAACGGCCGGGAAGTGCTGACCAGCCTCAACGGAAACGATGGCTATGACCTTATTTTAATGGACATTCAAATGCCGGTTATGGATGGCATTACGGCCATGAAAACCATCCGGAGCCAGTATCCGAAATATACGCATGTTCCCGTAATCGCCTTTACAGCAGACACTTTCGCTGAAAACGCCCCGGAACTTGAATCCTGCCATTTCAATGATTTTGTGACCAAGCCATTCAAGGCGGACGAGCTGATCCGTGTTATCGCCAGGCATCTTGCATCCAGTAATGCTGCCCGACCTGTCCCGGTCAGCTGATTTTCGTCCAATCGATTTTATCAGGAGTCAACGGAAGTTCTCGCAAACGGCTTCCCGTCGCATCAAAAATAGCATTTGCAATCGCAGCTGACACAGGCCCTTGTGCCGCTTCTCCCGCACCCAGCGGTTCAAGTTCCGGCCGGTCAATCACAAACACTTCTGTGTGAGGCACATCTTCAAAACGGAAAATCGGATAAGTTTCCCACGAACTGCTTTCCACACCATTTGCACCATACTGAACTTGCTCCAACATGGTCCAGCTCGCAGCCTGGATCATCCCGCCGGAAGTCTGATTGATAATTCCGTCCGGATTAATGGCTTGCCCTGCATCAATTACGCCTGTCAATTTTACCAGACGGTAGGTTTTTGCCGCCCTATCCAGCTTGATTTCGGCCTTTACAGCGAAGTAGGAAGCATTATTTTTATATTGAGCAAAAGCAAAACCCTTTCCTAATCCGGGCTCTTTTTTCAAATCCCAACCTGCTTTTTTCACCAAAGTCGTAATCACTTCTCTGGCCCTGTCATCATTTAAATGATCCAAACGGAATTGAACGGGATCTTTCCCGGCTTTCACCGCCAGCTCATCCATGAAAGATTCCAATGCGAAAATGTTGCCATAGGCACCCAAACTTCGCAAAGCAGAAGTCCGTAAAGGGCCTTTATAACTGTGAACAGAAGCATTTTTGAATTCAAAATCATACAACGGAAGCGAATTCCGATGCGTGCCTCCTGCAAATCCACCGCCTTCAAAAGCAAATGGCTTTTCCAAATGCTGTCCTGCAATTAAATGCCCCGCCTTTCCACCTGGCCGTGAACTATGTGTGTCCGACCATATATCTGTTTCCCAGGCAGTTACTTTGCCATCAGCAGTCAATGCAGCTTTAATTTTCAGCACCATAGCAGACCCATAAGGCTCCCATTTGTGCTCATCTTCCCGCATCCATTGCACACGCACCGGCTTTCCAGGCATTTGCAGAGCCAGTAATGCAGCATCACCTCCCACATCATCGGCGCCATTATGTCCATAGCAACCCGCGCCCGGCATGCCTATGACCCTGATTTTTTCCAGAGGCAAACCCACCAAATCGCTGATTGTGCTTCGCAAAGGATACACGCCCTGCGTATGTGACCAGATCGTCAGCTGATCATCCTTCCAGAGACCGATCGCGCAAGACGGGCCTATGGAGCCATGCATTTGATAAGGCCGTTTGTATTCCGCTTCGAGTGTTATTCCGTTCTCCCAAACCTTACTATTTGCACTTTTATCTCCTTCCACAATTTCGCCGGCACTGCTATTTTTGATCATATCAGCGTACAAATGACCTGGCAAAGGCGCTATCCGCGTGCTTTCCCACTTGGCCAGCTCCTTCATTTTACCCAACGCCTTCATGCTCTCGTATTCCTGCGAAGCAATCACAGCAACGAAACTTCCGTTAATTACGATTTTCAAAACGCCAGGGGATTTTTGGATTTGTTCCGTTGGAAGCGAAATCAATTTGGCATTATAAACCGGTGGCCTCATCACCCGCGCATGCAACATATCCGGGAACCGCAGATCCTGGATAAAGTGCGTTTTCGCCACCGCTATCTCTTGAATGTCAGTCCTTTTGATCGGCTTACCGACAAGCTTGTAATCACCAGGCTTTTTCAGATCAGCCTTTCCAGTGACTTCTGCTTCCAGACGTTTTCCTTTTACAAGATCTTTATAGGCAATTGTTTTCTGATTTTTGGCGGATTTAACAATTCCATTTTGAACCGAAAGTTCATTCACATTTGAGCCTAATTCCTTTGCTGCCAATGTCAAAAGATACTTCCGAGCCTCAGCAGCAGCATTTCTGATCGCATTTCCGCTTCCTTCAATGGACCCGCTTCCGGCCGTATAGCGCTCGTCCTGCGTTTGCCCGGTGTCCGCAATGATGATACGAACTTGCTTCATCTCAATGTCCAGTTCCTCAGCTGCCATTTGCATTAATGCCGTCCGTATTCCCTGCCCAAGCTCCATTTTACCTGTTAACACCGTCAGAATGCTCGTATCATCAAATCTGATCCACGAATCAATTGCCTCGCGATCTGCGATCAACGTTTGTTCCGGCGAGTAACATTCATCCGGCTGCATAGTAAATCCAAGTCCGGGCATGAGCGTAAAACCCATCAGCAGATAACCCGAACTCCGGAGAAAACCACGTCTGCCAGACCTTATATCATTCAATTCGTCCATCATTTATTCAATTTAGCAGCCGCCTTTTTTACAGCATTAATAATGCGCGTGTGCGTTCCGCATCGGCACAAATTCCGTTGCAAAGCCTGCCGTATTTGCTGGTCAGTTGGATTTTTGTTTTCTGTTAAAAGTGCCTTAGCAGAAATGATCATCCCGCTAGTGCAATAGCCACATTGCGCAGCCTGCTCTTCAATAAATGCCTCTTGGATCGGATCAAGCACATTATTAATGGAAAATCCTTCCAATGTTGTCACTTCATAAACTGCCGCAGCCGAGCCGGGAATTACGCAAGAAGGTTGCGCTTTGCCATTCAAGAGCACCATGCAACTGCCGCAACGTTCTATGCCACAGCCATATTTCGGGCCATTCAGTTGCAGGTTATTTCGTAAAAGATAAAGCAGCGGCATTTCCGGGTCCGCCGTAACGCGGTGGGTTTTGCCGTTCACTTTAATGTTAATCACCTCAGCCATATTGCCCTCAATTTTTTTACACCAGAATAATAAAATTAAGCCGCCGCCATGATTTAACTACTTGCTTTTAAATCTTTTAAGATGCTTCTCTCGTATGTGTTATCATATTCAGAAAGATTTATGAAAGCGCAGGCACGGATCACACTAATACTTTTAATGATTTTATTGGGCGCATTTATGCTCACATTATCAGGTTGTTCTTTTAAAAGGATAACGAAGTCGAAGAATATTGTATACCAAAAAGCAGATAAAACTTCCGCAGAACAGCAACTCAATGTGTTTGCGCCAAAGAAGCATTCCGAGGCCAGTGATGTCCTGATTTTTGTTCATGGCGGCAACTGGAATTCCGGCAAGAAGTCGCAATACAACATTATTGGAGGACATTGGGCCAAAAAAGGGGTGGTAACCGTGCTTGTGGACTACCCACTAAGCCCCACTGCTGGCTATGATGCCATGGCCGTTTCGGTTGCCAAATCTGTTGATTGGGTTAAGAAAAATATCAGTCAGTATGGAGGAAATCCTGACAGAATCTTCCTGTCCGGACATTCCGCAGGCGGCCATCTTGCGGCATTGGTTGCCACGGATGAACATTATTTCAAAAACATCGGCCTGGAAAATCCGCTTGCGGGTGTAATCCTCATTGACGCCGCCGGGCTGGATATGTACGGATATTTGCAAGAAGAAAAATTCGAAAAAGGCAACACCTATCTCAACACATTTTCCAACAACCCCGACACCTGGAAAAAAGCCACACCACTGTATCACCTGCACAGCAACATGCCTCCCATGCTCATATACCGGGGCGGAAAAACCTATCCTTCTATCCTGGCAAGCAACGAAAAATTCATCAAAGCCCTAAAAACCTACGCACCAGCAACACCCTATCACATTCAAAAAGGCAAAAAACACATTCCCATGATCACTCAATTTTTCAATCCCTGGAATGGTAGATATGGGGAGATTTTGGAGTTTATGAAAACCGCGGATAATAAGAGAGAATTGCCGGAGGATAAGGGAGAGGCAGAAGCTTTTCTTCGGGATTGACAATCATGAATCCAAACATTACTTGCAATTAATAGATCTGCGCTCCACAATGCGCTTAATAGTCTCCATTGCCTGCTCAATAGCAACATGCCTGTTCTCTCGGACCGCTTTTATAAGCTTTTTAGCTTCTTTGCCAATAACGGCTTTGGAAACTGTATTTGATATAAATCTCATAGTGTTAGATGCATCTTGACCCATACGAATATATAAATACGACTCAACTATAATCTCACAAAAAAAATAAACGGCAGGAATGGAAAATTTAAAGATAATACCAACATTATGGATTTCTCCGTAAAACAACTATCTTTGGAAAATGAAAACATTCAGCTCCGTAGAAGAAGCTTTTGAGTGGTGGGTAAAGAATTTATATCCTACATTGACGCCGGAGATGAAAAGAGGGAAAGCGGTGCAGGCAATGCAGGATTACATATACGGAAAAGGAATATCCGAAAAACGAATGAAACAAATTTTGCTCGAATATGGTCATTTTGAGATCGAAACATTGGTCAAATACAAGCCTTAACAAGGCTTTTTATTTACCAGAATTTTATGGAGTTCTCCGTAAATCAGGTCTGCAAAAAAACCCGGAGCATTGCCACAGAACAATGGCATCCGGGTTCGGTTCAATCAAGTTCACAATCAAACTTCATCAAAAATATGTACACACTACAAAATTCAACAAACAAAGAAATGAACGGCGGGAATGAAAAAATTATCGGTAACGAAGCTGCGTTAAGGCAGCAATTTGAGATCGTAAAAGAGTTTTTTCAAACAGATAAAGGAAGCGAAATGATTGGGTCGCTGCACGCAATGATAGAAAGCTTTTTATTTACAGAAAACCTGAGCCAGGTAACACCAGAAATGCGGGAACATATCGTGAACCAGCTCCGTGTGGCAACTTTGATTGCGAAACTCGGGGATGGTTATAAGAACACATTATATGTCTGAAACATAGCCAAATCAAGGAAAACCGCATTAACAAACCGAAAAAACCTTGGTCTCCGTAGTAATATAAATCTTCCTATCCTTGGCCAGGTCCATTTGGAAACCGCCTGTGAAAACGCCGAAGCTGGGGACGATGGCTTGATGGTTATCGATTACGAAACACGGCAGACGCACGCTTTGGCGGCCTTTTCCGTAGGTTGTGAAAACGGGGTGAACGTGGCCGGCGAAAATGAATTTTTCTGAAACTGCATCGACTTTTGGGTGGTGGGTGAAAATGAAATTGCCTTCTTCATAATCGTTTAAATGCACTTCCAGGTTGCATTCCAGGAACATACTTACCGGCAAAATGTCGTGATTGCCGATAACGATCAGCATTTCAATGTAATGATGTGCCGTGCGCCAGTTCTTAAAAAGCTCCCATTCAGCGTTGTATTGTGCATGAAACAGGTCTCCCAGGAAAATGATACGGGTGGCGCCGGTGTTTTGGACCAGCTCGTTTAATCTTTCGAAATTGTTTTCAATCGCATTGGGCGGCACCGCAATTCCCTCTTTTCTGAAATGGGTGATCTTGCCTAAATGAAGGTCTCCGATTAGTAATGTCTGCGTTTCCTGCCAAAAAATGGCTCTTTGTGTGAGTAAAATAAAATGGTTTTCTTTGATTTCAATCTGCATTACTATACTGTTTGATCATTTTCTGGATCCGGTCATCCAGCTTTTCTGATGTAAGTTGCTCGCGTAGCCGATCTACCATTATAGGGAACGAAAAAGGCGTTGGTTTGCGGGTTTGTTTTACAATTATTTTCTGAGTTGCGATCCGGTCAAGCGCCTCCCGCATCCGCACTTCCTCCAACTGGTAAGTCAAAACTTCCTGGTAAGCCTGCTTGATCAGCAAATTGTTGTCTTCATATTTGGTCATTACCGTAAACAGCAGCGAGCTGGAAGCCTGTAACTGCCGTGTTTTGACATTTTTGCCCGGATAACCCTGAAACATTAATCCCGAAATTGCGGCAATTTCCCTGAATTTCCGTTTGGCCATTTCGGTTGCATTCACACTTTGATAAATGTCATCGACCAAATGCTTCGTAGAAAAAAGATCAACTTCCTTCATTACCTGCTCAAAATCAACATATTGATCGCTCAATAATTCAAAACCATAATCATTCATAGCCACTGAGAATGTAATGGGTTTAAGTTGACTCAGGCGATAGGCCAGTATAATGGACATCCCTTCATGCACCAAACGGCCTTCAAATGGAAATATGAAAATATGGTGCCCTTCCCGGGTTTCACATTGCTCTATAAGCAATTCGTCGGTCTTTGGAATCATAGACCGGCTTGCCTGCAATTCCAATAACGGCTGCATTTTGGCTAGTTCGAGCTCTTTATGCGGATTTTCGAGGGCATCGGCCAATCGCTCGCGGATGAATGTGGACAACTGCGACGACAGCGGCATTCTTCCGCCAGCCCAGCGCACCAGAAAGCCTTTTTTACCCTCTGCTTTTTTGACACTAACCGTCATTTCATGGATCCGCAAGAACTCAACGGTCATGCCGGCGAAAGTAAAAACGTCCCCGGGTTTCATCCAGGTAACGAACGATTCCTCAACCGTTCCCAGATATTTCCCGCTTTGCAGCTTCACCTTAATGCCTGTTTCTGAGACAATCGTTCCCATACTCAGTCTGTGACGCAATGCAACGCGTCGGCTCGTCACCTTATACAGGCCATCGACGCGCTCTACTTTTTTGTACTCATCATATACATGAAGCGAAGAGCTTCCGGTGGTAATGTATCCCAAAAGCCACTCCCACTCCTGCCGGTTCAGATATTGATAACCATAAGCGTCACAAACTTCATCAAATAATTGAGCCTCATCAAAACCTTCGCCCACTGCCAAAGTCATCATCCACTGCGCCAACACATCGAATGCATGAGCCACGGGCGGACGGTCTTCCAGCATATTTTTGGCGACGCCTTCCCGAAGCGAAACAGCCTCAATGAGCTCCAAAGCATTGGTAGGACAGAAATAAATTTTGCTATCCACGCCTGGCCTGTGACCACTCCTGCCCGCACGTTGAATAAACCGGGCAATGCTCTTGGGACTGCCAACCTGAATGACCGTATCAACGGGCCGAAAATCGACCCCTAGATCGAGGCTGGCCGTGCATATCACCAGTTTGAGCCGCTCGTCGTGCAGTGCTTCCTCCACCCAATCCCTTATTTCCCGGTCCAGCGATGCATGGTGTAACGCCATGATGCCCGCAAATTCAGGATATTTATCAATAATGGTGCGATACCAGATTTCGGTTCCGGAACGCGTGTTGGTAAAAAGCAGCGTCGTATTACTCTCATTGACGATTTTTACCACCTGGTCAACCAGGCTCGTCCCCATATATCCCGACCAAGGCAACGTCTGCACGCGTTCAGGGATAATGCTTTCGACCAGGATCTTTTTATCTGTATTTGCCTTGATCACCGTGGACTTGGCAACCGGGAACTTCATGCCGACCAGCACATGTTTCGCCTCGTCGAGGTTGCCGATGGTTGCCGAAATGCCCCAGGTTTGGAGATCCGGCCTGATGCTTCTGAGCCTTGCCAACGCCAGTTCCGTTTGTGTTCCGCGCTTGCTGCCCATAAGCTCGTGCCATTCATCGACGACGATGGTGTGCAGGTTTTTAAATATTTCTGTGCTGTTTTTTTGTGCAAAAAGAATGTGCAGGCTTTCCGGCGTAATGATCAGTGCATCTGGCATTTGCTTTTTCTGATCGCTTTTTTCTTTGGCATTGGTATCGCCGGTGCGAATGCCTACGCGCCAGGTCAGGTTCATTTCCAGCGCAGCACTTTCCATATTCCGGAATAAGTCCTTGGACAATGCACGCAAAGGCGTGATCCACAGAACTTGCAAACCTCGTTTTGGTTTGAGTTCCTTATTCGCCTTTTCATTAATATGCCGGATTAATATCGGAAGCCAGAGCGAATAAGTCTTTCCACTCCCCGTCGGCGCATTCACCAGGCCGCTTTTCCCATCCAGATAAGCCTCTGCCGCCTCCTTCTGAAACGCCGCCCACTTCCACTTCTTGGCCTTAAACCAATGTTCAACGATTGTATGTCCGGGGGATTTGGTCAAAGGGATCTTTGTAAAGTGTATTTCAATTTAATTAAAAACTTATTCCACCAAATAACGTTTGGTTACTCGATGAAGAAAATCGGCTGTCCGACAAAGCTCGTTCTATCATTTCCGATTTCAGTAATACAACGAGATCTTGCCGGTCATTTGGTAGACCTCACTTATACATCTCCAAAATCCCCTTCAACGCTTCCAGCGTGTCGGCTTCCTCTGCTTTTTTGTCCTTTCGCCAGCGGAGGATTCTTGGGAACCTTACTGCAATTCCGGATTTATGCCTGGATGATTCGTTGATGCCTTCGAAGCCTATTTCGAAAACTAATTCGGGCTTTACGGTCCTTACCGGACCAAATTTTTCCAGGACGTTTCGTTTGATGAAATAATCGACCTGGCCGATTTCTACGTCTGTTAGTCCAGAGTAGGCTTTTGCGAATGGGACCAGCTTCCCGTCTTCGCCCCAGACGGCAAATGTATAGTCAGTGAATAATTCAGCGCGTCTGCCGGAGCCTTTCTGGGCATAAATAAGCACGGCGTCCACACTTAACGGATCGATTTTCCATTTCCACCAATCGCCTTTTTTACGGCCAACCTGATAAGTGCTTTCTTTCCTTTTGATCATAAAACCTTCCGCAATATGCTGCCGGGAAAGTGTGTGCAACTCCCGCAAAACTGCCCATTCATTAAAATCAATGAGCGGCGACAGATTAAATACAAATTGATCAGGCGCTTTTTGATGAATGAGTTCCAGCTCGGTCCGGCGTTGTTGCTGGGTAAGCCCCCTGATATCTTCACCATTGACTTCCAAAATATCATAAGCCAGAAAGGCGACTGGTGCTTCTTCCAGCACTTTTTTGGATAGGTTTTTCCTGCCTATGCGCGTTTGCAGCACATTAAACGGCATTGGTTTATCATCCATATAACTTACGATCTCTCCGTCGAGGACCGTTCCGTTTGGCAAAACTTCACTTAAAAAATGCAGTTCCGGGAATTTTTCGGTCGATAATTCTTCGCCGCGAGTCCAGATAAAAAGCTCATTGTTGCGATAAATAATTTGTGAGCGAATGCCGTCCCACTTCCATTCGGCAAACCAATCTTCGGGGTTTCCCAAACCAGAAACGTCGCCTTCGATCGGATAAGCCAGGAAAAACGGATATGGGCGCGATGCGTTGTCATTTTCCCCTTTATCCAATATCAACTGCTCAAAGGTTGTCCCCGACGGCTCCCACTGACCCATAACCCGGTGTGCGATCACATTAGAATCGGTTTCGGTGGCTTCCGCCAATGCACGCACCACCAATGTCTGCGAAACCCCGATCCGGAAACTGCCCATCAATAATTTATTAAAAACAAAAGTCTCGTGCTGAGACAATTGCATCCAGGCTTGCAGGATATGGTCACGTTTTTCTTCGTCCGTCATACCGGGCAAAAGTCCCAGATAATAGAACCATTCGGTAAGCGATTTGTCCGATCCGTCGACCTTACTTTTAGGCAAAAGCAATGAAATGGTTTCACCCAAATCGCCTACACTATGGTAACTTTCCTGGAAAAGCCACATCGGAATACCCGCTTCTTGTGCGGCCCATTCTTTTACCATCGTCCTGTTCACCTTAAACGAAGGCCGGCGACCGGTAAAAAGCGTTAATGCCCAGAGTTTGTCCTCGTCGGATGCAGTCAGAAAATATTGCTTCATCAACTCCACCTTTGCATTGGTTTTGTTGGTGCGGTCCAGGTTCATGAAAAGTTCTGCGAATTGTTTCATAGTGTGATGCCTCCTTCCCCTTCCGCTAAATCCCCTAAAGGGGACTTTTTTGTTGATGCCTTTGTATCAGTGATGAATTCGCCATCTAGTAATTCTTTGTGCTTTTCATAGGCGTCGGTTCCGGCGCTGATGTCTTGTACAACTTCTTCTTCCTCGTTTTCATCTTCGTTACCGTACATGGTGTGGACCTCACCTGCTTCAATGCCATTTTCGTTCAGATATCTCGCGTAAATGCTTGTATATCCGTGTGTTACATATACTTTTTCGGCTCCCGATTCTTTTACAGCAGTGTTCAGATCCGGCCAGTCCACGTGATCGCTCAATACGAAACCCTGGTCCACGGCGCGGCGGTTTTTGGCGCCCCGAAGGGCCATCCATCCTGAGCAATAACCGAGGGAATAGGGGGCGAACTTTTTGATCCACGTGCTGCTGTCGACCGAGGGCGGGGCTAACACCAATGATGCCCGGAATAGCTTCCGGTCGGTTTCTTTGGTGACCAATGTTAATTCAGGCAAATGAAAACCGGCCTGCCTTAACCTCTCGTTTAATGTATAAATAGCGCCGTGTGCGTAGATTATTTTGTCCTGTAATTCAATATTTTTCAATATCCGCTGCATTTTTCCCAATGAATAGCCCATCAGCACACTGGCTTTGTCTTCACTTTTATTCTGTCGCCACCAGTTGTCGATTTCGCTCATCACCTCATGCTGAGGCTGCCATTTGTAAATAGGCAAACCGAAGGTTGATTCAGTAATAAAAACATTGCACTTGACTGGCTCATAAGGCGTTGCAAAGTTGTCATTTTCAAGCTTGTAGTCTCCGCTCGCAACCCAGACTTCCCCCTTATACTCCACGCGAACCTGTGCAGAACCAATAATATGTCCCGCAGGATGCAATGAAAATGTGACACCATTGATCACAAATTTCTCGTAGTACTCAACGGTTTGTAAGGAAATATCCTGCCCTAATCGCAGCCGTAAAATGGGTTCGCTATCCTTGTGGGCCAGATAATGTTTGCTCCCCCAGCGCGCGTGATCGCTGTGCGCATGCGTGATGATCGCCCGGTCTACGGGGATCCATGGATCAATGTGCGCATCTGCAACGGCGCAGTATATACTTTTCCCTGTAAACTGTAAAAGAGATTGTGCTGGCATGGCTTGAAAAATATTAAAAGTGTGCCAATTGCGGACCCAGGCCTCTGACGCCTTTGAAAAATAAGTGCTATTTTTGAGTGACCAATTTCCCTGGCCTGCGTCTAAACAAATATCATTATCAAATACACAACTATGTCTAAGAAAAGTATGGAAAACCCTTTATCTCCAAGTGCGGAAGCGGCAAGATATCTTGAAAATGCCAGACAAATACTGACTGAAAAAGCAGGCAAAAAGGATGGATTGTATTCGGACATTAAATATGTAAGAATGGCCGCAGGCACTGCTTATTCAGCGGCGCTGCTAATTCTTGATGAATATCTGAAACAAAAAGAAGGTATTCATTTTGTAAAGCCACAAAGCATTGAGGACTACAAGGGCAGATTAAGAAAATATGACAAAAAATTGCTGAAACATACGATCAATGCTTACAGCGAATTACATCTTATTGGTTACTATCAAGGAACAGAATCAGCTGAGGTCATCCAGAATGGCTTGGCAAATGTGAAGCAAATGCTATCTTATATCTGATTCTTGTTTCTACATTTTTATTCTGCTCAACGCTCCTTACATCGTCTAATGATCAAAAACCTCTGCCTTTCGTGTTTTCTTTATTTAATAATCCTTAGCTGTAATCCCGAAAATTCATCGAAAAGGGAGGAGAACATAACTTCGAAATCGGTTAACTATAAGGACCAAACCAAAATCAATCACGCACAAGGATTTACGATAACCTATCACAACAATTACAAAATCGTAAGCATCCTGAGCCCTTTTGAAACAGCAACGGATACTTCAAAATACATTTTACTGGAAAAAGGAACACCACGACCGAAAGGTTTCGAGAATGCGCAGGTAATTAACATTCCGGTTACAAGCATTGTGGCTACTTCCTCCATGCATGCTGCATTACTGGAATTTCTGGATTCGGAGAACATTATCACTGGCCTTAGCAACCCGCAATACATTTATTCGCCTAAAATTCAATCGCGCATTGAAGCTGGCAAAGTGGCTAACATTGGACGGGATCAGGGATTGAATAATGAAAAACTCGTGGAAATGCACCCGGATGTGCTCATGGCCATGGGCGGGCCCGGCGCGAAAGTGGACCAATACAGCATTTTAACGCAGGCAGGAATTCCCATTTTGATTAATTCGGAATGGATCGAAAAAACGCCGCTGGCCCGTGCCGAGTGGGTTAAGCTTATTGCCGCATTATTAAATAAGGAAGAGCTGGTCAATGAAAAGTTTGGCAAGATCGAAAATGAATATCTTCGGTTGGCTCAGCTTGCTAAGGAGGTGAAAATCAAGCCATCCGTTATTTCGGGCTTGAATACCAAAGATGCGTGGTTCTTACCGAATGGGGACAGCTATATGTCGCAGTTTTTCAGGGATGCGGGAGGGGATTATCATTGGAGTAATATGAAGGCGACGGGCAGTCTGCCTTTGAACTTCGAATCTGTATATCCAATTGCTCTACAAGCCGATGCCTGGCTGAATGTTGGGTTTGATAAAAGTGATACGAAAGCCAACATTCTGGCGCAGGATTCACGTTACAGCGATTTTAAGGCTTATAAATCGGGGCAAATGTTCAGTTACAATGGACGTGTTAATGAGCAGGGCGCGAATGATTTTTTTGAATCCGGAACTGTAAACCCACACATTGTCCTTTCTGATCTGATCAAAATATTGCATCCCGAACTCCTGACGAATCATAATTTGGTCTACTATAAGCAACTCGAATAATGGTCGGATCCCTCAACAAAGCACCATTGCTTAAAACGCCCCTGAATGCGCACCGGCTCACTTTTTCGGGACTGGCAGCGCTGGCAATTGTGTTTTTTGTGCTGGATGTAATGCTGGGCTCCGTGCAAATTCCGCTTAAAGAAGTTTTTAGAATCATTTTTTTACAAGACTCCGAAAATACTGCCTGGCTTTTCATCATTGAAAAAATCCGCATCCCAAAAGCGATAACGGCAATGCTGGTCGGTTGCGGACTATCCGTCAGTGGATTACAAATGCAAACCTTGTTCCGAAATCCTTTGGCGGGGCCGTCGGAGCTGGGCATAACAGCAGGCGCCGGACTGGGCGTGGCGGCGGTAATGCTTGCAGGCGGAAGCAGCGCGAGCATGTATGCGATCAGCAAACTTGGCGTTTCGGGCAGTTGGCTCATCATTGTGATGGCTTCGCTGGGATCGGCACTGGTTCTTTCGCTGATATTGCTGATTGCAGGAAGGATCCGGGACAATGTAATATTGCTGATCGTGGGGGTGATGATAGGGACGATAACGCTTTCCATTGTCAGCATTTGGCAATATTTCAGTCAGCCCGAACAATTGCAGGAATACATTATGTGGACATTCGGGTCGTTGGGGGGCGTTACGCAGTATCACCTTTACGCGCTTTCGGGTGTGGTCGCATTTGGGCTGCTACTCGCTTTTATATCTTCCAAATCGCTTAATGCACTATTGTTGGGGGAAAATTACGCCAAAAGCATGGGCCTTACCATTGGAAAAACACGACTGATCATCATGCTCAGCACCAGCTTGCTAACCGGAAGCATTACCGCATTTTGCGGTCCGATCGGATTCGTCGGCATTGCTGTTCCGCATATAACGCGCTCGCTGTTTGGCACGTCGGACCACCGGGTGCTCATGCCCGGCTGCTGCCTCACCGGCATGGTGCTGCTGCTTTTATGTGACATCATTGCCCAGTTGCCGGGCATGCAAACCGTCATTCCGGTGAATGTTGTCACCTCGCTACTTGGCGCACCGGTGGTTATCTGGATCATTATCAGCCGCAATAACCTCCGTTCTTCTTTCTCATGAGTGATGTAAAACCATTTCTGGTAACGAAGGATTTGTCTATTGGATATAAGACCAAGCGTACAGAACGCATTATTTCAAAACACCTGAACCTAACCCTCCTACCGGGGCAGCTTGTGTGCCTGCTTGGCTCCAATGGCTCAGGAAAATCGACATTAATGCGGACAATTGCAGGCCTCCAACCCGCTTTGGAAGGCACTGTTTACATTGGACAGCAACTTCTTTCCGGATTAAAATCGGCTCAGCTCGCACAAACATTGAGCCTCGTTTTGACCGAGCGCATCGAGGCTGGCAATCTTACCGCGCTGGAAGTGATTACATTAGGACGCACGCCCTACACCGGCTGGCTTGGTGCATTAAGTGAGATCGACCATAAAAAGATCGAAGAAGCTATTTTACTGGCCAATGTTGAAAATTTGGTAAACAGGAAAATCCATCAGCTGAGCGATGGCGAACGGCAAAAGGTCATGCTGGCACGTGCGCTTGCACAAGACACAGAACTCATTCTGCTCGACGAGCCTACCGCGCATCTGGATCTGCCCAACCGCGTGGAAATGATGCGCTTGCTTCATAATTTGGCCAGACAAACCGGAAAAGCCATCTTACTAAGCACACACGAACTAGACCTTGCATTACAAGCTGCTGATATTCTCTGGCTTATGCAGCAAAACGGCAAGCTGGTAGCCGGTGTCCCCGAAGATCTTGTTTTGAACGGGGCATTTGAAGCAGCGTTTGAAAAGAATGGATTCTTTTTTGATAAATCCAGCGGCACATTCAACATTTATCAGGACGTTTGCACACATTCAATAAGCATTGCGGGTGATCCTGTCTTGGCTTTCTGGACCAGACGGGCCTTGCAACGAGAAGGTTTTGGTTTGACCGACGACATGAATGCAACATTCAAAGTCCGTTGCGATCGGGATGCAGCTGGTACAACATGGCAAATGGAATGGCAACAAAAAAATGCAAAATACTTCACTATTGCTGAATTGGTTGCGGCAATCAAACTGGCCGCGAAATAACGGCTTCCTCACTTTTATATATGTTCCGGTGAACTAGTTAGTGCTCTATTTTCTTATTATTAAATAACATTAATGAACTGACATGGCTTCTCTGGACATCGTACAAGCATATTATTCAAGCTTTAATCATAAAAACTGGGACGGCATGCTCGCCCTGGTGCACCCGGAAGTTAGGCATGAGCCTAACCAGGGCGAAGTGCGCATCGGCATCGAAAAATTCACTGAGTTTCTTGGCCAAATGGACGAATCCTATGAAGAAACCCTCACCGACATGGTCTTTTTCACAACCACGGACGACTCCCGGGTGGCGGTTGAATTCACAGTGAGAGGAATTTACAAAAAAGGCGAAGAGGGCTTCCCTGAGGCTTACGGACAGGCTTACAAACTTCCGGCAGCCGCTTTTTTGGAATTAAAAAATGAAAAAATCTGCCGCGTAACCACTTATTACAATCTGCCGCATTGGATAGAGCTGGTTTCTAACCCGAAAAATGACTGAGCAACTGACTTTTGCATCTTATAAGGGTGTTGAAATAGCATCCGTGGTGGAAGCATTGGGCGCATTGCGCATCGCAGTTTTCCATGATTATCCTTATTTGTATGAGGGGTCGCTGGATTACGAAAAAGAGTATCTGCAAATTTACGTTCAGTCCGAACGCGCCTTTTTGTTCGCTGTCTTTGATAAAGGAAAAATGGTAGGCGCAACAACGTGCATTCCATTAACCGACGAAGCTGCGGAAGTCCGGAAACCGTTCGAAGATGCGGGATTCGATATTAGCACTATTTTTTACTTTGGCGAAAGCATATTACTTCCCGAATATCGGGGTTTAGGGCTTGGACATCGTTTTTTTGATGAACGCGAGGCGCATGCCAGAAGCTTCGGACATTACAATTTATGCTGTTTTTGCTCCGTCGACCGGGGTAATAACCACCCCGCCAAACCAGCCGATTATCGTCCTAATGACGCATTCTGGATCAAACGCGGATATGTAAAGGAACCTGCGTTGCAAAGTACCATGGAATGGCCCGATATTGGCGAAACGGCTTCTTCCTCAAAACAAATGATTTTCTGGATCAAACCACTCGATCACTAAATGCCTATGTCTGTAATCGTTGCGTCAGCTCAATATCCGATCTCCCAACATGTCGACCTTGCGGGCTGGCAAAGACACATTGAAAACTGGGTAGCCGATGCAGCTGCGAGCGGAGCCGGACTATTGCTGTTTCCTGAGTACGGCGCCATGGAATTGGTTAGCATATTATCCCTTGACATTCAGCAAGATATCTTCCTGCAAGTTGCGGCGATGGATGGCTTTGTGGAGTCGTTCTGCCAGATCTTTGCAGACCTGGCGCGCCGATATAATGTGGTGATTGTTGCGCCAAGCTTGCCAGTTATTGATGATGGAAAGCACCATAACCGTGTTTTTGTTTTTTCAAACAAAGGCCTTGTCGGTTACCAGGATAAGTTTTTCATGACCCGCTTTGAAAATGAAGAATGGGGCATTCAAAGCGCTCCCAAAGTGCTGACGGTATTCGAAGCGGCTTGGGGCAAATTCGGCATTCAGATCTGTTATGACGTTGAATTTGGGTTAGGATCCCAATTATTGTGCAGCGCAGGGGCATCACTGATCCTCGTTCCAAGCTGCACGGAAACCATCCGTGGCGCTACGCGTGTACATGTAGGCGCGCGGGCTCGCGCCCTGGAAAATCAGACTTATACAGTTGTTTCTCAGACCGTCGGCAACGCAACCTGGTCACCGGCAGTGGATATTAATTACGGGTATGCAGCCTATTATTCCACGCCTGACAAGGGCTTACCTGAGGAAGGCATCATTGCTGCCGAAATCCCCCAAAAAGAAGGCTGGCTCGTACAGGAGCTGGATTTTTCTAAAATTGATGAAGTAAGGCGGGACGGGCATGTGCTGAATTTTAATGATCAGCAAAGGATCACTGTCGAAATGCGGTCGGAACAAGTGCACGTTTTGCATGTAACCATTTGAAAAACGGAAGCAGATAATGTGTGATTTTATTTTCAAAAATTGCACATTATCCAGATATCCGTTTCAAAATAAATATAACTATTCCAATCCATTATAAATCACCGCAATTAACTTGGGTAAGTATTCGGTAATCATGGATCGCATTTTGCATAAGTCACTTCAAAGCACTTAGTCTACCCCTTTGTTTTAACATAAAAATACTTACAATCAGCAAGATACATGTATTTTTATGTAAATCGATACGGACATTCTACATTACTATACGGAGATTTAATTGTATAATAAATATAGTTTGAGATTGACCGTAGTAAGCTGAAATATTATTAAGAGTAACTGACGAAAGAGCGTGAATTTAATTTTTTTAAGATGAATGATGGTATATTAATTCATCATTATCACTCTTAAAAACGTACTCTACCGTGAAAACACTCTACTTATTTCTATGGACGACCGTAGTCGGTCTTTTCATAAATTTGAGCGCTCAGGCTCAATGCACGATTCTCGATCCCACAGTTGAACTAATTGGCTTTTCGGGTAGCGAAGAAAATTGCACTGCCAATGTAACCATCTCATTTACAATTGATAAAAACAATGGGAATAAATACACCTACATTCATTTATGGAATGAAGCAGACTACCCTGAACCGGCATATGATTACAAAAAAGCGCCGGAAGGAGACGATCTGGCTAGTGCGCTGGCAACGATAGCCATCAGCACCAATGGCTCCTCTTCCCTCCTTTCCACTTATGGTCCCGATGAAACGGTAACCCCACTTTTTGCCGGCTTATTTATTGCCGAAGAAGACCTGGGCGGCAAGCAGACCAGAATCACAATCAGCAATGTTCAAATCGTCATTCCCGGGGCTTGCGAGAACCCGCCCAAATTGATCAGCGACATTTGGTCTACGCAGGCGGAAGCAGATAAACACCCTCCTGTTCATTGTGTCTTCACGAATATCCCGCTTACGATAAAGGGACCAGAGATTACAGGAGAAATCAATTGTAATGAACCGGAAGGCCCCAGAACATATGATCTCAGCATTACCACGACCGATCCGAACGCTATCCAGGTTACTTACAAGCTTTATCTGGATGACGGGGCATTAACAAATAACCAACCCACTTTCGGGCCGGATGACGAGTTGTTTCTGACCAGTTCGATCACCCTTTCTTCAACGCTTCCGATCACAAAAACAGAAGCAACATATCCGTATGATTTTATGGAAGATAAGCGATCTATCTGGGTTGTACTGACGGGACCTTCATTGCCGCATGACATTATTTATGAAATCGTAAACAACTGCTCCCTAACACTTCCAGTTAAGTTGGCGAAGTTCAAGGGCGACTTGCTGGACAACGCGATTGCGCTTTCATGGATTACAACCGAAGAATCAGGAAGCAGTTATTTTGATGTGGAACGCAGCAAAGACGCCGTGGAATTCGTCAACCTTGGCCGCATCCAGGCAACAGGAACAACCGATGTGACGCAGCATTACAGTTTCCTGGACCAGCTGCCGTTGCAGGGAAATAATTATTACAGGCTCACGATGGTCGATCTGGATGGCAGCACAGCCCGATCCAGCATTATAGCTGTGGCTAACCATGCATCCAGCATTTCATTTGAGCTTTTGGGAAATCCGGTCACGAACCGGGAAGTGCGGTTTATTCTGAAAAATGAAAAATCCGAGAACATTATGCTGCACGACCTGAACGGCAGAAGCATTGATTTTTCCATAACGAAAACAGGAAACACGTATACGCTTAAACCTGGACACAGCATTTCCAGCGGTTTATATCTGCTCAATTTACGCAACTACCCGGGCCAAATTAAGAAAGTGCTGATTCCTTAAAAAAGTCTGACTACTATACATGCCAGGCGCCGGACATTAATTGTCCGGCGTTTTCTGTTTCAGGTTTTTTCAATCATTTTTTCAAAACCCGGTTCACGTCGTCCACCGAAATGCGGTCGGGCATGTTGCCGAATTGCTGCCTTACGTAGGTGAGCAGCTGGGCCATTTCTGCCGGAGGGATAAAATCGTGTTTGGGCATCAGATCATTGTAAGGCTTACCCAGCACCTCTATCGGCCCTTCCAAACCATTTGCTACGGCCTGGATCAGCTTTCTTTTATCCTCAGTAACCCATTCGGAATTTACCAAAGGCGGAAAGCGGCTGCCGTCGCCGAGGCCGTTGGACTGGTGGCATGGCGTACAATAAGTGCTGTAAATTTTTTCACCGGCGAGCTTTGTATCCTTATCCAGGTTATCCTTTACCGGATCCGGCGTTCGGATGTTTCCTGCCAGCTTGTGCTTCTCCATAGCAGCCAGTTGCGGCGCTCCGAATGACTGCTTATTTCCTTTAAACATAATCCGCCAGATCTTGCCTTTTTTCGAATCTGTAATGTAAAGGGAACCGTCCGGTCCTTGTGCAAGGCCCATTGGCCGGGCTTTGGCATCGCTCACATTAATGATCGGATCCATGCCTGCAAAGCCATCTGCAAAAACCTCCCATTTTTCTGAAAATTTACCATTTACCCAAGGCACAAAACAAACGAAAAAGCCAGCCTGCGGATATGGAGCACGGTTTGTGGAACCGTGAAAGGCGATGAATGCGCCATTCTTGTAACGTTCCGGGAACTGATTTCCGGTGTAAAACAGAATGTCGTTGGGTGCCCAATGTCCAGGGAATCCAATGATCGGGTTTTGATATTTAGCTCCTTCACCCTCTTTTTTGCCATCACCGCCGTATTCGGGGTTCAGGATCTTCTTGCCTTTCATCTGGTCAAAATAATAGTATGGCCAGCCCAGGTTGGTCCCCTGGATCACTTTTACGAATTCTTCGGCGGGTAAAACGGCGCTTTGCCATGAGGAATAAATGTCAGGGAACAAGCGGCGCAGATTGTCGCGTCCGTGAACAACTGCATATAAATTTTGATCCGCATTATTCCATCTCATGCCCACAATGCTCCTCAAACCCGTTGCATACAAGCTGCCGTCGGCCTGCGTCTGATTCAGCTTATCAGCACTGAACTTCCAGATTCCGCCATGCTTTTCCAGGTCCGGGCAAGGATTAAGGCCAATGGTTCCCGGTTTACCGCCCGGTGAATTAACCACATCCTGACATGCATCCGAAGGCGCTCCGAAAGGCACGTACATGTTCCCTTTGTCGTCAAAAGCCATGGGCTTGGTAATGTGCCAATGTGTGCCATGCTCATGGTCATCTTTTAAAATTACCTCTACGGTGCTGTCCGGCAGCAGCTGCCCCGGGATCAGTTTGCTGCGGTATACAAACAGTGAAGAACTGTAATACAAATATCCGTTGCGGATCGTGATGCCGTTGGCGAGGCTGCTCTGATCGGGGTAATTGCCGAAATTTTGAATAATGTCGGCTTTCCCATCCCGGTTTGTGTCCCTGAGGGCCACAGTTCCGCCCCGCTGGCCCTTTCCGAAATAGCGCAGTTTTACATAAATATCGCCGTTATCATTTACCGTAATGTGCCGGGCCAGTCCGGTGCTGTCGGCGACGACGAGTGCTTCGAAACCTGCCGGCGTTGCCAGGCCGCCATTGTCCGGATCACCTTTGGGCAGTAAATCCGGCCTTTGCGCGCCGATGAGAAGCATTACTATCAGGCCGAAGCTGAAATATCGCTGCACAAGCCTCCTTTTTTGTTTATAAAAATCAGATCCCATTATTTCAATTATCTATTTTTTAGCCCCTAACCCATTCAAATCCCACACAATTTTGCCATCCCTGATCGTCATCTCGATTTCCAGTTTCTTGGATCCTGCTATACTTTTCCCACCGGAATCTGTAAAACCGAACTGACCGTCACGAACCCTGAAAATGGCGAGATCAGCCACATTGCCTGCTTTCATATTACCCAATTCTTCGTGCTTAATAGCCTGTGCAGCATTCCAGGTTGCGATCTGCACCACATCATGCAAGGACAAACCCAGGGCCATGAATTTTGACATAACATTCGCCATGTCTTTCATAGCCGAATTCATGCTGAACCGGTGCAGATCAGTGCCGAAAGAATTTGGTGCAAAACCTTGCTTAATCGCCGGTGCGGCCTGATCAAACCAGAAACCCGCGCCGCCGTGACCCAGATCAAATAGTACTCCGCGCTTTTTTGCTTCCAGCACAAATGGCCGCACTTTTCCATCTTCGCCAATGATCGGCATCCGCTCCTTAATGTTTTCAAAAGTATGCGTAATCATATCGCCCGCACTGAGCCTGGCAAGCTGATCCTGTAAGGAATATTGAGGTAAATGACACTCCACAAAAAGCGGCTTCTCGACCTGTCGGGCGAGTTTTATCGCATTATCATAAGGCGTCCAGTCGGCTCCGTTATAATGCCCGATCTTTACGCCCACGATCAGGTCGGCATGTTGGTTGATGATCATTAAAGCAGAATCCGGGACCATATCGGCGATGTTCTGCTCATGTTCAGCGCCGGTCATCCCGTCCCCGGCAATGTTGATAAAAGCCAGAATTCTCGTTTTGGACTGATCAATTACCTGTTTCTTAAACAAAGGAAAACTCCGCCAACCCGAAGTTCCTGCATCTACAACCGTCGTTACCCCGGACCGGAATGTGAAATCATCGGGAGAAACGCTGTTTACGCCATTGGCAAAAAGACCCGCATGCGGACCCACAAAAACATGCGTGTGCATATCAATAAAACCGGGCGTCACGAATAAGCCTTTTGCGTCAATCGTTCTCTCAGCAGGCTCGTTAATTTTATCTGACACTTTTACGATAACACCCTTACTGACAGCCACATCCATCACTTTATCAATGTTATTTGCAGGATCAACAACATGGCCGCCCTTGATGATCAGATCATAGGTCTGGCCAAAGCCATTACTATAAAAAGCAAGCAAAAACAGCACCCAAAAGTTACTTTTGATAACATTTGTGGCCCTATCGAATCTTATTAAGTGCATCACCACCAGTTATTTAGCCAATGTTTCAGATTCCCAACCCGCCGCGCTGATCCCGTTCAGGTCCCAGACGATTTTACCTGCGCGGATGGTCAGCTCGGCTTCCAGTTTTTTATCACCTTTGAGTTTCAATTTTCGGGTGTCTAAAAAGCCAAAATCTCCTTTTCTCAAATTAAACACAGCGATATCTGCCTCAGAACCAACAGATAATGTTCCCAGATCCGAGCGTTTGATAACTTGTGCGGGATTCCATGTTGCTCGCAGAATGGCATCCGGAAGCGTCATTCCCATGTTGAGAAATTTGGAAATTACATTGTCCAGGCCTTTCATAGCGCCGTTCATGCTATCGGTATGCAAGTCTGTGCTGATCACATTAGGCTTAAATCCCTGCTGCATGGCCGGAATCGCCTGCCGCCACGCAAATGCTCCACCGCCATGCCCGACATCGAAAATCAGCCCGTTCTTTTGTGCTTCGAAAACGAATGGTTTTACTTTTCCTTTTTCGTCTACAACTGTTTCGCGGTTTTCCGGCCCATGCGAAAATGTGTGCGTGAAAATGTCGCCCGGACGAAGATATTCTTTGAATAGTTTTTCAATGGATAAGGGCGGCTTATGCTCCCCGAAATCAACCATAACCGGCACATTGGCCAGTTTTCCGGCCTCAACCGCGGCTTTCACCTGCGCGTAGTCGCCCCAGTAATGTGCTGCTTTTACACCTACAATGATCTTCGGAAAAAGCCTTTGGATCATATTGGCGGCCATAACGGGGTTCATATCCGTAACATCCTGCTCTTCATAACGGCTGGCCATGCCCGTGCCGACAATGTTGAGCAATGCCAGGACGCGCGTCTGCGCTTTATCGATCGTCTGTGCTTTGAAAGTCCGGAAGTTGCGCCAGCCGGATGAGCCTGCATCTACAACCGTTGTGATCCCGGCGCGAAAAGTGAAGCCGTCGGGCGGCAGGCTGGTGGAGGCATTGGCAATGTAGGCATCGGGCACAGTTCCGGCAAAAACGTGCGCGTGCATATCGATCAGCCCCGGCGTTACATAAAAACCTTTTACATCAACCGTCTTTTTTGCTTCCGAAGCTGGAATGTTACTGGCTACCCGGACGATTTTGCCGCCTGAAACAGCGACATCCATTGCCGCATCAATGTTGTTTTTGGGATCAATGACGTGCCCGCCTTTCAGCAGGAGGTCAATTTCCTGGGCATTGGTAAAGTAAGGAGAGAATAGAAACAGCAGGGAACACAGGAACACGGCAACGCGTCCGGCGTTCTTTGCATGTGTGCAAGCCAACATTTGTTAAGAGTTTAGATCTGAATTGTATTCATATACAAGACAATAAGGGCAAAATATTACTTCAAAAGATTTGAAACTTTGCGCTTAACGGGCAAAAAAGAAAGGCGCATCGCTGCGCCTTATGTGTATAGTTGGGTTAAGGTGGGAAGTCAGGGCATTTCATGTTGATTATAGCGAGCGTTGATTTGGATAATTCCATCATTTTTCACGGCTAATCGCTTTATTGCGGAATAAAGTTGGCTTACCCGGCAGCAAATTTCAAAACCAAAGAGGGAACGGTTGCTTCTGGCTATTTAACGGTGAACGGTTAGTATATGAGCCGCCGTTAATCAGCTACTTCACATTAATGCAATCTTATTTCAAAGAAATAATCCGGTTGGAGCATGCGTCAGAGATTTATCTTTTTACTTGCTTTTTGTCTGAGTCCAATACTGCTTTTCGGGCAGACGATTTTTCAGAATATCAAGTGGCAGGACGGTCTTAGTGCGAAACAAGTGCGGTGCCTTTATAAGGACGATACAGGATTTCTCTGGATCGGAACCAACAATGGCCTTAACCGCTACGACGGGGCCGTTGTAAAGCAATACAAGCACGGCCCGAAACAGAAAAATCTTCTTGTCAATGCCATACAACCGCTCGGCAAGGGAGATACGCTGATCCTCGGATTACTGAACGGTGTGATGCTGTTCAATATGAGCTCAGGCTCGTTTTCCAAAGACAGCCGCTTCTCCGCCCTGGATCAGGAATCAATTGTAACCATTAAGACTGATAATGTCGGGCGCCTTTGGATTGGCACTTCCAACAGGATCTACGTTTATGAAAAAGGGAAATTACTTCCTCTCGCGGCCATTGTGCCGTCGGCATCAACCATGTTCGGCGTACCGGACTATTTTCTTTCCGGCATGGTGTGGGACACGATCAGAAACGGCTTCTGGATTGTAGGCAGCAAGCCTTATTTTATCGATATCAGAAAAAAAGCGATTTACCATAAACAAAACAATGTTCTGCATTCACCCATATTCGACCTGAAATATGTAAATGCGCTCGCTGTTGACAGCAAAGGCGACATTTGGTACGGATGCGACGACAACCTGACCCTCAATTACTGGAATGTCAGAAAAGGCTCAGTGCAAAGCTTCCCTGTGCTCGACGGCAATAAAATCAGCGATGGGATCAACCATTTATTTATAGATCATAAGGACCGGCTATGGATCTCGACATGGTTGTTTGCGGCCTATATCAAGGAACGCGGACAACCGATCAAGAAGATTGAGTATGACCAAAACCTTCCTTATTGCATCGGTTATGGGCATTTCCGGGACGCAATTACGGACAAGGAAGGTAATGTGTGGCTGGGAACGATCAATGGTGTAAGTAAAAGTCAATCACAATATCCGTTGCAGGCGATATATCAGCTGCCTAATTTCAAATTTTTCCTTGAAACCGGTTTTGCCCATGCCAACTCCATTACGGTTGACAAAAACCTGGTGATGGCATGCAAGGAGGATGGGGCTATTGCTTATCATACCGATAACCGCACTTATCAGCGCTACACCGTTACGGACGGAGACTTGCGAAGAAACCGTTTCGTGATGTGCACCAAAGCGAAAGATGCCTGGTGGTTTGTAGGAGACGACGGCGTGCACGTGCTGCATAACGGGAGCGATAAACTGGTGAAGTTTACAGATATAAAAAAAGGCACGCCCCACCGCTACGCAAACTTCGTTTTTACTGATCATAAAGGAAATATCTGGTTCCAGATCCTGGAAGACGCCATTTACCGCCACGATCCGGTAACTAAGAAAACAACGCGCTATGACGGAACTGATAGTCGTTTTGGGTTATTTGCATTTAAAAGTTGCCCGAGTTCTTTGCAGCTGAGCAACACCGATATCTTGTTTTCACTGCCCGGAAGCGGACTTCTGAAATTCAATTACGAGAAAGAATTCTTTTCTATTTTACCCAATAAAGAACTAGCTAATGCACAGGTCCTGAAACTTGCCGAAGATAAAAAAGGCAACATATGGACTGCCGTGGGTGGCAGAGGGCTGGTGAAGATAAGTCGTGACGGCACACCGCTGGACAGCATCGACAGCAGAACCGGACTGTTCTATGATTATTTATCCAGCATTGCCATTGATTCGCGCGGCGCGGTTTGGGGATCCAGCAGGGAGGGGCTTATGTTTTTCAACCCGGATACGCGCGCTGTAACGAAAGTTGAGATCGACCTTGGCAAAACATTGCAGGATTATTATAACAACCTCACATTCGCGAACGGTAAAATCTATGCGGTAATGCTGGACCACATCCTGTTAATAGACCCTTTCAGCTTTGCCGGCGTGCCGGTAAAACAGCCACCTTTTATCACTTCCATCAAGGTTTTTGGTCAGGAAAAGCTGGGATTTGAAAAAGGGGGTGTCCTGAAACTGGCTCCGGATGAGGATTTTATTACGTTTCAATATGCTTCATTAAGTCACCGCGATATCCCGGCCCTGCAATACAGTTACCAGCTGGAAGGCATTGACGGAAACTGGGTGAACGCAGGCAGGGCGATTACGGCTACGTACACCAATCTTTTGCCGGGGAAATATGTGTTCAAAGTCAGGAGTACGGATGAATTCGGCAGATGGATGACAAAAATCCAGAAGCTGCAAGTGGTTGTACGACCCAACTGGTGGCAAACCTGGTGGTTCAGAACGATATGCCTGATCCTGGCGGCTGTAACACTATTTTTTGTTTATCAGGCTTACAGTCAGCGTAAGAAGCAAAAAGTCCAGAGTGAGCAAAAAGAATTAATGTTGCTAAAAATCAGCAAGATGCTTGCCGAAAGCCAGCTGATGGCGTTAAGGGCACAAATGAACCCGCATTTTATCTTCAACTGCCTCAACAGCATTCAGGAATGCATTGTGACCGGGAAATATCCGCAGGCAAGCACTTATCTCAATAAGTTTTCCAAGCTGTTCAGGATGGTTTTGCGAAACTCAGGGAAAGATCTTATTCCTATTACACAAGAGCGCCAGGTCCTGGAACTCTATCTTGAACTGGAATTGATGCGTTTTGAAGGAAATTTTACCTACGAGATCATTATGGACCCCGAGTTGGAAGAGGAGGACGTTGCGCTACCCTCGATGCTCTTACAGCCTTATGTGGAAAATGCGCTCTGGCATGGTCTGCTGCATAAAGACGACGACCGCAAGCTGCTCATTGAATTCAGGCTGGTTAACGAGGATGTTTTTATTTGCAGGATTCAGGACAACGGCATTGGAAGAAAGAAATCATTTGAATTAAAATCACAGAGTATCAAATACAAAAGTCACGATTCGCAGGGGTTAAGCATCACGCAAGACCGCATCGACCTGATCAACAAACAGGGAAACCATGCGGTGCTTAACATCGAAGACCTTTACGACGAAAATGGCGAAGCCACCGGCACACTGGTGGAAATAGAACTATCAACGTATCTCAACAATGTATAATCAAGAAAATGATTAAAGCGCTGATTATTGACGACGAACCCAAAGCACGCACTGTGCTTAAATATTATATTGAAAGTTTTGTTGGAGAGATTACGGAAGTCAGGCAGGCGGAGTCCGTGGACCAGGCACTCGAAATCCTGCGGTATTTCACTCCCGGGATCGTATTTCTGGATGTGGAAATGCCCAAGCGTAACGGTTTTGACTTTTTGCGTGCGCTGGTAAACCCGTCATTCGAGGTGATTTTTACAACTGCTTACAATCAGTATGCGGTTCAGGCGATCCGGTTCAGTGCGCTGGATTATCTGCTCAAACCCATAGACCCGGACGAGCTCAGGTATGCCGTAGACAGATATCTGAAAATGCAGATGCCCGATGCCAAAAGCAACCTGATCTTATATGATAACCTAGTTCAGAATATTGGTAAAAGCGAAACCAAAGATTTCCGGCTCGCTATTCCATCAAAGGACGGCGTGCTGTTTCTGACATTGGAACAAATCATACGCATGCAGGGAGATGGTAATTATACATTTATCCACACCACCCACAAAAAGCCCATCGTTACCAGCAAAACACTGAAATACTTTGATGAGATGCTGGACGAATTCGGTTTTATCCGCACCCACAAATCACATTTGGTAAATCCGAGACACATTTCCCAGATGAGTCATGACCACGGATACATTGTGGTAAGCGATGGCACCGAGGTGGAAATATCCCGCAGGAAGAAAGTGGAAGTAGTCAGATTATTGAAACTCAGATAAGGTGAAGCGCCTTTATTCCTCGCTATTGTTTTTCAAGTGCATTAATGCGGCTTCCTGACCGTTAATTTTTTCATTCCCACCGGAGGCTGGTTGGTTTTTCATCGCTACTGGTTCGTTCCTATATTCAGGCAGTTTTGATGACTAATTAAACGGTTTAGGTGTTCAGTCCGAATGTTGGGGATCCCGGCATTCGGCTTTTTTTTAGTTTACCAGGCACGACGTATATTTGCTAAATGTTAGCCAGTCAATTGTGAATAAGTATAGCAAGAATAGTCTTCTAATAGGATTTTCTACCCTAGCTCTAATCATCTCTCGCTTGTATTATGTGGAACGGTTTGCTGTTTCATTGCCATTTTGGGATCAATGGGATGCTGAATGGCTTGGCTTACTGAAACCGTGGATCGAGGGGAAATTACAATTTCAGGACCTCTTCATTGCACACAATGAACATCGCATCCTGCCTACGCGCATCATGACCTTGTTCACTTTCTGGCTGACCGGATCCTGGAACAACATTGTCGAAGCACGTTTTAATATTCTGTTTGGTGCGTCAACGCCCTTACTTTTTATCTGGACCCTGGCCCGGACCGAAAAAATAACCGGATTAAAATGGCTGATTATTGCCGTTATCATTGCAGGCGGATCACTTCCTTTCTCGTGGGAAAACTTTTTGATTGGTTTTCAGAGCCAGTTTTACTTTGTTAACCTTTTTACACTCGCATCACTGATTATTGCCGCCCATTTTCACAATAGAAGCTGGTCCGTATGGGTGATTTTATTTTTGAGCCTGATCAGCATTTTAACATTGGCCTCGGGCCTGTTAACGCCTCTTGCTGTAATCGCTGTTTATCTCGCACGGGCTTACTTTCAACGCTTAATAAGTGCTAAGACAGCCTTATTAATGATCATTCTGTTTGCAATGGCAGTTTCGGCTTATTTCACAATGCCCCGTGTTGAAGGACATTATATTTTACATGCCACCACGTTTTCGGAGTTCATATCCACGATGCTTCGCCTTATGGGCTGGCCTTTGCGCGGCCGCAAATTGTTTATTGGTGTCATGTGGCTGCCAGGCTTATTTTTTGTCTCCCGCATGCTTTTCCTGCGCAAACAGATAGGCAAAACCGATTTGCTAATGTTTGGCTGCCTCGCATGGACCGCCATGCAAATCGTCGCACTCGCTTACGGCCGCGGGCACGATTCCATACATATGCCGCCACGCTATGCCGAAGTCCTCTTGCTGGGTCTGGCGGCGAACAGCTGGTTTGTGGTAAGGCTTACGAGTATTAAGGGCAAGCCAATGGTCACAAAGGCCGTTTGGGGTGTAGCAGCAGCATTTTTTATCGCTGTATTTTTCAGCTACATTCAACGGTCCGTATTGGATTTCAGAGTGTTGAAGGAAGAACGTGCAAGGCGATTGACGCAAACAGAGAATGTCCGAAATTATCTGGCTACAAAGGATTTTTCTACAATTAATAAGCCGGGTTTTCAAATCCCTTACCCGGATCCGAAAAGGTTACAAATGATCCTTAATGACTCTACTTTGCAAGAAGTCCTGGTCATCGGGAACGAGGTCACACCCAAAAAATAGGGCTTATCAATTCACACTGTTATTTAATTTTTCCAGGACTTTCAATATCGTGGTGTCCTCAATTACATTGGCCTGGATATCGTGGTTGTGAAATTCTTCCAGTTTCCGCTTACGCTTGGTATCGCTGATTCCTCTTTCAACCTTTTCATGATATTCCTCCAATGAGCGGCAGTAGTAATGGTTGAGCTGGATTTTATCCACGCTTACATCCGCAGTCGCGCCGTCAATGGCAATGTAGTGCTCATTAACACAAAAATATCCGGGTTTATAATGAAAGCAGTGCGACTTATAGGCCGATTTCACAAATCGGGGCTGCACAATGCTTTTAATATGCCTGTTGGGCGGGAAAGTAACTTCCGAGCGTTTTGTAAAATTTTCCAGCTGCGGTCCGCCCGGCTTTTGAACATGTCCATTGGAGCCGAAAATAAGCCAGGAAACCCCTAACCCACCGTAATTTTCATAGTTTTTCAAAAATTCCGGCAGGTTTGAACTTGCTGTTTTTGGGACTATAAATTCGTCAATATCAATGAAGCCGATCCAGGTGGAAGAACCGCCGAATCTGTCCAGACAATGCTGGTATGCCTTAACATGCTTGTTTTTTCCCGGCATATCAATCACCGTAACATCAGCGGGAGCATTAATGGCTGCTAATGCAGTACGAATCGGCACCTTACTACCATTATCGTAAATGTAAAAATGCTGAACACCGATTTTGCGATGATACCCGATCCACTCTTCCAAATAGTTGTTTTCGTCCTTAACGATACAACAAAGGGACAAATCATATTGATGAACCTGCGGATGCTGATCGGCTCCCCGAAATTTTGAAATCAGCTTTTTTATTGAAAACATATGGACTTGAACACAGTAATGCTTCAAATTTATACATTATCAATGAAGCCGCATGCGCTTAAACTATTTAACCACCTCGCTGACCAGAATGACCGGGCTGATATTGGTATATTTTGGAAAATCCGCACGAATGGCGTCTCTATTCGGACCGATCGCAGCCTGGTATTCGCTCAGGCTTTTTACATAAAATGTACCGATGGCCATGAAAGGCAATGGCTGGTTGGGAATGCCGCTCGCGATGCCTTTTTCAATGGAGTATTTTACCAAATTTGACCCTAAAAACCCTGCCACCATCGGCATATGCTTGGTTTCATAATAGGCCATATCAAAGGTTTTACCTTCCGCAAAAGGATACATCACGCATACTTTGGTCAAGCCTTTCTCCGCCACAGCCGTGCTTTGCTTTTCCTGTGCAAAAGCGGTGAAACAAATGGTCAGCATAATAAGCGAGACAAATAGTTTTACTTTCATCGTTTCTTTTTTTAAATGGTAAACTGTTCATTTTGAATAGGATTACACAAATATTAAAATAATGACTTTATTCGCAAAACGTTATTTTTCTGTTGAAACAATCGGGCATTTCGGCTACTTGTTTAAAGTTTCCATCCATCCCACAACCCTGCCAAACCATTCTTCAAAGGTCGGATACGTCAAAAAGCCGTGCTCACCTTTGGAGTAAATGTGCATGGCGGCCGGAATCCCATTCTGATTCAATGCCTTGTAAAACTCAATGCTGTTCGCGACCGGAACGACCACATCCGCGCCGGAATGGACCAGAAATGCAGGCGGCGTTTCTTTGGTAACCTGCAATTCGTTCGAGAACAAACGAATCTTTTCAGCACTTGCATTTTTGCCCAATAAATTTTCCCGCGAACCCATGTGTCCTGTGCTGTCATTGAAGCTTACGACGGGATTGATCAATATCATAAAGTCCGGTCGAAGGCTGGTTTTCCCTGCTTGATCAATGTAGCGCGTTTTGAAATGTGTTCCGGCGGTGGAGGCGAGGTGGCCGCCCGCTGAAAATCCCATGATGCCGATTTCATTTGGGTCAATTCCGAATTCCGCGACGCGTTCGCGTACGATCTTAATGGCTTGCTGTGCATCCTGGATAGGCCCGATGGACTGATCCTTCATAATCTTCGGATCTGGTAGTCTGTACTTTACGACAAATGCGGCTATACCGAGTTTGTTGAATGCACGGGCAACATCGCTCCCTTCGCGTTTCGTTAATAATGTGCCGTAGCCGCCACCCGGGCAGATGATCACCGCCATTCCCGTGGCCTTTGCTCTGGCTGGCAAAAAGAGGGTGAGTCCCGGAATGGAAACTTTGGAAGTAAGGGAATCGACTAATGCATTTGCTGTGTGGGTTTCCTGGTCCGGCCCCGAAATTGAATTCGGGACCGTTCCTGGATAGAGGTTTATGTGGGTTTGCGCAATGCTTTTGAGGCTAGAAAAGGAAGTTAATGCAGCCAGGAAAATCCATTTTATTATGAGCATGTCAGGGCACTTTGGAGTCGGTAACCGTCAGAATTCCCTGCATTACCCGCCAATGTCCCGGAAACGAACAGATAAACGGATATTCGCCGGGCTGGCTTGGGGCTTTAAATTCCAACCGGAATGATTTCCCGGAGTTGACGAGCGGTGTTGCAAACAAAACATCCGGCGCAGAAGGAACGAAATTCTTTTCAAAGCCATCTTTCAGACTCGCCATTGCATCCGCAGCTTCACCGACTTTTTCAGCCGCGCCGGGCTTGACAATTACCACATTATGCGGCATGAGATCCGGGTTTTCGAAAACCAATGTTACGGCCCTGCCTGCGGGAACGCTTAATGCTTTCTTGTCAAAAGCCATTTTTGCTTCAATTGCCACAAGTTTTATTTCAATGGTTCCCAAGTTTTCCAGCATTGATAGCACGTCCTTTCTGTCCTTCTCCGGCATGTAAACCAACATATTTTTCATGATTGCAACAGCGTCAGCAAATGTCTGAGAGTTTTGAATGGATTCCGGCGTACTGCCCAATGAGGCGATCAGATCCTTTGTTGACTGCGTTTTGGCCGCATTTTCAATGGTTATTCTCATTAATAAAGGATAGCCGGCCGTCGGCATGTTCGGAGCGATTTCTTTTATCTTATTATAAAAAGAAGCACGTAAATCCGCATTGGTCAACATTGAAATCGCTGACAAAAACACCTCTTGTTTCTCCTGCATTACTTTTTGTAAAGTCTGATCAGACTGCCCTGCGGTTATCATTGCTGCTAAGCCGATTGCCTGCATCACCTGACTTGTATCCGCATTGATCAGCTTTGTAAGCTCAGCCTTATTTTGTTTCAGCTCCGAAGGCTCAGATGCGAGCAAAAGCTTGATAAGTTCCTGTTGCGCAGGATTGGATTGGCTGCCTTTTTCTTCCTCCCGGATTGCATTTAACAGGACATTCACTTTCCCGGTTTTCTGCGTTTTGGCAAGACTGCTTACCGCTTGCTGTTTTTTTGTCGCATCAATATCCGGCCTTGTTAACATGGCCGTGAGCACGTCGGGAGATTGGGGTAATGTAGCCAATTCCTGCGCATTTGCCAGTTTTAGCAAATAGCGGTCGCCTTTATTTCCTCCAAAACTTTTTCCCTGCTTCATTCCTGCCAGCCAGATCGGTTTCAAAAACCGGAATGTTTCATGCACGGCATAATCCATGTAGTAATCGGTCGGATATTTGAAAATGTCTGCGGCGGCAGTAACAGCCTGGTCCGAATTGAAATAACTCAATGCCACAACTGCTTCAATCCTTACGCGTGGTGACTCGTCATTGATCCGAGCGCGCATCAGTTCCAGCGAGCCGGGAATGCGGTCGTGCCAGTAAAGGAGCAGTTTTGTGGCTGCTGCGCGTGCCTGAGGCTCTTTTGCATTGAGTAATATTTTTAAAATAGTTGGTTCAACGACATTGAAATCCTGATAAAGCCACAATCCTTCAAGCAGATTATGCTCGTATTGCGGATCGTTTTTGTCCAGTGCAGATACCCATTTTCTCAATTCAGGCAACACTTCTTCGGCTTTCTTTTCCCGGATCTGCGCCCGCGAACGATAGCGGAAACGGTCTTCGTGCACTTTCAAATTATCCAGTAACTGAGCAATGCTTTGCTTGGAAACGTCGGTTACTTTCAGCACCGGCTTGCCTTTGTAAGTAATGCGCCAAACGCGGCCGTGCGATTTGTCGCGGGCGGGATCGCGTGGCGGATTTTCACCGTGTGAGATCAGCGGATTGTACCAGTCCACAATGTATAAGCCACCATCCGGGCCAAATTCAATGTCGATCGGACGGAAATTCGGATCTTGGGATTGGAGGATCGCCTCGACTTCCTTACTCCCAATTCCTGAGCCGCGCGGAATGATCCTGTGCTGCTTCGTGCCTTGGAAACCAATGTTGTTGTTGACAAGAAAATCACCCTGGACCTCATCCGGAAACTGTCTGCTGGAAACGATTTCGATGCCCGCAGTGGGTCTTACACGTGTTTCGGTGAACATTTCAATGCGTGGATGTTTGTCGGGATAAGTGACATTTCCGGTCATAGGCGGCGCAAAATAGTTGGAACCGTCGGATGCATCACCGATCAAATGCATGCCCCATTTATCAAAAACACTCCCCCACGGATTGTAGTAAGGATAGGAAATGTAATGCGTGAGCTTCGCCGTGCGCGGCTCATAACGATACGTCGCGCCTGCATAGGAGCGGATGGGGCCATAAGGCGTTTCCACTTGCGAATTCAGGAATGTGCCTTCATTGAAATACAGTGCGCCGTCCTGCCCGAAGGTGAATGCGTGCGTGGCATGGTGGCTATCTTCCGAACCGAAACCGGTCAGAACCACTTCCCGCAAATCGGCTTTGTCGTCACCGTTCGTGTCTTTCAAAAACACAATGTCCGGCTCCTGAGACACATAAACGCCGCCATCTCCAAATTCAAAGCCCAGTGGCAAGTAAAGATCATCGGCAAAAACAGTGTGCTTATCGGCTTTTCCATCGGCATCCGTATCTTCCAGGATCACGATTTTGTCGTGCACGGGAATGCCGGGAAAATATTGCGGATAAGTCGGCATCGTCGCTACCCAAAGCCGGCCGCGCGCATCGAAGTTCATGGCAACCGGTTTTTCAATCGGAAAATCCTTCTCCGAAGCAAAAAGATTGATCTCATAACCCTCCGGCAGCTTGAATCCTTCGGTCGTTGCGGGCCACGTTTTTTCGTGGTGCGCGTGTGCGGCTGCTTTCGCGGCTTCTCCTTGCCGTCCCGTCATCGGAATATCAGGTGTTAGCATTGGATCTACCGGTTTTCCGCGCCTGTCTACGATTTCAATGGCCTTTTGATAAGCACCTGCATTGTTACTTTTCCCCATTTCCCAGATCACCGAATCCAGCGAAGCCGTCATTTGATTGAGTTTCCTGAGTTCCGGCGGGAATGCGATCACACCGAAAGGCTCTCTTCTGCGGCCATAAATGTACTCGCCATTCACCGCGCGCCAGCGATAAAAAAAATGATCGTCTTTCATCTTGATCACCGCCAAAAGCTTCTTACTGTTTTCCGAGTTCAGATCGGGCATTTTACCAAACCCCAGCGACTGCGCCATCCATTCGGCTGCTAGCCTGTAACCATTTCCGGTGAGGTGAATGCCATTAATGGTTAGTTTTTCCTGGCCTTTTTGTTTCATCTTAGCCAGTGACGGAGTGAAAAGATCAATGAAATAAATCCCTTTCGCAGCAGCCGTTTTCTGCATGGCCTTGGAATACAAATCCAGGCTTTTATTGTGCTCTGCCGGATTTGGAAAATTTACGCCTAATTCTTCATGCGCAATTGGAGAAACGAGCACAAGCGCAGGCGCCGAGCGACCATTGTATTGATTCTTTTGCAGGTTTTGAATGAATGCATTAAGGTCTTTTTCAAATTGCGGCAATCCTGTGGGACCTTTAAACGCTTCATTCATGCCAAAACAAAGGAAAATCATGTCCGCTTTCTGATCATAAAGATCCTGGTTTAAACCTTCGAAATTGAGCGCGACGGGCATTACAATGCGCTCGCCTTCATGCGTGAAACCCTGAAATTTCACCTCCTTCTGGCCCTCGGTCAGCCTTTTTGTTTTTTCTCCAAAACCCGGAAAATTCAGCGGCCGGGGCTGCAAACCCACTTCATCCGCGCTCCAACCCATGTTTCGCATGGTTAGTTGCTTGCCGGGGAAGTTTTTCTGGAGTAATGTTTCAAAGTAGCCGTAATGCCGCATCCGGTCGGCAAATGTGTTGCCGAGCAGGATGATATGGTCGCCATTTTTAGGGGCAAAACCGGGGTTAGGCGCCTGCGCGTTCGCAAATGTGACCGAAAAGAAAACGATGGCCAGAAGGATATGCTGAAATTTGGACTTCATAATCAATAAGATAAGTCAATAAAAGGGCTTGGATTACCAGCCGGTGTTTTGTTTCAGGTTAGGGTTTTTCTCGATCTCGCGCTGTGGAATGGGCATGAAATACATTTTTTCCTGGAAAACATAAGGCACACCGTCCACCGGTTTTGCTTTATACGTGTAAGTGCCATTTGCGTTTTTGGTAATGTACATCGCGTTGAACTGCTTGCCGTTCAGCACTTGTTCCGCAATTTTCCAGCGGCGCAGATCCCAATAGCGTTTCCCTTCAAAAGCCAGCTCGATAAAGCGCTCTTGGCGGATCTTTTCACGCATTTGTGCCTTCGAAAGTCCTGCTGCAAGCTGGTAAGGAACCAATCCTGCACGCTGGCGAACGGCTTCAATGGCTGCATACACCGACGCGTCGGGCGTGGATAATGCTTCGTTTTTAGCTTCGGCATAATTCAGAAGCACCTCGGCGTAACGCAGCTCGATCCAGTTCTGATCGCTGCCGGAACTGCCGTAATAGTCCTTATTGCTTTCATTCATGCCTTTTCGGATTAAATAACCGGTAATGGTCGCATAGGGAAGATTGATGCCGTCAATGGGCGCACCTTCGTACATATAAATGGTTGCGCCGAAAAATGGTGCTCCATTGTAAAGCACTGTTGCGTCGAATCTTGGATCACGGTTTTTATAAGGATTGGCAGGGTCGTAACCTGAACCCGTTTCGTTGATCGCTTTTCCATTTTTCATTTCAAATGCATCCACAAATTCCTGCACAGGACTGCGCTCCACTGCGTCCTGCTTGGATTGCGAATCGGGCTGGCCCCATGAATCCCAGCCGTGTTCGCGGAACGGCTTTTGATATTGCACACTGAAAATCTCTTCCTCATTGTTTTTATCGAGCATAATGTTGCGGAAGTTGGGGTGCAGCTTGTAATTGCCTGCATCCATTACCTCCTTATTTACCAATGCAGCTTTTTGCCAGCGTGAAACATCCCCCGCCGGATTGAATAAAGCACTTGCATAATAAGTCAGCACACGCCCCAAAAATGCCTTTGCAGAATGCTTGTTGGCTTTTCCCACATCCACGGCACGCGTTCCGTGCGTTTCTGGCAAAAGTGGAATGGCTTCTTCGAGTTCTTTTATGACAAAGGCAAAGCTTTCGTCCGTCGTTTGTCTGGCTACAAAAAGATCGTCGTCAAGTCCTTGTGGCTCAGTGATAATGGGCACGCCGCCGTAGCGCTTGATCATATTGAAATAGAGCATGGCGCGCAGGAATTTTACCTGTCCCTTAAAATTTGTTTTTTGCTCTTCATCCACATCAGCCGCGTCTATCTTGCTCAGGAACATGTTGGTCTTCCTTACCGGGCCATAAGCCCAGTATTCCATCGGATTATTGTCCGGAAACCACTGGCCCTGAACCACATTCCGCGGTCCTCCGCCCCAGTAACTGCGCGATTCGTCGGTAATGTTATCATACAAGCTGTGATCGAACCCGGGTACATCCAGATACATATTATTTACAAAAAGCTGGATGAGCGCAGGATCGGCGAAGATATTTTCTTCGGGAATTGAATCGGTTGCCTGGCGTTCGAGGAATTCTTCGTTGCAGGCGGTGGTCATAAGGATCATTACAACCAGCAGTGTTTTGGCAAATATTTTTGTCATGACAGTAAACATTAACTGATTAAAAAGTAAGGTTCAGGCCGAGGTTCAGTGTGCGCTGCTGCGGATAGTAAGTGCCCGTCGTGTTCTCAATTTCAGGGTCAAATATTTTCATCTTGGACCATACAAAAAGATTAGCTCCCGAGAAATAAACCCGCACATTACGAACGCCAATTTTCTTGATCAGATCCGAAGGCAATGTGTAGCCAAAATCAATTGACCTCAACCGGATATAGCTTGAATTTCTTAGATACAGACTGGAAGTGAGCGAGTTATTCGGGTGAGGGCCTTCCCACGGCCTTGGATACAACGCATTCGGATTCTCAGGTGACCAGTGATCGAGCAAATCCACATAGGTGTTTCTTGATCCGCCCTGGAAAAAGTCCCGCGCTGCGCCGTAAAGCACTTGCCGAACCCGTCCGGCCGCCTGAAAAAGCACATTTAAATCAAAGCCTTTCAGCGAACCTCCGAATGACAATCCACCGATCACTTTCGGCACATTGTTATCCATCGATATGATCGTCAGGTCATTGGCATCCACTTTTCCATCACCATTAATGTCTGCATATTTCACATCACCTGCTTTTTGTCCGCCGTTGAATTGGGGTAAATAGGCAGCCACTTCTTCGTCTGTCTGGAAGAATCCCAATGCTTTATAACCTGTAATGAAGCCCAGCGGGCGACCTGTTTGCAGCAGATAATCAGGCGTGTTAGCCGGTTCGTCGAGTGTGATCACCTTGCTTTGCGAGAAGCTTCCGTTGAGTTTTACAAAATATTTCAAAGCCTGAAAACTGTTCTGGTGGCTCAGCATGAACTCGATGCCTTTGTTGTCCACTTTTGCGTAATTCTCTGCTGGTAACTGGGCGCCCAATGTGCCCGGAATGGAGCGGATCCGTGTGCGGAGGATGTTGGAGGTTCTTTTGTAAAAAACATCTATTTCAAACTGAAACTTCCCTTTCCACAACGAGCCTTCCAGCCCGATGTCCGAGACCGAAGCCGTTTCCCAGGTCACATCCGGATTAGGTAAAATGCCCGGTGCAATGGTAGAAAGCCCTTCTGTGCCCGATACGATGGTTCCCGACGGGTTGTAAACCTGCGAATATTGGAATGTTGGATTTCTCAAAAGATAGCCCGTGTACACATTGCGGTCGTTCCCGACCACGCCATAGGAAGCGCGTAATTTCAGGTTATTGAGGAACGAAAGGGCCGTGCTGTTTTTAAGAAATGGCTCTTCAATGATCCGCCATCCTGCTGACACGGCCGGGAAAAATCCGTATTTTTTGGAAGCCGGAAAAGCCACCGAACCGTCCCTTCTGAATGATGCTTCAAACAAATAACGCTGCTGAAAACTATAATTCAAGCGTGCAATCGCGCCGCGCCGACCGTCTGTGAAGGAGCCGCCATTGGCATCCTTCTGACTTTCACCACCGTAGAAAAACTCGTCCAGCCCCTGAGCCGGGAAATTGGTGCGAAAACCATAGAAGTTGTTGCCTTTCGCATCGAGCTGTTCGAAGAGGAGCAAACCGCCGAATTCGTGCGCGCCGAACGTGCGAGAATAGTTCAGCGAAGCATTCAATGTGGTTGTATTGTACTCGCTGAATGACTGGGTCAATGCGGTTTTGCCATTCCAGCCGCCATAGGGATAAATTTCCAGCGTGTTACCGTCGGCATCCTGCCGGTTCATGAAAATAGGCACATTGTAATGCTTGTTATTGGCATATTCCCGGCCGAAAGATGCGCGTCCCAAAACAGAAAGACCCTTAATAAACGGCAGCTCATGTTTCACCGTCAATGTGGCTTGCAGAATGTTATTCCGCATGCGGTTATAGCCGGTTTTGATCTCTTCCACCGGGTGCTGTTCACGGGTGTAAAAAATGGTCCCGTCGGGGTTATAAGCCTTATCGAGCGGGTAAGCGGCTACAATGTCGTCGAAAATGGATTCAGGTGCGTACGCACTTTGGTTGGTGTTTCTGGCGCTGGCATCAATGTCTGCGGAAATGGTCAGGTTCTTGTTGATTTTCGCATCCACATTGGTGCGGATGGAATAGCGCTGGAAATTAATGCGGTCGTACATTCCGTCCTGATCCAGATAACCAAGCGACAGAAAATAGCGGACTGCATCCGATCCGCCACTTACGCTGAGGTTTTGCTGCGTTTGGAAAGATCGTTTTTTCAATGTGTTGCCATACCAGTCGTATTCCGGCAACACGCCCGTGCGAATGTCTTCCAATTGCTGATCCGAATATTGGATGGGTTTGCCCAGATTTTGCACTGCCTTGTTTTTGGTCGTTGCATACTCGTACGCATTCATCACTTTGGGATATTGGGTAGGCTGCTGGAAACCCGCGAAGCCGTTGTAATTGAATGTTGGCTTGCCCGTTGCGCCGCGTTTGGTAGTAACTAATATAACACCATTCGCTGCCCGGGAACCATAAACCGCTGTTGCCGAGGCGTCTTTTAAAATGGAAATGCTTTCCACTTCATTGGGGTCTATCTGATCGAAAGTCCGGATAATGCCGTCCACAACAATCAATGCGCTGTTGTCGCCGAATGTGCTGGCGCCGCGGATCGAGATGGACGATCCTGCCCCGGGCTTTCCGTTTCCATTGACCGCAATAAGGCCAGGAAGCCTGCCGACGAGCGAATTGGTAATGTTAGTAGCAGGCGTTTTGAGCAGTTCTTCCCCTTCCACAGAAGCCACCGAACCGGTCAGATTGACCTTTTTCTGCGTTCCATAACCCACCACGACCACTTCCTGTAATGCTTTCAGGTCGTCTTTCAATACAATATCCATCGTGCTCTGATTGCCCACCGGAATTTCCTGGCTCAGGTAACCCACAAAAGAGAAAATGATCGTGTGTTCACCGTCGGGAATGCTGACGTCAAAGTTACCGTCTGTATCGCTCAATGAGCCGCGCTGCGTGCCTTTTACAACAATGCTTACGCCGGGTAGCGGTGCTCCTTTTTCATCTTTTACAGAGCCCTTAATGTTCCTGTCCACCGGTTTTGGCTCTTCGGCCGGCTTGGGATCAAGGGGTTTCAGATCCGAAACGATGCTGAGCACAAGCTGGTTGCCCGAAACTTCGTAACCAATGTTCAAAGGCTTGAAAAGTGATTCCAGAACCACATTAAGCGGCTCGTTGCGGACATGTAACGTCACTTTGTTTTCAACAGGGATCACCTGCGGACTGTACATAAACCGCACCGCCGCCTGACGGCTGATCTGCCGGAGCGCCACACTTATTTTCTGGTCGTCCAGATCCAGGGAAATACGACGGTTCAGTAACTCCTGCGCCCGGCTGTCATGGGCCAGGACCAACGACGTGCATAGGGCAGACAGGATCAGCTGATATATTGAAATGCGCATGATTTTGAGTAAAATCCTGATCGGTTTCGTACTAATTTTCATAGATTTGTATGTATGCTTTTTTGGAAAAATGAGATACAAAACTCCCCTGTTCCGGTTTTAGCGAACCGGATTATTAATGGGAATTAAGAAGGGGGAAAAGACAAGCCGGGGATGTTACAGCATCTTCGGCTTGCTTGTTTTTAACTCAGGGCGGGTGGCTGGAACGGATCATGAATGTTTGCTTAAAGGGTTTAGGATTTGTATTTCAAACTATTTGCAAGCGCTTCCGTGAATGACGATCTGGCCGTCGATCACTTCATAACGTGCCTGGATTGCTTTGCAGATCATGCCGAGTTTTTCAAATAATGGCTCCTGACCAAGCTCGGCGGTAAGCTCGCAACCGGCCATCAGATCGGCGTCGTAAATGATCTGGACCTCGTATCGTTTTTGAAGCGATTCAAAGACTTTGGCGACAGGTGCATTGTCAAAAATCAAATTCTGGCTGGTAATGTCTGGTGGGCCGATCTGAGCCGGGTTCTCGATGAGTGACCGTTTCATTTTCTGGTCGTCGCGGTGATAAACGACCTGCTGATTGGGTAACAGCACGAGCTCATTTTTTTCGGGTTGCGGCGTTTTGTTTTGCGGTGGATTGGCGGCGACCGTTACGCGCCCCGTTTTGACCACAACCCGCACATCTTTATCCTGATCAAAAGCCTTAACCGTAAAACTGGTGCCCAAAACCGTGGTTACGACATCGTTAGTATAGACTTTAAACGGACTTTCCGGATTCTTAACAACTTCAAAAAAGGCCTCGCCATTGAGCAAAACTTCTCTTTCATTTTGTACAAAAACGGCCGGATAACTGATCTTGCTTTCGGGCGAAAGTCTCACCGAGCTGCCGTCAGGCAATGAAACGACTTTAATTGAGGTCTGATCATTGCGCACTTCAATCCATTTCTCGTCTTTCTTATCCTGCAAGGTTTGCTGGCTGATCTGCGGCTTGCTGGTTTTGGAATAATTGGAATAAAAATAAAACAGGACAACGAAGCAGGTTAAGGCAACCAGAATCACAGACATACGATTTGCCCAATTCGCACCGAACCAGTGTGGTTTGTATTCATCATTAGTTTGCTCCGCATATTCCTGCGCTTCCGTTGCAGACTTTCTTGCGGCGGTGAGGCGGTAAAGTTCGTGTTGCAGTTCTTCTTCGCTCAGATAGTTTTGCGCATGATGGATTTCGGCGATGAGTTCTTTTGCATGCTTTACAATGCTGGCGCGATCCGGGTTGTTGCGGATCCAGTTCTCCCAAAAAGCATTGTCGGCGGGCTTTTCATGAAGCACCCACCTGCAAAAAGCCTCATCGGCCAGGAAATCTTTAATGTCGTATCGTGCGTAATCCTGCATTTTCCGTATTCATTGGACTGTATACAATGAAATAGTACGGCCGCAGTACAGCATACCCTTTTTATGATAAAAATTTTAGAAAAAATATTAAAATAATCTGCGGGATGACATTGGAGAAGGAAGGAAGGTCATTTTTGAGCTGGCTTATGGCTCTGTAAATGAAGTTGGAAACGGTTTGGCGCTCGATCTCCATCACTTTGGCGATCTCGTCATTGGATAAGCCTTCATAAAATTTCAGGAAAATCACCTCTTGCTGGCGTGCAGGCAGCCGATTGATCGCGTTGCGGATCTCGCGCTCTTTTTGCGACATGGACTCGGAGCTGATCAGCATGGTTTCCACTGTGAGGTTGTCTGTAAATGCTTCGCAGCTTACAGTAATATCGGCCGAATCATCGAGGCGGTTATTCAGTTTCAATTTTCGCAAAAGGTTATTCCTGAGTGCGCAAATGAGGTAAACAGTGACATAGGAAGTGTCGGTCAGGCGCGTGCGGCGATACCATAGCTCCAAAAAAAGGTCCTGAATGCAGTCCTTGATCAGCTCGGTGTCTTTGGTGAATTTGGTAGCATAATTAAATAGCAGGCGGTAACGGCGGTTAGCCAACTCGTCAAAAGCCTGCTCATCATGCTGACGAAACCGGTTCCAAAGATCAGCCAGATGCAATTCATCTACTGGTATCGGTGTGGGCTTTCCCATAAACCACTATTTGAATTATCATATTTATACTACCAATTGTATTGTTTTATTTAACAATGGCCATCCTGTACTATCCTGCATTTCAAATTGAATCCATTTTGATCCGCTTTACAGTCACCAACCACTTTCTATCCATTTGATAGTTATTGCAAGTTTATTGCAACAAAAAAGCACCTAGCAAATTAATGCTAGGTGCTTGATAACTAGGGCTCCCGAAGTTGGGCTCGAACCAACGACCCTCTGATTAACAGTCAGATGCTCTAACCGGCTGAGCTATTCAGGAATTTCAAATCCGATTATCTATCTGAATTCTGGTGCAAATCTAAGAATTTGAATTATACAGCGCAAGGATAATTTTAAAAAAAATGTTAGCCTTGCACCTGCTGAAGGATTAACTCCTTGACCCTCTTAGCATCTGATTTCGTAAAATTATTGATAATAATTTCCGGACGCATCCGCGGAATCACTCTAATGGTGGAAAAAAACATCCCGCTCTCGATCTCAACGCCCGAAATATCGGAGTAAAAAACAAAATTGTCGTTGCTCTTGAAAAGCTTCTTTACGGTGAAAGTCACTCCTTTATCGCCAAATGATACCGAATCTGGAAAAAATGGGTTCATCAGCCCGCTGGCGCTATATCGTTCGTTCATTGTTTTTAGGTTAAATATTAAGTTATAATGGTACGTAGACGACTTTTTTAGTCTGGAAAAATTCTTCCTCGAAATAGCCTGAAAGCTCGTAAGTGCGAGACTTTTGATTCAATTCAGACAATTCCTCAGTCAGGTCTCCTCCTTTCAAATATAAAATTCCGTTCCTCAGGGAATGAAATGAGTTTTTGCTGATGTTCTTTTTGACCCAACCAACAAAAGGTGTAATTCTGGTAACGGCCCGGCTAACGACGAATTCGTAGGAATCATCCAGCCGCTCAGCCCGGATTTGCTCGGCCTTGACATTGTCAAGCTTCAAGGCGTCGGCGATTTCTTGTACAACACGAATTTTCTTACCAATGCTGTCGACAAGATGAAACTGCGCTTTCGGGAACAGAATGGCTAGCGGGATCCCAGGAAAGCCGCCTCCGGTTCCTACATCCAAAATGCTTGTTCCGGACTTAAATTCCTGCACTTTGGCAATCCCCAATGAATGCAGCACATGTCTTTCATATAATGTATCAATATCCTGCCTGGAAATCACATTCACCTTGGCATTCCAAAATTGGTACAACTCCTCCATCTGTCCGAACTTATCACGCTGATCAGCAGTCAGATCCGGGAAGTATTTATTGATTAATTCCACGATTTACGAAGTTTTCTTTTTGTAAAGGTCAGAAATCCAAAGACGACATAATACACAAAGAGTGCAAAGTCCATGAATAAAAAGCTGAACCACTCTACGGTCTTGTCTAATTTGAGATTGATAACGATCAGCAAAAACCACTGGATAAACCATCTTGCAGCAAAAACAATCCCGAGCCCCTGCAACAGATAAATGTCTTTTGTAAGCAATCCAACCAACAATATAGTAATGCCCGCCATCCATACTGCAACGTGCGCGCCGGAGAGCAGGCCGAGCAAGATCTTGTTACGCATTTTGTAAAACATACTTACAGACATATGCCGCTGCTTCTGCTTATACCAGGTTTTCCAGGTGGTTTTCGGAACAGAGTATACGAAAGAATCTTCTTCTATGGATATCGTTGTATTGGAGCTTGTTGATACTTCATTCAGAAAGATATCATCATCGCCGCCGAACACATGTTTATGTGTATAAAAACCTTTGTTGGCAAAAAAAACGGAACGTTTGTAAAGAATGTTGCGACCCACACCCATATAGGTAAAGCCCGCAAGCGCGAACGAAAGATATTGAACAGCTGTATAAAACGTTTCGCAGCGGATAAACCAGTTCAGTAACCCGGGCTGCTTTATATAAGGTGAAAAACCGAGCACAATGTCCTTGTCATGGCTTACGCGGGAAGTCATCGCGGTAATCCAGTGATTGGAAGACGGACGGCAATCTGCATCGGTCATCAGCGCAATTGGATATTTGGCCTGTTTCATGCCCACAGTAAGCGCGTATTTCTTGGGCGTTACGTGGTCAAACTGATCATTGATCCTGATGTAGCGAATGTGTTTCCACTGAAAGATATTTTGTCTGATAAATTCTTCACTTCCATCGTCGGAACGATCATCCAGCAGGATTACTTCATATTCGGGATATTCCTGGGCGTCGAGGAGCGGGATCAGTTCGGTGAGGTTATCGCGTTCGTTCCAGGCGCAGACAAGCACTGTAACTCCTGGTAATTCATTGTCATAATTGGCGCCTTTACTGTAAAATGCAAGTCTTGTAAAAAAGTAGAAGTAATAACATAACTGAACGAACACAAATGCTCCGAGCGCAAAGAGTAAAAAATCGGCCACAATGGAAGAGAGTTGTAAAATTTAATCATATTCATACAAATATAAGGTCATTGTCAGCAATGTTCGAGACCTTAACCCTATTTTTGCACACCACAATTTAAAACCTTTTAATGAAGTTTACATTACAAGTTGAAGATCCCGCGTCGAAAGCCAGGGCGGGGTTTATTGAAACAGATCACGGGACTATTCAAACACCCATATTCATGCCCGTCGGCACTGCGGGGACTGTGAAAGCTGTTCATCAGCGCGAACTGAAAGAAGACATAAAGGCACAAATCATATTAGGAAACACCTATCATTTATACCTGCGCCCGGGCCTGGACATTCTACAAAAAGCAGGAGGACTACATGGCTTCAATGGCTGGGACAGACCTATTCTTACTGATAGTGGCGGTTACCAGGTTTATTCACTTGCAGGCACGGGCAGAAAGATCAATGAGGAAGGTGTGGTATTTAAGTCACACATTGACGGTGGCGTACACACATTCACCCCAGAGTATGTAATGGACATTCAACGGATCATCGGGGCAGACATTATCATGGCTTTCGATGAATGCACGCCTTATCCCTGCGATTATGAATATGCACGCAAATCCATGGAGATGACGCACCGCTGGCTGGGACGCTGCTGCGCAAGGTTTGACAGTACAAACGACTTGTACGGCCACAGCCAAACGCTTTTTCCGATTGTGCAAGGAAGTGTTTATAAAGATCTTAGAACACAATCCGCAGAAACAATTGCTTCATACGGACGTGAAGGAAATGCAATTGGCGGCCTTTCGGTAGGCGAGCCGGCCGAAATCATGTATGAACTGACAGAGGTCGTTTGTGACATCTTGCCGAAGGATAAACCGAGATATCTGATGGGTGTCGGAACGCCGGCGAATATACTGGAATGCATTGCTCTGGGCGTGGATATGTTTGATTGTGTAATGCCTACCAGGAACGCGCGTAATGGCATGATTTTTACGACAGAGGGTGTAATCAATATTCGCAATGAAAAGTGGAAGGATGATTTGTCACCGATAGACGCAGGGCTTGGAGGTTATGTAAGTTCATTTTACAGCAAAGCTTATCTCCGCCACCTTGTTAAGTCGGATGAAATGCTTGGCGCGCAAATTGCCAGTGTACACAATCTCACTTTTTATCTGTGGCTGGTCAACAGTGCGAGAGAGCGGATTATAGCTGATGATTTCCTTCCCTGGAAGGCGGAAATAGAAAAAAAAATAAATCAACGGCTTTGAAAGTTCATAAAAGGAAGTTTCTTTCGGGTAAAATTTGATTGAAAAGCAGGAAAGTTTTTCAATTGTATCTAGTTCGGTTGATTAAATGATATTGTTAACCTATTTTTGTGCCCACTAGGCATTTGGTTAAAGTAAGTTTGGCCATGAATAAATACATCTTTTACTCATAATTGACTATAGATCAATCCTAGTTAATCTTAATAACGCTAACTTGAATAGTATGAAAAAAGTATCCCAGTTGATTTGTTCGTTTGCCCTGGCGGCAATGATGGCGCTGCCTTCATTGGCACAACCACTAGAGCAGCCGAATTCTCCGGATTACAATCCCAAAGCAACCTATGATGGCCCCTACAAATTGAACACATGGTCAATTTCTGCACACATTGGCCCCTCTATGTTCTTTGGCGATTTGAGAGAATATGATTTCTGGCCTGTAACGAAAACAACTTCGGACAGCCACAAAGAATCCGGTACTATTCAAGGAGGCTTGACATTAAACAAACAACTTTCATATTTATTCGGTGCAAGACTTGATGCTTCTATCGGTAATTTGAGAGGTATGAAACGCCGCAATTACAACCGTTACTTTGAAGGCAACTATTTCGATGTTTCTCTTGCAGGAACAGTTAATCTTAAAGGTCTTTTAATGGGACCAAACAAGATGAAAAGATGGAAAGTTGACGCATATGTGGGTGTTGGTCAAGTATTCTACGACGCAACTGCATATGACCTGACAGGCGGTGTTAAACTTCGCGAAACAGGAAACATGAACGACTGGATTATTCCTACAGGTCTTAATGTGAACTACGAAGTAACTAAGAGAATTGACATTGGTCTTGACTTCCGTTTGAACCATACAAATTCTGACTATATCGATGCAACTTACGGTGGTGACTATGACAGAACCCCAGGCAGCTTCGATATCGCAGATCAAAAAACTTCCCGCAAAGGAAATTCTGAACTTGACAGCTACGGATACGGATCAGTTCAGGTAACTTACAAATTGGGCAAAAATCCATTGAAAGTTGCGAAAGTTGATGGCAAATGGGATTACAAGCCAGAAGAAGGCGGTTACTACCACTTGCGTTACACAGATCCTAAAGTGTTGATCAAGCCACCAAAAATTCTTACACTTGAGGAAATGGACTCAGTTGCTAAGGCAAACCGTCCTAAGGATATCGACCCAAGATTGTTGCTTGATACAGATGGTGACGGTGTTTCTGACTTCTTCGATAAAGAGCCTAATTCACCAGCTGGAAGCATTGTTGACGGTGGTGGTCGCGTTCTTGACTTCGATGCTTACGTTAAAAATGCACTTAAAAATGGTGCAGCTTGCGCAGAGATCTTTGCTAACGTAATGTTCGATACAGATAAAAATACGATCAAGCCTGAGGCGCAAGAAATGCTTAAAAACGTAGCTCGTTTGATGAACTTGAACGGATGCCGTCTGCAACTTGCAGGTCACACAGACCGTCGTGCGACAGATCGTTACAACATTGCTCTTTCGAAACGTCGTGTAGATGCAGTGAAGAACTTCCTGATCAACGAAGCTGGTTTGACAGATCCTAGCAAAGTGATTGTTGACTACTTCGGTTCATTCAAACCAATAGCTGACAGCGCGAAACGTGAAGGTCTATTGAAAAACCGTCGTGTAGAACTTAAACTTCTTCCATAGAAGTTAACGATAAATTGAAAAGAGAAAGGCTCCTGATGGGAGCCTTTCTCTTTTGATAACACCTTAAAAATTCATCTCAACTATAAATTAGGGCATACAAACAATGAAACAATACGATTATCTGATCGTTGGCGCAGGGCTATGGGGTTCTATTTTCGCACACGAAGCAACCAAGAGAGGAAAGAAGTGCCTGGTTATCGACCGCAGGGACCACACAGGAGGAAATATTTTTTGTGAAAATGTAGAAGGAATTAATGTTCACAAATACGGTGCGCATATTTTCCACACGAATGATAGAGACATTTGGGACTATGTGAATTCATTTGTGGAATTCAACCGCTACACCAATTCGCCGGTAGCTAATTTTAACGGAGAGCTGTATAACCTCCCATTTAACATGAACACTTTTTACCAATTGTGGAAAGTGAAAACGCCGGAGGAAGCGAAGGAAAAAATTAAGCAGCAGGTGGAAGAAGCTGGTATAAAAGACCCACAAAACCTGGAAGAACAAGCTATTTCGTTGGTAGGAACAGATATCTACCACAAGCTGATTAAAGCATATACAGAAAAGCAATGGGGCAGAAAAGCGACTGAGTTGCCAGCGTTCATTATCAAGCGCCTGCCTGTCCGGTTTACTTTTGACAATAACTACTTCAATGATCGCTACCAGGGTATTCCTATCGGCGGTTATAACAAACTGACCGAAGGTTTACTGGAAGGCATCGAAGTTAGAACAGGCGTTGACTTTTTCAAAGAACGCGAGACACTGACAGCACTTGCGGAAACGGTTGTTTACACAGGCCCGATTGATGAATATTTCGGCTTCCAATTCGGGCAGCTTGAATACAGAAGCTTGCGATTTGAAAACCAGCTGCTTGATCAGGAAAACTACCAGGGCAACGCAGTGGTTAACTATACTGATGGCGAAACACCTTTCACAAGGATTATTGAACACAAACACTTCGAATTCGGAACACAGCCTAAAACGGTGATCACTCATGAATTTCCTCAGGAGTGGGAAAAAGGTTCTGAGCCATATTATCCGGTAAATGATGATAAAAACTCTGCCATTTTTAGCCAATATAAAGCGCTGGCAGAACAGGAGCCTAACGTAATTTTCGGTGGTCGTTTGGCCGAGTATCGTTACTATGACATGCACCAGGTTGTAGGATCAGCATTAAAAAAGGTGAAAGTGCATTTCGACTAAAAAAATATTTTAATACTTAAATCCCTGATCTGCTGATATATAGCGGGTCAGGGATTTTTATTTTGCCTTTTTTCGAAAAAAATATTCGTTTTCGAGTGACCGATATCTTGCTCCTACGTCTAAACTGAAAATAAGACCACATGCAGGAGAAGAGGTTGGAACACATTACGAACATCAATAAAGGAGACTCGGCAAATGTCAAAAAAGTGCTGACATTACTAAACGATGTCAGGGACTACTGGCATTGGCTAACCGTTTCGCTCGTATTCAGTGTAGCTTTCGGACTCCTTTATCTTCGCTACAATACGCCTCAATTTCTGGTAAAAGCATCAATTCTAGTTCGTGATGATGCGAAAGGCTCAGAATTTGGTGATGCAGCATTCCTGGAAAGTATGGGGTTGTCGTCCATGCAAAGTAGCGTGGACAATGAGATTGAAATACTGAAAAGCAGGACGCTTATGGAGAGCGTCGTGGAGGATCTGCAACTAAATGTCCGATACTACTCCACCGGACGCGTAAAAACGACTGAACTGTTCAAGAATTCGCCCTTCAGATTAAGATTTGTAAGCCAAGCACAGCATTCCAAAAGTCCACCAGGCACCTATGTTGTAACGATTGGAGAGAAGGGTCATTATAAGCTTCAACTTGGTTCGCAGACATTTACCGGTGTTTTCGGAGATAGCATAGCCCTTCCCCATGGCCACTGCATAGTATACCGCACTTCTCACCTGCTAGATACCCAAGATCAGCATTCGATCGTGATTCAGGACCGGCAGATCCTGGTTGATCATTACAGAAAAGCGCTCACCATTGCGGCTACCAACAAATTTGTCAGTACCGTAAACCTTTCGCTTACCGACGCAATTCCTGCAAAGGGAGAAGCCATTCTGGACAGGCTGTTACGGAATTATTTCAAAGCCAGTATTCATGATAAAAATCGCGTTGCTGACAGCACCATTGCATTTATTAATCAAAACCTCAATCAAGTTTCAGTCGAGCTGACGGATAGTGAGAAAGCGATTGAGCGGTTTCAAAGTTTACATCATATCACTGATTTGAGTGAAAATGTCCGGCAGCTTCTAAATCAATCGGCTGAATACGGGCGTGATAAAAGCAAGTATGAAGTTCAGGCGAGAACTGTCGATTCCCTGCTCCAATTTCTTCATGCCAATCCGCAACATATCATTCCCACTCAGCTTTTAATTCAGGACCAAGGCTTCCTATCCATTGTCGAAAAATACAATGCAACTCAATTGGCCCTTACGAATGATTTGGTAACAATGCATGAATCGCATCCGAATGTCCTGGGTTTGAAAGCGCAGCTCAACCGCCTGAGACAAGATTTGATTGCCAACCTAAATGCCCAACATGGTGATTTGCGGATAGGAATGCTGGCTATGAGCAGCTATAATGATGAGGTTCAACGAGAGATAAAGCTTATTCCTGCAGTTGAACGGCTCTTTTTTGAAGCGAAAAGGCAGCAGCAAATTAAGCAGGAGCTCTACATTTTGTTGCTGAAAAAAGGCGTAGAAACTTCCATATCAAGATCGTCCACGTTTGCCAACGCACGAATTATCGACAAACCCAAAGCTGGTCCCGAGCCTGTTAAACCGAATAAGCAGTTGGTTATGCTGATGTCCGGCTTTATCGGCATTGGTTTACCGCTGGCAATTATTCATTTAAGGCACATTCTCAACACCAAAGTCACAGGCAAACATGACCTTGCTGATCTTCTCAATATCAGCTTGCTAGCCGAGATATCTCATAATTATAGCTTGGAAACAAGTATTTATTCACATTCGCAAAGTCCTATTGCCGAGCAGTTTCGGGTTTTGCGAACCAATGTACAATTTCTTTCGGCGCCTCGACAAAATCAGGTTATCCTGTTAACATCCAGCATGGGCGGTGAAGGGAAATCTTTTATTGCCGTTAACCTGTGCGGTTCGCTTGCACTCACAAATAAGAAGGTCTTGCTTCTGGAACTCGACCTGCGCAGGCCGCGGCTGGCGAAGGACCTCATGCTGAAAGAAGAGGGTTTCACAAATTACATTTTGTCTGATGTAAATTTCCAGGAATACATCCAGCACCCGTCTTCAAAACATCCGTTTGCGTTCATCACAGCGGGCAGCGTTCCACCCAATCCTGCGGAATTACTAGGCTTACCAAAAGTGGATCAACTGATTAATTCATTAAAAACGCGATACGACTATATCGTTTTGGACACGCCTCCGATAGGATTGGTTACAGACGCCAGCTTGCTGAGCCATTTGGCCGACATGTCCTTATATGTCGTTCGCCAGCAATTTACATTTAAAAGCCAGTTGGAAATTATCAAGGATATCCAGGATGCCAAACAGTTGCCCAGAATGCATTTGATATTGAATGACACGAAGGAAATACCTGGATACAGTTATGGTTATTACAGAAAAGAGAAACGTCATTTGTTCAACGCCATAAGGCGAAAATCATAACGTATCATTATATCAAATCATCGATCACACTATGCAAAACAACATTTACATGATGGCGGAGATCGGCCAGGCGCATGAAGGAAGCTTGGGGCTGGCGCACTCCTACATTGACGCGCTGGCATCGAGCGGCGTTAACGCTATCAAATTTCAGGTTCACATTGCGGAGGCGGAAAGCAGCATTCACGAACCGTTCCGGAAAAATTTTTCCTATAACGACCTTTCCCGGATGGACTATTGGAAAAGAATGGAGTTTTCGGAAGAAGAATGGGCAGGCTTAAAGGCACATTGCGAGCAGAAAAATCTGGATTTCGTGGCAAGCCCGTTTTCCATCAGCGCAGTTGGATTGTTGGAAAGAATTGGTGTTAGCAGGATCAAGATCGGATCCGGGGAAATGAGTAATCTTCTGCTGCTTTCCTTCGCTGCAAAGCTGGCAACCGAAATGACGCTTTCCTCCGGAATGAGCTCCCTTGCCGAGCTGGACAGCGCGATAGCGGCGGTGAGGGGCAAATGCAAGCTTTCACTATTGCAATGCACATCGTCCTATCCTACCGGTCCGCATCAGTGGGGATTGAATGTGATCCCTCTCTTGAAAGATCGTTTCCAGATCCCGGTTGGGTTTTCTGACCATTCGGGAGACATCTATGCTTGTCTTGCAGCGGCTGCCACGGGAGCCGAGATTCTGGAATTTCATGTCACATTTGATCAGAGAATGTTTGGCCCGGACTCCACGTCTTCCATAAATATTGATCAGGTCAAGCAGCTTGTAAAGGGCGTCCGGCAGATTGAAACGGCAATGAAATTTCCGGTTGATAAAGCTGATAGTTCAGAGTATGCAATGTTGAAGACAACTTTTGGTAAGTCGCTGGCAGTCAATAATGACTTAGACAGAGGTCACATTTTGACGTTGTACGACCTGGAAGCGAAGAAACCAGCGGGATATGGTGTGTCGGCTGCGCATTTTGAAACGGTCGTTGGCAGGCAATTGCAGCGCGATCTTCCTAAGTGGTCATTCCTGAATTTCAGTGATTTGCTATGAAACGAAAAATTTGCGTAGTAATCACTGCAAGAGCCAGTTATAGCAGGATCAAAACACTACTTATTGCTATAAAAGCGCATCCGTTACTCCGGCTGCAACTCGTGCTTACCGGCAGCGGTCTGCTGGATAAGTATGGCGGAATGCAAAACCTCCTCGCACGGGACGGTTTCAGGAACATTATAAAGGTTTCCAACCTGCTTGAAAACGAAAACGCCACGGCTGATGCAAAAACAACCGGCCTGGGAATCATTGAGTTGGCTTCTGTATTGGAAAATACACGGCCGGATATCGTGGTAACCATTGCCGACCGCTACGAAACAATGTCTGCTGCGATAGCCGCTTCCTTTATGAACATTCCCCTGGCGCACGTACAAGGTGGCGAAGTGACCGGCAACATTGACGAGCGTGTGCGGCATGCAGTTTCCAAGCTCGCGGATATGCATTTCGTAGCAACGGCGTCTGCCCGCGCGCGCCTGATTGCTATGGGCGAAAATCCAGACAAAGTATGGCATACGGGCTGCCCGTCCATCGATCTTGCGATACAGGCGAAAAGTGATGCCTCCCCGCAATTCGACTATGAATGTGGCCATTCAAAATTTCCCGCGAGCAAATATCTGGTGGTTATGCAGCATCCGGTGACGAATGCGGGCGGGTTGATTAAAGATCAGTTTAAGAGTTTGCTTACGGCCGTTGAGGCGCTGCAAATTCCAACATTCTGGTTTACTCCCAATGCAGATTACGGCGCTGACCGCATTATGAAAGAAATCCAGCGATATAGTGAAATGTCGAAGAATCACAAGATCCATTTTCTGCGAAACCTAAATCCGGAAACGTTTTTGAAGCTCATTAAACATTGTGCGTGCCTCGTCGGAAATTCCAGCACAGGCATCAGGGAGGGATCATTGCTGAGCATTCCGGTTGTGAACATTGGCAGCAGGCAAAGCGGCCGGGAAAGATCCTGCAATGTCATTGACGTGAATTTTGATCCCGAAGCAATCATAGAAGCAGTGCAAAAACAGGTTGCAAACGGTCCTTACAAAAGCTCATTGATATACGGCAATGGACATGCGGGGCTACAAATTGCCGATTTGCTGGCCAAAGCGGATTTAAACACACACAAACAAATCACCTATTAATGGATTCTAAATCAATACTAGCCATCATTCCAGCCAGGAAAGGTTCCAAGGAAATCCCGGGGAAAAACATGAGACTGCTTGCCGGCAAGCCCCTTATCCAATATTCGATCGAATCTGCATTGGCATCCGAACTTCTTACCAGGATTGTCGTATCGAGCGATTGTGCGGAAACCATTGCTTTTGCAAAAAGTTGGGAAGGCGTGGAAGCGCCGTTTGTGAGGCCCTCGGAACTGGCGGCTGACGACACGCCATCGTTGGAAGTGGTAAAACACGCCGTAAACTATTTCAAAGAGCAACAAACGGAGTTTGACTACATATGCCTGTTGCAGCCCACCTCGCCATGTCGGGCCTGGGATTTGATCGATCAAGCCTTTGCGCACATGCTGGAAACGGATGCGGATAGCCTGGTAACCATTAGAAAAATCCCGGAGAAGTACCATCCACTTTGGTCACTTGGTGTAACCGGCAACGCATTGCAACGGGTTGTGCAGCATGAAGATATGCCTACGCGACGACAGGAGTTGCCTGATACTTTTTGTCGGGATGGAAAGATTTACCTCCTAAAAACCACCCTGCTCGACAAGGATCTGCTGATGGGCGGGAAAATGGTTGGCTATGAGGATAAAAGTTTACCCGATATCAACATCAATACACCAGAGGACTGGGAGCTCGCTGAAATCTTTTTTAAAATATGGAGGAAGCAACAAAGCAACGTCTCTTAATTCTCGTAACCAACAGTTTTGCGGCTATGAATATCATTCACAGCGGTTTAATTAAAAGATTGGGAATTAAATATGACGTTTATATCATGTCAACGATGATCCGTACTGCTGAACTAGCCGAGATTAACAAGCATTTCAATCTTCAATTGAAGCTAATTCATGTAGATTTTCCGCGTGAATCGGCCTGGCTTTGCTATCTGAGAAAAATAGAAAAGGCACTTTTTGCTTATCATTTCAACATTATCACTCAGACTATTAAATATCAAAATGAAGAGAAATGGAAAGGCTTGCTGATTCGAAAGTTGCTTTGGATTCTGAGCCTGTTGCACATTACCAAAACTGCGTTATGTGCATTAAGACGGGTTATTATCACTCTCACATCTTTATCAATCAGGTTAAAACCGCTCCTCGCCTACCATTTCAAAGGCGTAATTTCCTCGTCGCCGTTGGATTTGAGAGAAAATCAGGTCGTAAACTTTCTTGGAAGACATCATGTCAAGTCACTGGCAATGATCATTAGTTGGGATAACCTCACCTCCAAAGGCCTTATTAACGCTGACCATAATTGCACATTGGTCTGGAATGATTTCATGAAAAACGAATTTCTGCATTTCTATTCCATTTTTAAGTTAAAGCGCCCAAAGGTTGTCGCTACCGGCATTCCGCGATTTGACTGCTATTTTCAGCATCGGTCCGAAGCATACTATGAGCGCGCTAGAAGACTTTTTAATGTGAAAAGCGGCAAATTTATAATTCTGATCGCTACGAGTGCCAATCGGCATTTTCCTAATCAACTGGAAATCATAGAAGACGTGCTGCAATTTGCAAGAGGCGAAAACAACGTGCACGTCATCATGCGATGCCATCCCGGGGATGATGCAAATGCATATGCGCACATCGCCCGTGAGCAATTTGTCACATTATGGCATCCTAAAAACCTGCCTGCGACAAACCATGAACTGTTTTACAATTGGTTTCCTGAGCTGGACTTTCTGCATTCGCTAGCCCAGATGCTGCGGATTTGTGATGTGTGCGTTCAATTTGCTTCCACGATGAAACTGGATGCTGCGGCTTGCAAAAAACCTGTTATCAGCATTGCTTATGATGGCAAAATGCCACTTCCCTACCACCAATCCGTACAAAGGCTTTACGATTATGCACATCAGGTTCCGCTGAATGCGCTGCAAATAGACAAAGTCGTGACAAACCGACAGCAATTATATAATGCATTAAAAACCAGCTTGCAAGACATAGGTCACCAAGAAAAGCTTGCAGCCATTGCGCCATTCACACATTTTACAGAAAGTGAATCAGTGAATTTCACTGCTAAAATCATTGCGGAATGGCTCGACTAGGAATTCAAGCAGCAATCTACTGGCTGGCGGCATGCATGCTCGTGTTGACTTTAGGAAAGTTTTTTGAGCAAGTTTTGCTTTTGGGTGAGGATGAAATGCAAACCTCTCTGGTCCTTGCATTCTACATTTACTGCATTATCAGTCTCCTTTCCGCCTCCAAACACAAGCTTTTCCATGTGCTCGCCATTCCGGTTTTCACGCAGTTTCTACATTTATTTCAAAAATATGCATTTACTGCAGGCGCCAATTCATTTTGGCGGTTAGCGCCCTTTGGAATCCTGAGCTGCTATTTCGCTTATTTCTCCCTTCGAAAACCCGTTTCTCTGACTCAGGGTGAAAAGCTGTTTCTGTTTTCCTGGATCAATATTCAGGCATTCTTTCTCCTGATTTCACCGAATTTCGGAAACATTGTTTCCGGTGGATTTCTGCTCTATTTGATAGTGCTGCCATTCTTTTTCATTTACCTGAAACAAGTTAGCACAGCTATTGACTTTGCTGAAAATCTGGAACTTTATCTCTGCGCCTTATATATTATTCTTGGCATCGGGACTTTCGGATTAGTCGTTGCCGGAGCCAGCTACATGGGTTCGGATAACTTACTGGCGACCCGGAACATTACCGATACGAATGTTACAATGGCGTACTTCATTCTTCTTTGGCCATTTGTATTGCTTTATGCTTCCAGGCATGCATTGAACAGCTTGGTCAGACTAACGCTTTACGCAATTTTGCTCAGTGTGGTCGTACTCTCATTCTCCCGCGGTGCCGTCCTGCTGATCATTCCCTATATGATACTGACGTCAATACTGGCCGGAAATCATTTTCGGTTCTGGCACTTTTTGCTCTTGGCTTTCGGGATAATCGGTTTTGTCCCGGATCTTCTTTCTCAATACCAGGACTCGGATATGGCATATTTCTGGACATTGAGATTTAGCGATTTGCTGGCGACAGATTCTCTTCTTGACAAGTTGCAGGAGATCAGCGGACGGGCTGAAATTTATGAAATAGCCTATCATTTATTTATCCTGAAACCGCTAACCGGCCACGGAACCGGCAGTTTTGAAACGCTGGGCCCAGGTTACCGCGAAGCGCATTCGCTGTTTTATACCTTACTCGCCGAAAATGGAATGCTTGGTCTGGTTTATTTTTACGGCTTATTTATTAGCCTGCTGATCCAGCTTATTTCCGTATGCAAAATGGATAGAAAGCTGGGCTTGTTGTTAGTCAGTTTCACCTTTTATCTGATTTACAATCATACAGTTGGCAGTGTTTTCGTGATCCTGCCAGCAAAGAGCGTGACGATCAACTGCCTGGCTCCTATCCTGTTAATGTGCATTTATTTCTACTGTCGACATGTTCAAAAAGGGCATATTGGATTAGCAGATGAATAAGGTGCTGATCATTGGGCGGCTTCCGCCACCGATTGGAGGGGTTACCATGCATGTAAGCCGGTTAATTGAACATTTGCCACGAAATGGATTCGACCGTTTCACCTTTTGTGATTTCAAAACTGACAAATGGGTGAACATTATCAGGAAAATCATCAGGCATCGAACCATTCACCTGCATGCATCCAACCCCTATTTTCAGTTGCTGTTTGCCATGCTATGTGTTCTAATCAGGAAGCGGCTGCTTCTGACTTATCATGGAAACTGGGAACGATATCGTTTTGCGGGAAATTGGGCAGTTCGCGTGTCCGCCTTCTTCTGCGCAGTGCCGATTGTCCAGAACGATGAAAGTTTCACAAAAGCCAAATGTTGTAATCCCAACGCGCTGCTCATCTCCACATTCATCCCGGCTGCCCGCATCATTCCACTGGACCCACAATGTGCGCAGCAGCTAAGCGATTTCCGTAAACGCTTTGAATTTTTGTTTTGTACAAATGCATGGAATCTTGCTTTTGACAAAAACGCAAAGGAAACTTACGGGATTTCGCAGATCATTAACAGTATGCGTAATGTAAATTCTGGAGGCCTGGTCATCTCCGATCCTTCCGGTAACTATCGACCTTTCATCGAAAAATCCTTCGGGAGCGTTCCAAAAAATGTACTATTCATTGACGGCCCGCATGATTTCACGAATATTTTGCGCGTTTCAGACGCATTTATCAGGAACACAACGACGGACGGGGTTTCGCTCTCCATATACGAAGCACATGCGTGTAATGTAGTGGCGCTGGCTTCGAATAGCGTTTCCAGAGCTCGCTTTTGCGTTGTGTATGAGGACATTGCAAACATTAACCTGATCGAAGAACTTAAGAGAGGGAGAATTCGCTTGCAAAACGAATGCGAAACGGAGGAAACGAACGCAGTAAGTAAGTTAATCGACCTTTATCAGCAATATATATAATTGAAAACGAGGTGGTTATAAAAAAAACAAAGGCATAGAAAAATTTCCATGCCCTGTTTCACACTATACACACACTATATTTTTATTATCTATATAAACATTTGATAATTTCTCCGATAACTTTCAACACCGCAAAATAACAAATTAAAGTAATTAGAAAAAAGCTTTCTATTGTGATTTTCTTAGCTAAACTGAGAAAAACGTAGACATTTCTCTAAAAATTCTGACTGATTAAACGGCTGTCATCAAATCTACGGAAATATTGCCTAATTATTGCTCAATGTGTCTTTACCTTATTAATTTGTAAATAATCACCGGTGTCCAAAATTTAAGCACTATCTTTTTTGTTAAAGATTACGCGCTGCTTCGGCTCTCCAGAGCGGCAAATAGAATAATAACATTGCAAAAGCGGCTCAAACTACTCATATGCGCATAAACCCCGAAACCGTTGAAAGGATCAAACAAACCGCTGACATTGTGGAAGTGGTGGGGGATTTTGTGTCATTAAAAAAGAAAGGAGCGAATTACTCGGCCTGTTGCCCGTTTCACAACGAAAAGACGCCATCATTCAACGTTAACCCTGTCAGGCAGATTTATAAATGCTTCGGCTGCGGAGCAGCAGGAGACTCCATTAAGTTCGTTATGGACATCGATGGCGTCGGTTATGGCGAAGCATTGCGCTATCTGGCCGACAAATACAACATTGAGATTGAACAAGAGGAAGTTACGGATGAGGAAGCACTCCGGCAGAATGAGCGGGAGAGCCTTTATATCATTCTTAATTTTGCTAAAAACTTTTATGTCCAGCAGCTTCATGAAAGTGATGAAGGGCAGGCTGTGGGGCTTAGCTATTTCAAGGAAAGGGGTTTTACAGGTGAAATTCGCAAGAAATTTGAACTTGGCTACAGCCTGGATACGTGGGACGCTTTTTCAAAAGTGGCCCTGGCAAAAGGTTATTCTACCCAATTACTCGAAAAGGCCGGCTTACTGATTCATAAAGAAGGCAGCCAGACTGCCGGTTACGACCGTTTTCGCGGCCGGGTTATTTTTCCGATCCATAACGTGGCCGGAAAAGTAATTGCTTTTGGCGCGCGGATCCTTAAATCCGACAAAAGTAAAGCGGCTAATCAGCCCAAATATCTTAACTCGCCGGAAACAGAAGTTTATCACAAAAGTGATGTCCTATACGGCATTTTCCAGGCGAAAAATGCAATCCGGCAGCTTGACCATTGTTATTTGGTTGAGGGCTATACGGATGTGATTTCGCTCAATCAGGGAGGAATCGAGAACGTTGTGGCTTCGTCCGGAACCTCGCTGACCGTGGAGCAGATCAGGCTCATTGGCCGGTTTACTCCAAATGTCACGATCCTCTATGATGGCGATATTGCCGGAATTAAAGCTGCATTGCGTGGTCTGGACCTTGTTCTGGAAGAAGGCCTTAACGTTAGCATTGTCCTCTTCCCGGACGGCGACGATCCGGATAGCTACGTCCGGAAGGTCGGTGCGGAGGCTTTTAAAGCTTACCTGAAAAACAACGCGAAGGATTTTATCACCTTCAAAACAGAAATGTTGTTGCAGGATGCTGGAAATGATCCTTTTCGACTCGCAGCAGTAATCGGGGAAGTCGTTAATAGCATTGTTAAGATCCCGGACGCGATTAAGCGGCAGGTTTTTTTCCATCGGACATCCGAAATGATGAAGGTGGATGAACAAATGCTGATCACGGAGGGAAATAAAATCCTGCGCAAGCTCCATACACAAAAGCCGCAGGAAAGGGCGCCCCGTCCAGGTTATCAGGCACCTGAGAGTCCGGCAGATCTTGATGCATTGTTCTCCGGCGACTCCCAAACCGGACAGAACGAACCTCCTTCTGACTTTTTTGCGCCACAAACTTCCCAGACAGAGGCGCCGCAGCGCAGCAAGTTGTACTACCAGGAAGAAGCATTTATCCGGTTATTGGTGGTTTATGGCGCGCGCGAGCTGGAACCGTCTATAACCGTTTGTCAGTATGTATTAAGCGAGATCGAAGGAATTGATTTCAAGGACACGGTTTTCCACCATTTGCTTGTGCTCTTCAGGGAAAATTTCAACCGGAATCACGTGCTGCCTACGGATTATTTTTTAAACCACCACGAACCGGAGATCAGAAATCTGACCATTGACTGGCTTGCCAACAAATATGAGTTAAGCGAATTATGGTCTGAAAAATATGAGATTTTTGTTCCGTTTGAAACTGATGTTTTAGACAAAACAGCCTTTATTAATATTCTGAGGCTTAAAAAAGCATTTATTGAGGAAAAAATGAAAGTATGCTTGCAGCAAGCGGTTCATGCCAAAACGGAGGAAGAGCAAACCGCCGTGATGAGTGAATTCATGTATTATAAGGGCATTAGCATGGCAGCTGCAAAAGAGTTGGGTAGCGTAATTGGATAAATGGTCAACTTAGATGCTAATGTTATGAAGACTTTTTGTATTTCAATCCTGTTTTTCTTTACCGCGGTTGTCATTTCAGGCTGCAATTCTTCTTATAAGATCCTCAATTCCAGACAAGAAGACGAATTCAAATTGTCAAATTACGACACTTTTGGATTTTATGACATTGAAGCCAGAGGGGATACGATTTCTCAAAACTTTGAGAAAAATATAGGCATCATAAAAACGGCAATTGCGCAAAATCTGCAAGCAAGAGGCCTTGACGAAGCCCGGGATGCCAATCTGAAAATCAACATTGCATTGAATGTCGAAGAAAAATCACAAACACGGCAAACAGATTTTCGTACCGACGGGCTTCCGCGTTATATGGGTCAAAGGCGCTATACCTGGAAAAGCGAGGAAGTGGTTGTCGGTAAATACCGCGAAGGCACAATCATGATCGACTTGGTAGATTCTTCGACTAACAAGATGGTGTGGCAGGGAGGTGCGGAAGGCATTATTCCTGAAAAGAGCAGCAATTTTACTGAGGATATTAATCAGGCTATCAAAGAAATAGTTGACCAAATCCCAAAATAAGAGGGCTGCTTCATTGAAGAAACAGCCCTCGCAATATGGTCGATGTCAGATGATTATCCGTTATTTACTACTCCACGTACTCTTTCATTCACATTGTCAGCAACGGATCCAGCTTTGTCTTTTGCATTGCCAACGTTTTTCAAGAAGCCATCTTTCAGTCTGTCAGCTAAAACAGACAGTTCTTCAAGGCTTTTTTCGTATTTGTCTTTTGCATTGCCGCCAAGATCATTTGCTTTATTTTTGATCAATTTACGAGTGTCTTTCCCGTCCTTAGGAGCAACTAAAAGGCCAATCGCAATACCTGTCAAAAGTGCACCTATTGAGCCTATCAGAAATTTTTGATTCTTGTTCATATGAATTTCTTATTTTGTGAGAATAATAAGTTTGAACTGTAAAGTAATAAAAATACTGTGCCACTAAGCCCAACCATTTTTAAGTCGCTTGCATTAATTACCGTGTTTCTCACGCCACAATGGGTAACAGCGCAATGGAGGGTCATTGATATAAAAGCGAAAATACACATGCGCGCAGTGCACGCCGTTTCTCCTACCACGTGCTGGATTGGCGGTTCAGGGGGAACTGTATTGAAGACGGTGAACGGGGGTAAGAAATGGTTAACCGCAAAAGTTTCGGGTGCAGATTCGCTTGATTTCAGAGACATTCATGCTTTCAATAAGGATGTCGCAGTGGCCATGAGTGCGGGTGAGGCACAGCACGATAAGGCCAAAATTTACCGCACAGAAGACGGCGGACTGACCTGGTCGCTTGTGTACCAAACTACACAAAATGGGGTTTTTCTGGATGGAATCGACTTTTGGAATAAAAATAAAGGCATCTGTCTGGGCGATCCGATCGATGGAAGGTTATTCATTTTGACTACGGAAGACGGCGGAAAAAGCTGGCAGGAATTGCCCGTTGAGAATCGGCCGGTTGCTGAACCAGGTGAAGCATGTTTTGCTGCCAGTGGCACTTCCATCCTCGTTGCCGGGAAGGAAAAGGTTTTCATAGGAACCGGGGGAGGCAAAATGGCGCGTGTTTTCCGCTCAGATGACTATGGCCGTTCCTGGGAAGTATCGGCAACGCCGTTGCCTGCCGGGCCAACGAGCGGCATTTTTGGATTACGGTTCTGGTCCAAAAGCAGTGGCATTGCAGTGGGCGGTGATTATAAGAAAACGACTGATTCAACGCAGAATGTGCTCATTACACGCGATGGCGGCATTACCTGGAAACTAACGGGCATGACCAAGCCGACCGGTTTGAAGGAAAGCGTTGCACTATATCATAAAACGGATGCAGTTTGGACGGGAGAATCGGAGCTCAGATCCGATGATTACGCATTAATCGCAAGCGGCCCTTCGGGCAGCAGCTTTTCGGCGGATTGGGGCAAAACATGGCAGGAATTGGGCAGAGAAGGATTTCACGCCATGAGTTTTGCAGGGAATGTAGGCTATGCGGTCGGAGCCAACGGCTTGATAGGGAAAATTGAGAAATTCTCGACCAAAAAGAAAAAAAGGAAACTGGTTTTTGTAGATCAGTAAATCAGATCCTGTCTATCAGTTCTTTAACCACCCTGACTTCCCTTCCGGACAAATGATCTGCAATCGCGGCTGCATGATCACGACCATTTTCTATAAATACTTTTTCTGTAAAAATACCCGCCATCACTGTTCCGCAGAGATAAAGTCCGGGCACATTCGTTTCAAAGGTTTCTTTGTCATAAGACGGAACCTTGGTGACTTCATCCAGCGCTACGCCACATCTTGCGAGCAAATGTTCATCGGGAAGATATCCTACGAGCAAGAATACAAAGTCCGCAGGAAGCCATTCTGTTTCGCCAGTTTCAAGATTTTCAATTTCAATCCTACCCTGCTCGATCCTCTTAGTAACAGCGTTAAAACGCGTGTGGATTTTGCCTTCCTTAACCCGGTTTTTCACATCAGGCACAAGCCAATATTTCACTTTTGTACGGAAATCGGCCTCCTTATGCACGATCGTCACATGTGCATCGTGCCTGTAAAGCTCCAAAGCAGCTTCCACCGATGAATTGGACCCACCGACGAGCACCACATTGGTGAAAGAATATTTGAAAGGCTCATCATAGTAATGCGATACATGCGGCAGGTCTTCGCCGGGCACATTCAATAGCCGGGGAACATCAAAATAGCCTGTGGCCAGAACCACATTTTTAGACTGAAACACCTGACCATCATTGGCATAAGTCAGGAATGTGCCGTCTGGCTGCTTTTCCGCGCGGTCCACATCGATAAAGAGCTTAAAATTCAGATGGTAATAGCCCGCAACTTTTCTATAATATTGTAATGCTTCGTTCCGGTTGGCCTTCACTTCGGAAATAGCGAAAGGAATTCCGCCGATCTCAATGTTTTCAGCGGTTGAAAAGAACTTCATGCGCCGTGGATATCTGCGAATCGATTCCGTAAGATTTCCTTTTTCCAGAATCAGATAATCCAGGCCGCTTTTCGCCAATTCCACACCCATTGCCAGCCCGCATGGCCCGCCGCCAATAACGATTACATCATATATATGCATTGCGATAATCTTAATTCGATTGTGCTCACCTACTTCAATAAACCCGTTAATTTAGATATTGGTTTCTGAACTTTGTAAATTAGCTGGCTGTTCAAAATGTTCATTATTTAGTTAGAATCAAGATTTGGAAGACCAGGCAAGGGACTTTGCGGAAAGGCTGAACGAGTGGGGAAAATCAAAAACTCCCTTCCTTTTTCTTGTAGATTACCGCATCGAAAAGCCGCTAGCCTGGACATTGGACGACAATGCATTGACCAACATCCGCTTCGATCTGAATGGTTTTAGTAATGTCGGCAAAGATGAAAAGCAAACTGCCCTTTCCGACTTTGCATTTCATAAAAAGCCCATTTCTTTTACCGATTATGTTGTCAAATTTGATCGGGTGGTTTCTAATTTAAAGGCCGGCAATTCGTTTTTGGTCAATCTTTCGGTTCCAACAAACATTACTACGGACCTTACTTTGGAAGAGATCTTTATTCATAGTGAGGCGCCTTACCGGTTTTTGTATAAAAATGAATTCGTCTGCTTTTCTCCCGAAATTTTTGTCCGGATCAACGGCAACCGGATAGCATCATTTCCGATGAAAGGCACCATTGACGCATCGGTTCCGAATGCAGCGCATGTCATTTTATCCGATGCCAAAGAAGCCGCCGAACACGCCACCATCGTCGATCTGATCCGCAATGACCTGAGTATGGTTGCAGACAAAGTTTGGGTCGAAAAATACCGCTATATCGACCACATTCAGACAAATGATAAGACATTATTGCAGGTAAGCTCGGAAATCGCGGGGATTCTGCCTGATGATTTCGATGGGAAATTTGGTGATTTATTGGTTCAAATGCTTCCCGCCGGCTCCATCACCGGAGCGCCGAAACCAAGCACATTAAAGATCATTGAGGAAGCAGAAAATTATGACCGCGGTTATTATACGGGGGTTATGGGATATTTTGACGGAGAAAATTTTGAGAGTGCGGTCATGATCCGGTTTATCGAAAATCAGGATGGAAAACTGGTTTTCAAAAGCGGTGGCGGGATCACCGCGCAAAGCAATGCAGAAAAAGAGTATCAGGAATTAATCGACAAAGTTTACCTCCCCTTCGCCCATGTCCCGCAAGTTATGTTTTGAAACGATCTGCTGTGAGAATCGCGCATTGAAAAACCTTGCTTACCACGAAGCCCGGCTCAACAGAACGCGCCACGAACTTTGGGGTTATTCCGATTACTGGAACTTGTCCGAACTCCTCATTATCCCCGACCATGTTGACCATACGCTGCACAAATGCCGCGTTTCATACAGCCAGGAAATAGAAGTCGTCAAATGGGAGCCATACGCATATAGGAACATCCGCAAAATCCGGCGCGTATATCACGACGCCATCGATTACCGTTACAAATACGAAGACCGCGAAGAACTTAACACCCTTTTCGCCCAACGAAATGACGCCGACGAAATCCTGATCATCAAAAACGGCCTGGTAACCGATTCCCTTTACGGCAATGTTGCTTTTTACAATGGAATTACCTGGGTTACCCCCAATTCACCGCTGTTACCAGGCACGCAACGAGCGTTTCTACTGGAATCGGGGGTTATTAAAGAGGAGAGGATTAGCGAAGATGATCTTGCCAATTTTAATAAAATAAGGTTGTTCAATGCAATGATTGGCTGGGAAAATGCAGTGGAGTTGGGGATTGATTGCATTGATTAGTGCTGATTGCAGACCATCCGTGCGATTAATCGTAACTTTGCACGTTAATTTATTAAACATTCCCCGCAGCCAATGGCCTCCCTTTTTGAGGAAGAAACTACTTTTTTTGCCGATCTGATATTGCCGGTTCCGATCCCTTCTTTGTTTACTTACAGGGTTCCCAGGGAAATGAGCGGGATGATTAAGGTGGGGGCGCGGGTGATTGTGCAGTTTGGACAAAAAAGGGTAACTACGGCGGTTGTCGCTCACATACATTCGAATCCGCCTTCCAAATACCAAGCGAAATACATTCTTGAACTGCTTGATGATGAACCTATTGTCACAAAGCGGCAGCTTGAATTGTTCAATTGGGTTTCGGAATATTATTTATGCAATATTGGAGATGTGCTTAACATTGCGCTTCCGGCGGGACTGAAAATCACAAGTCAGTCACGGATCCAGATCAATCCTGAATTCGCTCATGATGACCTGCTGACAGATCAGGAGCGGATTGTGGTTGATGAGATCAAAAAGCACCAAACCCTTTCCTATGAGGAGGTTGAGCGGCTTTTGCAGCGTTCCAACATAACGGCAATCATCAAATCGCTGGTCGGCAAACGTGCCGTTATCCTTTTTGAAGAGGTTAAAGAACGATATAAGCCGAAAGTTGTTCGAAAAATCAGATTAAATGCTGCTTACACGTCCAATGATGCACTTTCCAAATTGGCAGGCTCGCTGGATAAAACGCCGAAGCAGCAGGAAATTCTCCTAAAATATTTAAGTTACATTCCAGTTTATAACAATCCTGATCTAAATCAAAAAGGGCTTGACAAATCCATTTTTAGCCAGGATGACAATGTTTCCGATGCTTCGCTGAACACGTTAATTAAAAAGGGAATCTTCGAACAATTTGAAATTTTCATTTCCAGATTTGACGACATTCCAGCCAGCAATGCGGTCATTACATTGACGGAAACGCAAAAAATAGCCTCTCAACAAATCCACGAACTCTTTACAGAAAAGGAAGTTGTGCTATTGCACGGCATAACCGGCAGCGGCAAAACCGAAGTTTACATTGAACTGATCAAACAAGTCCTGGAAAGTGGCCTGCAAGTTCTGTTTTTGTTACCCGAAATTGCCCTGACTACACAAATCGTTGTCCGGCTGCGGAAGGTTTTTGGTGACACAATGGGCATTTATCATTCCAAGTTTTCTGATAATGAGCGTGTTGAAGTTTGGAAAGGCATTTTGGATGGAAAGTTTCAGTTTGTTGTCGGCGTTCGTTCTGCCGTTTTCCTTCCTTTTGATAATCTTGGTTTAATCATCGTTGACGAGGAACACGAAACTTCGTACAAGCAACATGATCCGGCGCCGCGCTACAATGCGCGTGATGTGGCTGTGATCATGTCCTATATGCATAAGGGCAAAACGCTGCTTGGATCCGCAACGCCTTCATTAGAAAGTTATTATCATGCGCAAACGGGCAGATATGGGTTTGTAGAAATGAAGCAGCGATTTGGAAATGCAGCGTTGCCGACCTTCGAATTAATTGATACAAAAAAGGAAAAGAAGTCGAAGAAGATGAAAAATGAGTTTTCATCTGTGCTGATTGATCATTTAAAATTAAATCTCCAAAATAAAGAACAGACCATTCTTTTCCAGAACCGCCGCGGTTACTCGCCATATCTGCAATGTGAAATCTGCAACTGGATTCCTGAATGTGCGAATTGTGACGTGAGCCTGACTTATCATATGAAAGCCGGCGAAGTGCGCTGCCATTACTGCGGTCATAAAGAAGAAGTCCCACGAACTTGCCCGCAATGCGGTTCAACGCAGGTAAAAACGATGGGTTACGGGACGGAAAAGATTGAAGATGAGATCCATTCGATGTTTCCGGAAGCCCGTGTGCAACGCATGGATCTGGATACGACAAGGGCAAAAAACGCTTATCAACAGATCATTTCGGAGTTTGAGGAAGGCGGAATCGACATTTTGGTCGGCACACAAATGGTGAGCAAAGGCCTTGATTTTGACAATGTTAGCATTGTAGGGATTTTTGATGCGGACCGGATGATCCATTTCCCTGAATTCCGTGCTTCGGAACGGGCGTTCCAAATGCTTACACAAGTCAGCGGCAGAGCGGGAAGGCGCGCCGAAAAGCCTGGAAAAGTGCTTATTCAAACGAGTAATCCTGGCCAAAAGCTGCTGGAAAAGATCATTAACAACGATTACGAAGGCATGTATGCGGATGAAATCGAGGAGCGTGAAAAATTCCACTATCCGCCTTTTACAAGGCTTATAAAAGTGACGGTTAAGCACGTCGACGAAGCCACTTCGAGCAAGGCTGCCAAGATCCTGGCAGACAAACTGACGGCCAACCTGGGAGCCAGCCGGGTTCTCGGACCGCAACCACCGCTGGTGGAAAGAGTAAGAAATCAGTTTTTGTTCGACATTCTCATTAAACTTGAACGAGAAAAGATTAATTTTAAGGCGGCAAAGTCATTTATACAAGAAAAGGTTATTGATATTTTAACCGATAAGACGCTCAAAAGCATCCAGGTCGTGATTGACGTGGATTGTTTATAAAAATCATTTTTACTGCATATTAATCTATGTCTTCCAAAAAAACCAGAATTGTTGCTACCGTAGGTCCAGCCTCCGAAACAAAAGAAACATTGTATGCATTGGCAAAAGCCGGGGTAAACGTTTTTCGCCTTAACTTCTCTCACGGCTCTCACGCTGATCACCTCCAAAGATTAAACACCATTCGGGAAATCAACGAAGAGCATGGTTTAAACCTCGCTATTCTGCAAGATTTGCAGGGACCAAAGATCCGTATCGGCATGGTTGCCGAAAAAGATGGCGTTCTGATCGAAGCAGGTAATAAATTGATACTTTCCAACACAGAAGTGTTGGGAACTGCTGAAAAAGTTAGCACGCCATACGACGGCATGTATAATGATGTTAAGATCGGCGACCGCATCCTGATGGACGACGGTAAACTGGAAGTGCTGGTAACAGGAATGGATGGAACAGACGTGGTAACCGAAGTAATTTATGGTGGTTATCTGAAATCCAAAAAAGGTGTAAACCTGCCAAATACAAAGGTTTCAATGCCTTCTGTAACAGCAAAAGACTACGAAGATCTTGATTTTGGTCTTGAAAATAATGTGGAATGGGTGGCATTATCGTTCGTTCGCACAGCCTCAGAATTGATTAAAGTAAAAGAATATATTGCCAGCAAAGGCAAAACGGCGCGTTTGGTTGCGAAAATCGAGAAGCCGGAAGCTATCCTGAACATCGACGAGATCATCGAAGCCACAGACGCCATCATGGTTGCCCGCGGCGACTTGGGTGTTGAACTTCCCGCGGAAGAAGTGCCAATGATCCAGAAAATGATCGTTGACAAATGTAACAAGGCTGGAAAACCGGTTATCGTTGCTACGCAAATGCTTGAAAGCATGATTGATAGCCCTCGCGCAACACGTGCGGAGCTTAATGATGTTGCTAACTCTGTTCTGGATGGTGCTGACGCGGTAATGCTCAGCGCTGAAACTGCATCAGGAAAGTATCCGTTGCTGGCTGTTGAAAGTATGACGAGAACAATTGAAAGAGTTGAATCGTCTACAAACAGCATTTATTTCAAACACCACGCTGCTGTTAGCGAAAGCACAAGCATTAACAAATTGAATGATTACGTGGTAATGAGCGCTTGCCGTCTGGCACGCGACACGCAAGCGAAAGCGATCATTGGTATCACGCGTTCGGGATACACTTCTTTCCGTCTTTCGCATCACCGCCCAAAGGCTGGCTTGCTGATTTTCACTTCTAATAAAGTGTTAATGAATCAACTAGCATTGTATTGGGGAACAAAAGTATACTATTACGACCGCGACCAAGATGCTTCTACGGACGATCTGATTGAGGACATTAAGCAGTTTTTAGTTGAAAAAGGTGAATTGCAAAAAGGCGATGTTTTCATCAACACGCTTAGCATCCCGGTTTCAAGACAGCGCAAGACGAATACTGTGAAATTGAGCGTTGTAGAATAAATAGAAGGAATTCTTATCAGAAAGCAGCAGGAGGCAACTCTTGCTGCTTTTGCATTATACGGCAGATTACCGTTAGAAAAATGGCAGTAAACCGGTGGGACAATGCTCTTCCGCCCCAAAGCAAAAATCATTATATTTACTTATGAGCAAATCAATAGGACATATGATAGCTTCTTCCAATCCGCAGAGGGTTTTACCAAAGACGATCTCTGCGAAAAATATACCTGACGTTCTGATCCATGAAATAATTGACGGCATACCCTTGTATCGCAAAGGTTACCGCGACGTACTGGCCAAAACGAAAACGGTTGAAGACATTATGGGTTCGAGTTCTTTGCAGGCTTTCCTGATCACGTATTTGACAATTTGGATTGGCAAGCAAATCGATGAGCATAAATATCATATTCTGACAAACGAAGCAGGGTTGCATCTCGATCGAAAGAATAATTTGGCAGGAGATTTGTTAATTTTTGACAGCATTAAACTGACCATTGATAAGATCAATAAAAACTACGCGAGTGTTCCACCGCTTATATCAATTGAAGTGGACATTGACATTGCGCTGGAAGACTTAACTGATCACAGCTACATCAATCTGAAAACCAGAAAATTATTGGATTTTGGCGCGGAAAAAGTCATTTGGTTTCTGACAGAGTCAAAAAAGGTCATGGTTGCAACGCACGATGGTGGATGGCAGTCGTTTGACTGGAATTGTGATGTGGAGATACTAGACGGGATTACTTGCAATGTTGGTCAATATCTCAAAGACAAAGGCTCCGATTTTGCATGAACTGTTAAAAGCCATACGCAGCGTCTGGTAAATGCTTGATGTGTAATTCATTAGTTTCATTTAAACTCATTTAAAAAAGCGAAGAAAAACATCTTCGCTTTTATTTTTCACTTTATAACTAATAAAATAGTTTTGAAACTAAGTAAATAGTATTAACTTTGAATTAGTAGTTCGAAATACTGGTAAGACAAAATAACATCATGGAAATACGCACATTAACGCGGGCCGAAGAAGAGATCATGCGGATCTTGTGGCAATTGAAAAAGGCTTTTGTAAAAGACATTTTGGCCGAAATGCCTGAACCCAAGCCTGCTTATAACACGGTTTCTACAATCATCCGGATTTTGGAGAAGAAGGAAGTTGTGGGTTACACGGCTTATGGCAAAACGCACGAGTATTTCCCGCTGATCAGCGAGGAAGAATACAAGCGCCATGAAATGCAGCAGCTGATGGTCAATTATTTTGACAACTCGCTTCCTAACCTCGTTTCCTTTTTCGTGAAGGATAATGATCTCAAAACCAAGGATCTGGATGAAATCATGAAGCTGATTAACGATCATAAAAGCGAAGAATAAATCCGTTAGCCATGGAAACGCTATTGTACATTGGAAAGGTTAACCTGTATTGGATCTTGCTTATTGCGTGTTATCTGCTCATGCTGCGGAACCATACATTCTTTAAGTGGAACCGCTATTATCTGCTCGGATCATTGTGCCTGGCGTTTCTCCTTCCATTGCTGATCTACCCTGAAAATGCGCCCGTAATTCCGGTTGTATATCAGATTAATACCGCCGCTTTTACCATTTCAGCAAACTATGAAGAGGCGCCAGTATTGAGCAAAACGGAGGTAATCTGGGCTGTTTATGCCATTGGATTGATCATTGCCGCATTCCAGTTTTTAAAGCATATCATTCAGTTAAGGAAGTTTTTAAAAGCCGGTGAAATCATCAAGCTCGATGACTGCACCGTGGTTTTAATCGATTCTAATAACACTGGCTCATTCTCGTTTTTGAAATGGATTGTGATTAATCGCAATGATTACGAGCATCATTTCGATGCCATTTTGAGACATGAAATGGTCCATACACAGCAAATGCACAGTTTGGACATTCTGTTTATCGAGATTTTGAAAGTCCTGTTCTGGTTCAACCCATTCCTTTTGCTTTACAAGCGCTCCATGCAGGAGATCCACGAATTTCTTGCAGACGCCCAGGCGCCTAACCGCGATCATTATGCCCGTTTCCTGGTCGCATACGCATTAAAAGCGCCTATCACTTCTTTAACGAATCATTTTTTTAAACCATCGCAAATCAAAAATCGCATTCGTATGATTTACAAAAACAGAACTTCGAAATGGATGCTCAGCACCTATATGCTGGCCCTGACGGTTATAGGAAGCACGGCGTTATTTGTTGCAGGTTGTGAACAAACCGAGCAGAATGAAGCAGAATTGGCCTTTATAAATTCAGAAAAGGCAGCTAACGATGCACTTGCAAATGAAAAAGTCTTCACAGTCGTTGAAGAACAGCCCGAATTCCCAGGTGGGCAACAGGCAATGTTTCAGTTCCTTGGAAGAAAAATAAAATACCCGACTGCTGCTGCAAAGAACAATGTTCAGGGACGGGTCTTTTTACAATTTATCGTTACTACCAGCGGCGATGTTCGAGACATTAAGGTCTTAAAAGGCATTGGGTCAGGCTGTGACGAGGAAGCTGCAAGAGTGCTTGCACTATTTCCGAAATGGAAGCCAGGCCGACAAAACGGGGAACCGGTTAATGTAAAATACCATTTGCCGGTAAACTTCCAACTGGAAGAAAGCGACGAGAAAACGTCAAGCAGTCACAAAGAAGCGGCGAAATCCGCGGCGACGGTTGTGCATTATGGCCCTTTATCGCGTTAGTTCTCAGATAAAAAAACCAACGCTGAGTTCACATTAACATTCAAGTACAAAAATGGAAACACTGCTGTACCTCGCAAAGGTCAATTTGTTTTGGGTGCTTTTTTACCTCACTTACAGACTGTTATTGCGCAACCATACCTTCTTCATCTGGAACCGGATTTACCTGGTTGGCTCGCTGCTCATCGCATTTCTGTTGCCGCTGGTAAGCTTTCCTGAGGCAGTTGTTACTTCAAAACCTGCGATATATGCGGCTGCAAGCCTTCCTTACATAGAGTCGCCCGAGCCGGTTTCCTGGCTTACTACATGGAGCCCTATCTTGTTCGCTTTGTGTGCGGCGGGTTCATTGTATCTGCTTTCCGCCTTTTTCAGGTCAATCCGGGATGTTTTTGTGATGATCAGAAAGGATGATGTAATGGATTTAAATGGTGTGAAACTGGTGCTGCTTCCGCATAATGAGGTTGGTTCATTTTCATTTTTCAAATGGCTGGTTATGAACCGGAGAGATTATGAAGAGAACTTTGAACCGATCCTGAGACACGAATCTGTCCACATTCATCAGATGCATAGTTTGGACATTGTTTTCATTGAGCTTTTGAAAATTGTATTTTGGTTCAATCCCGTGCTTTGGTTTTACAAGCGCTCTTTGCAGGAAGTTCACGAATATCTGGCCGATGAGCATGCCCCGGACCGGGATGGATATGCGCGGTTTCTGGTTGCTTACGCTTTCAATGCACCTGCTGCGGCTTTAACTAATCATTTTTTCAATGGTCCGTTATTAAAAAGCCGGATTAAGATGATCTATAAAAATCGGAATGGAGAATGGCTGCGAAGTAAATATCTCATCGTGCTGCCGCTGATCTGCATCGTGCTCGTAACAACGGCAGCACGGGAAAGAGTTGTAGAGTCCATTGAAAAACTGACGCCAGCTGTAATTGGTCAGATGATTGTTGAGCATGCTAAACTGGATGACCTCAAAGCATTTGACACGCCAATGGAACAGCCCGTAGCTGAAATAGCAGCGCCAAAATCGAAGAAAAGTAAGGTTTCGAAAAAGGCCAAGGTAAATTTCCCCACGACTTCTTATACATCTCAAATCCCAGATACGCTTCCGCAAACACCTGCAAAAGCAGCAACATTCTCGAATTATCGTTACGCAGCCAACATTGGGCCGATCGCAAAAATGGACTCGTTTACAAAAGTCGGTGGGACGATAAGCATCAGAGGTTACAATGGTCCGGGAAGTAATGCATTGATCATTGTTGACGGTGTTAAGCAGGAGCAGCGTGGGTCGATGGGGCATCACCACATTAAGCCCGAACAGATCGAGTCTATCAATGTGCTTAAAAATCAAAGTGCGATTGATATTTATGGAAACGAAGGAAAAGATGGCGTTATCATTATCAATACAAAAAAGTAAGCAAGGCTGACATTTAGCTTATATGTAATACCAACGCCCGGCCCGTTCCGGGCATTTTGTTAGACAATTCGGAACGATTTGATACTTTTGCCCTCCTAGCATTCATTCCGAACCGTTATTTATGCCAATCCTTAAAGCAGCCATCATTGGCGGCGGCCATATTGCCGATCAGAACCACATTCCAGCACTAAAGGCACTTCCTGAGCGTGTCGAGCTTGTTGCCATTTGCAGTCGTGACATTCACAAGGCACGCGCATTGGCAGATAAGCATGACATTCCACTGGCTTTTGACAATGCAGCTGAAATGTTTGAAAGCGACAACAGACCCGATCTGATCATTAACTGCACGGCCAATCATCTGCATCATCCATTTACCATGCAGGCTCTGGAAAACAATTGCCACGTGCTTTGTGAAAAGCCACCGGCGATCCTTGCGGCTCAGGCTGGTGAGATGGCGGATTTGGCGCAGAAGAATGGAAAAGTGCTTGCCTATAATTTTCAACTCAGGCAAACGCCGGAATACAGTTTACTGAAACGCGCTTTAGACAATGGGCGTCTGGGTGAAGTTTACCACATTAAGGCTAATTTTCTGCGTCGGCGCGGCATTCCGGGTTGGGGAAATTTTACAAATAAATCCATTCAGGGTGGCGGTGCGTTGATGGACCTGGGCGTTCATGTGCTGGATCTTGCGTTAGGACTGCTCGGTTACAGCGAGCCCGACCGCATCATTGCAAACACGTATGATTACATTGGAAAAGCAGGTGGAAAAGGCCTCATGGGAGGTTGGGACGCAGAAAAGTTTGAGGTTGAGGACGCTTGTTTTGCTCATTTATCTTTTCCTGATAATGCAAGCATCACGTTATCCACATCATTTGCATTAAATACAAAAATACCGAAAAACGTAAATCTGGAAGTTTTTGGAACAAAGGCCGGCGCAATGCTGAACCCGTTTTCTTTATACAGCGAAGTGGAAGGAGAGCTGGTTGATATGGAATTTCCGCATTTGGAAGAAACCGACATTCAGCTTAAAAATACGATTGCTTTCCTGGATGCTTGTGATGGAAAGCCTAGCAACATTTGTAATGCGGCACAGGGTGCTGTTTTACAAAGAATAGTGGAAGCAATTTATAAAAGTGCAGAAAAGTGACGGCTTACTTTGCAGTAGCCATCACCATTTTAATCTCATTTTTCGCGCCAAGTTCCAGCACATCCACCAAGTCCTGAACAGCAAGATTTTTATCAACTCTCAAAACAATGGTCTTGTCTTCCACATTAGCGAAAATATTTTGCAGTTCGGTCTCTAAGCGATCGAACGGAATAGGCTCTTTATCAATAAAATAACCTTTATTTTCATCAATAGAAAGCGTAATCTGCTTCTTATACATTTGCTGCGTAGCAGATGCTTTGGGCAGCATAAGCTTGATCACGTTCGGATTAGACATCGTGGAGATGATCAAAAAGAACAGCAAAAGGAAAAACATAATATCGTTCAGGGAGTGCGTGAACACTTCTGGCGCAAAACGACTCTTACGACGTATTTTCATATTTTGGAAATGATATTAGTTCTTTGCAGCAACAGGCTTCTGCAAAACGTCAAGGAAATCGGAAGCGGCCATTTGCAAACGCAAAGCAAAACGGTCAATTTTCATATTCAGCAAGTGATAACCTGCATAGGCGATCAAACCAATGATCAGACCGGAACCGGAAGTGATCATTTTTTCATACATACCACCGGCAATGGTGCTGATATTGAAGTCGTTAGAAATAGAAATATCGTAGAAAATCCGGATAATCCCTGAAATCGTTCCGACGAAACCAAGCATAGGTGCGATACCCGCGATAACCCCCAGATAAGGAAGATTTCCCTCCATTCTCTGGATCTCGATCTGGCTTGCATTTTCAATCGTCGTTTCAATGTCCTTAATAGGGTAACCAATGCGGCCGATGGCTCTTTCCAGAATACGTCCGGAAGCATTGCGCTGGTTGCGGCAAAGCGATTCGGCTGATTTCAGGTTTCCTTGCTGAATAAAGTCTTTTACGTTGTCAATCACGCCCGGATCAATCTTTCCATTGGCTCCAATGCCAAGAAAACGCTCTATAATAAGAAAAAGCGTCGCCAGGAAAAGTAGTCCGAGTGGTAACATGACCCAGCCTCCTTTTGCAAGAAGATCAATAATAGAAAGCCCCTCTGTGGCAACGGGTGCGGCCAAAGTAGAATCAGCAAGTGCTTGTAGAAGCATCATATTGGTTATAAAAGTGAATGTTAAGCTAATGAAAAAGAGGTCAATCCGGTCAAAAAACAGCTTTGAACATAAACGGCCTTAGTGCCCCCTTATTGTTTAAAGGGCAAATATAGGAAAATTACTCTTCGCGATTCCACGGAAAACCAATCCCGGCAGGATTCTGTCAATAAAGAATATTTTTCACCGTCCGATGAGCTGATTTCGCATAAATCCGACCGTTTTTCTGTTTAGTAAATGATATAGACTCTCATTCTCTCTAACCTGAACGGCATGAAAAGGACATTTTCATATCTGTTGCTGTCTTTTACGGCACTTATTTTCAGTGCTTCCCTTATTTCTTCCTGTACCGACGACCCCGTTCCGCTTCCGAAGGGCATTATCAGCGTGAAATTCGATAATGTGGTTGGCTCCAAAGATTTGAAATTCAATTCAGAGACTTATGTTAATGCTGCCGGGGAGGAATTTACGGTTAGCGCGCTCAATTATTACATATCCAACATTAAGTTTATCGCCGCGGGAGGCAACAATTACACCGTTCCTCAGGATTCCAGTTACTTCCTGATTCGCGAAGGCAATGTTGATTCTCAGGAAATTACTATTAATAATGTCCCGGCACGCAACTATACGGGCATCGAATTCGTCATAGGGATTGACAGCCTGAGAAGTGTGTCCGATATTTCAAAACGCAAAGGGATTCTGGACAAAGATTCGGGTCCCACCAACCAGGAAGCAATGTATTGGGATTGGAATCCGGGTTATATATTTCTGAAACTGGAAGGCAGTTCGGACTCTGCAACATCGTCGAACAGCAAATTTTACTATCATATCGGCGGGTTCGGCGGGCTTACTACCAAGACATTGAACAACATTCGGGTGGCGAAAATAGATTTTGGCGATCAGCGGGCGGCTGTTTCGGAAAATGCAGCAGCGCAGATTAACCTGAAAGCAGATATACTTAAAGTCTTCAACGGCCCCACCAAAGTGAGCATTAAGGAAAACGGCAGCGTAATGTTTATTCCTTTTTCAAAAAATATTGCAGATAATTACGCGACTATGTTTAGTCTCGGCCAGATCATTAACAAATAAGGAAGTTGGGTTAATATGAAAAAAGCGGTTTTGCTTTTTGGTGTGCTTTTACTCTTATTTCAGGGAATGATTTCCTGTGATAAAGCGTCAGAAACGCCTGATCCAAAGCCTCCTGTCATTACTGATCCGCCACCCACTGATCCGCTGCCTTTGGAATGGAAAAAACCTGCTTATTTCCCTGATCCCGTTTACGATCTGTCCAAAAACCCATTAACCCCCGAAGGTGTTGAACTGGGACGCTTCCTTTTTTATGACGGCATTCTGTCCCGGACAGATAACATTGGCTGCGGAACCTGTCATCAGCAGCAAGCCGCATTCACCCATCACGGACACGATCTGAGCCACGGCGTCGATGATTTATTGGGCACCCGCAATTCGCCCTCCATTCAGAATATGGCTTTTAGCCCGACATTTTTCTGGGATGGAGGCGTGCATGATATGGATCTGGTTCCGCCCGTTCCGATCCAGAATAAAGTAGAAATGGGTGAGCGCGTGGGAAATGTCATTGAAAAGCTCCGCAAAACGCCGGTGGCAGGAGCTACGAAGCAGGTTAATTATCCCAAAATGTTTGAAGCAGCATTTGGAACCAATGAAATCAATGCGGACCGGATGATGAAGGCATTATCGCAGTTTATGATGACCCTCGTTTCTTCCACTTCCCGTTACGATTATTTTTTACAAGGTGATGCGTCCGCTTTAACGCCATTGGAAAAGCAGGGAATGACCCTTTTCAAACAAAATTGCGCTTCCTGCCACAGCAGTGAGCTTTTTACAGATCATAGTTTCAGAAATAATGGATTAATTCCTGCCAAAATCAATGATCAGGGAAGATACGCGATCACATTAAACGAAGCCGACAGGTTAAAATTCAAGGTTCCGAGCCTGCGCAATGTGGGCCTGACTGCGCCTTACATGCATGACGGGCGTTTCACGACTCTGGAAGCAGTTCTGGATCATTATGCCAATGATCAGAGCGGCAGTAAGGACAGCATTTTCGTCTCGCCGTCGCTCGATCCGTTGTTGCAGGTTGCGGGACAAAAACGGGGAATTAAGCTTTCTGAAATGGATAAGCAAGCAATCATTGCTTTTTTGAAGACATTAAATGATGAGCAATTTATCAACGACAAGCGCTTTTCAGACCCGGGCATAGGAACGTCTCTGTGATCATGATTGCGATTTTTTTCAACAGTAAAAATGATCCTGATCATGTCTTTAACCAGCATTAAACATCCATTAAAATAGAGGAAAATTGCCCGATGGGTTGTTACTTTGTAAAAATTTAATTCAATAAATATGCAAGGCGGAGAAAAAAGCGCACAACCCTGGTTGGGAAAAATGCAGGAAAAGTGGGGATTGGAGACAACCAGACAAGTTCTTTTGGTTTTAGCAGTTTTTAGCTTAGCAGGCTCTTCCGTAGTTTGGCTTAGAAAAGGGCTTTTCTTCCTGCTGGGTTACGACGAGCTGACCCCGATGTGGCTTAAAACGATTACTTACATTCTCTTTATTTTTCCAACTTACCAGACGCTTTTACTGATGTACGGCTTTCTGTTGGGCCAGTTTTCGTTTTTTTGGGAAAAAGAAAAGAAAATGTTCCGTTGGATCAAAGCAAAATTCAGCAAATAACAGTCATTTCAGCAGCTTAGGCTTCGCACCAAATATTCGAGGAGTGCCGGAATTAACCTTCCTGTACTCCTTATTTTATTTATACCTTTGTGTTTTATTTCAATTAAGGTTTAGAATCATACATATCATTCCATGTTTGAAAACTTACAGGACAAGCTAAATAACGCCTTTCGCACACTAAAAGGAAAGGATAGGATATCAGATATAAATGTTGCCGCAACCACAAAGGAAGTCCGCAAAGCATTGGTCGATGCCGACGTTAACTTTAAAGTTGCCAAGGAAATTACAGACCGGATCCGTGAAAAAGCACTCGACAGAAAGATATTAATCTCTGTTGAACCGGGCCAGATGTTTGTCAAAATCGTCCAGGAAGAGCTTACCGAGCTCATGGGCGGCCAGGCAGAAGGAATCAATATCAAGGGCGATCCCGCGGTTATCCTGATTGCCGGTTTGCAAGGTTCGGGTAAGACGACTTTCTCCGGAAAACTGGCCACATTGCTCAAAAAGCAAGGTCGTCAGGTTCTGCTTACAGCCTGCGACGTGTATCGTCCGGCTGCGATTGAGCAGTTGAAAGTGCTTGGAGAGCAGGTTGGTGTGGAAGTTTATTCAGAGCCTGACAATAAAAATGCAGTTGACATTGCGCGTAATGCAGTGGCGCATGCAAGAAAAATAGGAAAGAAAATTGTGATTGTCGATACAGCCGGGCGTCTGGCTGTGGATGAGGTCATGATGCAGGAGGTTGAGGACATTAAATCTGCCGTTAAGCCATCTGAAATCCTGTTCGTCGTGGATTCTATGACGGGTCAGGATGCGGTAAATACGGCCAAAACCTTTAACGAACGCCTGAATTTTGACGGTGTCGTGCTGACCAAATTAGACGGTGACGCGCGTGGTGGAGCGGCCCTTTCGATTCGTCAGATCGTTGACAAGCCTATCAAATATATCAGTACGGGCGAAAAAATGGAGGCACTTGACTCCTTCTACCCCGATCGTATGGCGAGCAGGATCCTGGGCATGGGTGACGTTATTTCTCTTGTAGAGCGTGCGCAGCAGGCTTTTGACGAAGATGAAGCCAAACGCATTAATGCCAAAATGCGTCAGAACAAGTTTGATTTTGACGACTTTTTGGGTCAGTTGCAGCAGATCAAAAAGATGGGTAATGTCAAAGATCTGATCGGCATGATTCCCGGGATGGGCAATGCAATGAAAGACATGGACATTGATAATGAGTCTTTTAAGCCTATTGAAGCGATCATTCAGTCGATGACCAAAAAGGAGCGTGAAAATCCTGATATGATCGACGGAAGCCGTAAAAAACGCATTGCAGCCGGAAGCGGGACATCCATTTTGCAGGTTAACAACCTGATCAAGCAATTTGATGAAATGCGCAAGATGATGAAGAAAATGAACACCATGCAAGCGGCTGGCAAGCTGGGCAAGGCACTGCGCCGCTAGTCTCAACATTGCAAGTGCCACTTACTCATCCTTCGTTCATGAAACGCATTATTTTTGTACTCACGTTGATTTTATTTCTTAATCAGCAAAAACTTCGGGCGCAGGCTTCGGTGGGTTATTATCCATGGAGCAGCTTGCTAACCATCAGCACCAATTCAAAAAAGGCAATCTGGCTGGATACAAGGTTTCAAACCAACTCGCTGTTCAGCAGTCTGAGTGTGGATTTGCTGCCAATGATCAATCTGAAAAGAGGCGAAGTGGTGCAATGGTATCTGGGTGGAGGATTAAGATTAAACCCGCTTTACCGCATTGCCGATGCCGACGCAGATCTGATCACAATTGACGGTTACTCTTTAAATGTAGGTGTCCGCATTTCGCCGTTGAAGCAGAACAGGCGGTTCCAGGTTGCACTAGAGTTAAATCCTTATGTTAAAGATAAATTTGACAGCGGTGTTTTGAAAAGTCATTTTGGACTGGTTTATGTTTTTGGTAAACGAAAAAAAGAAGAAGTGGCTCCCGAAGCGCCGTTAGTGCCATAAAAATTACTTGTATACTAATAAAAAAGCCGGAACTGATACTTAAAAATATCGATTCCGGCTTTTTTTAACGTCTTAATGCGGCACTAGTTTCCGCCACGCCCTGCTTTGTAAGAGTCAAACTCTTCAAGTAAAGTGATTAAATCATCCTCTGCTGCAAAGTCCAGCTGTGACTCCCGGATGATGTAGTTCATTTTGTTTTTTTCTTCGCTAAGCAGTTTCAAAAAGCTGTTTCTGTTGTTGAGCTGCACAGGATTAAGCTTGTCATTTTTCAGGATATACAGCTTAGCATTCGGTTCCAATGTTCGCGTAGCGCTCGCTTTCTCCACTTTAATAGGCTTAACATATTTTTTTAACAGCTTCGTATTGCCATCATAAAGAACCCTGTAAAAGCTTTTGTCTGTCTGTTCTCCAACGGCAGGATAGCCATTCTTGAAAATGTAAAGATCAGTGCCTGTCGGGATTGTGAACTCCTTTACGCCGGACGACACCCGGAATAACCCGGAATCAGCCTTATATTCTACTTCATCTTTTTTGAGATCATACCGGACTTTTACCCCATCGTGCACCCGGTCGTCGCTCGTGCGGACCGTTCCGGAGTACCATTCTTTAAACAGATATGGTGAATTCTCTCCATCAGCAGCGGTTTCCTGATAAGGTGTTCCCGATAATCCTGTGGAATCCTGCGCTATGGCAGCATTCGTCCAAAGAAAAGAGGAGAGCAAAAAAAATCTTAGTACATATTTCATGATAAAGTTGGTTAATTTGATAAGTTCGAAGTCTGAACATGCCAGAATTTAGATTGCTGGCATCTTTCTGTACTTTTGCCAAAAAAATTGTACCCGCTCAAATTGGATATTAACGAACAGCTTATACATATACGCCGAAGCCTGGCAGGAATCACTCCTGAGATTTTTCTGGCACTGCTCTTTTGCTTTTTCCTGTTTGCGGAACTTGTGTTTTTGCGTTGGCTTAAAAAAGAGAAAATTGCTTCTTACCTGCAAAATATAGCCCTTGCAGGCAGTATTATTACACTTTTACTGATTTTGGGCCAGTGGAATACCGAACCTTCCTTTCGTTTTCAACCCCTCTTGTTCCTCGACCGACAGGCTGTTTTTTTCAAAATCATGATTACGCTTGCCTGGATTTTCACCCTAATCCACGTCCGTGTATTAAAATACGACTTCCCGCCAGAGTTTAATGCATTGCTCATTGCAGCCGTTGCCGGCATGAATCTGCTGACAATGTCGACACATTTGCTGACTATATACCTTTCATTGGAACTGATTTCCGTTAGCTCCTATCTGCTGGTTGCCATGTCGCCGTACAAAAAAGCGGCGGAAGGAGGGATTAAATACTTGCTTTTCGGCGCAGCAAGCTCAGCAGTAATGCTTTACGGAATATCGCTCATTTATGGTATCACCGGAACCATGGACATTACCAGCGAAGCCATGACCGTGGGATTGATGAATAATTCTCCCCTGGTGATAACGGTAACCATTGTACTGACCCTCGCCGGGCTCCTTTTTAAGCTTTCATTGGTGCCGTTTCATGTCTGGACACCTGATGTTTACGAGGCTGCTCCTACTCCGCTTGTTTCATTTTTGTCTGTCGCACCGAAGGCTGCCGTGGTGCTTGTGCTTATGCGTCTTGCCGGAATATTACCGGCTCAATATTTCCCGGTTTTGGGCGGGATCGCATTGATAAGCATGACCATTGGCAATGTAGCAGCGCTGTTGCAAACCAATGCAAGACGATTACTAGCCTATTCCTCTATTGCGCAGGCAGGTTATTTACTGGTTGGAATAGCCGCTTACAGCCGGTTTGGGTTTGAGTCAGCCGTTTTTTATACGGCCGCTTACCTGATTATCAATCTTGCTGTTTTCTTTTTGATTGATCTTTTGCAACCCGTGTCAAACACAAATCTTACCTGCTTTGAAGGGTTAGGACGAAGAAATATGTGGATTTCCAGCATTCTGACGATCGCCATGATTGCCTTGGCGGGATTACCGCCAACTGCCGGCTTTACTTCGAAGTTGCTTGTATTTTCCGCGCTTTGGGAAAGCTATCATCAGCAACATTTCCCCTGGATGCTGTGGCTGCTGATCGGAGGAATCCTTAATGCAGCGATATCCCTCGCTTACTACCTGCGAATCCCGTATTTATTGTTCTTTAAAGCATTGGCGCAGAAAAAAGCTCCTGCAAACCAAAGTATAACCGGCAAATTCATTGCAGGACTTCTTGTCGTTACGATCCTCCTGCTATTTTTCAATCCCGGCCTGCTTACCAGATGGATATCTGCTTTTTAGGGTCAATTTATCGCCCGGACTTTAAAACCATCCTTCCGTAATAACGAAATTATGCCGCGATCACCACCCAGGTGACCGGCGCCTACTGCAAAAAAAGTTGGCTTTTCGGCTGCGATTTTACGGATTCTAGGCACCCATTTCAGGTTTCTCGAAAACAGCATTACTTCTTCATTCCCATCCATACCATAGTTACTGGCCATCATCAGATTATACAGGTCGTTGATTTTCTGGGACTTGTATAATGCGACCAAATTACTGAACTCTTTACGCGCCTGCGGAAGACTGTCTATCATGCTGATGATCGTCTTCACCTGTTCTTTGTAAGGGATCGTATCAAAAATTGCCATTTGTTCATCCAGCGTCTCAATCCCGATGACCTCGGATTTCTGCTTGGCTGCCAACTCCACCAATGACATTTCGTAGGACTGAGGCTGGCATGCGAGGACTGCATTGAAAAGCGGCCCCATTAATATAAATGGTTTAGCTTTCTCGAACATTGCAATCCCCACGCCAACCGAATCTTTGTAAAACTTCGCCAGTCTTGCATATTCCTGCTCGGTAACCAGTTTTTTCAACTCGTTACCATCGGTCATGTTCATCGATTTCATCATGCCTGCCAGCATGCCGGGATCGTCCATGTCAATTTCCAGGGCAACCTGTTGTGTTCTGGATAATGTTGCTTTTAATGAGTCACTTAATGAGAAATCGGCCGGACAGATCAAATGGATCGTTCCAAACAAATAGGAAGGCTTTGCCTGTCCGGGCGATGTGATTTCCCAAAGAAGGGAATTTTCTGTCGGCGCCTGTGCGCTGGCAAACAAGCTGGTAGTGAACAGAAAAATACTCAAAAGCGATCTTTTCATGGCTTGGCTAATTATTCCTTATTGCTATCAACCTCAATGCGTTCTTCCCTGTTAACCAGCTCCCATGCCGTATGAAAAACCAGTTTCACGATGGGTGCTTGTTTGTCGAAAAGGATTTTTTCGACATCATCGCCTGGCTTGTGATAATCTTCATGAACCCCGGTGAAATAAAAAATAACCGGAACGCCCATTTTAGCGAAGTTATAATGATCTGAGCGGTAATAGAACCGGTTCGGATCTTTCGGATCATTGAATGTGTAATCCAGATTGTAATTGATGTACTTCTTATTCGCTTCTTCACTGATCGCGTGCAACTTGGAAGAAAGCTTGTCAGAACCGATCAGGTAAACGTATTTATGATCATTCTCATGCGCCTTATCCACACGACCGATCATGTCAATGTTCAAATCAGCAATCGTATTTTTAAGCGGGAATAGCGGGTTTTCAGAATAATATTCCGAACCGAAAAGCCCCTTTTCCTCACCTGTAACATTCAGAAATAATATGCTTCTACGTGGTCCCTTACCTTCCGCTTTCGCTTTGCTGAATGCCTCCGCAAGTTCGAGCAATGAAACTGTTCCCGACCCGTCATCATCTGCTCCGTTGTTAATCTCCCCATTATCAGAGATCCCGATATGATCCAAATGTGCGCTAATGACCAGGACTTCGTCTTTTTTGTCAGATCCCTCCATAAAGGCAGCAACATTCTCGGTTTCAATCGTCTCGCTCACGCGCTCGGCTTTCACTGCTACATTGCCTGACATTTGTTTTGAAAGCGGCTTACCCGATTTATCGATCGAAGCTTTTTCTTTCAGAAGTTTGCTGGTAGACGTGTTCAGAATCTGCGCAGCAATGCTTGCCGGAACCGCAAAGGCAGCCAGGCTGTTTGGCGCTTCTACCACAGGTTTTAATGTAGGAGCGCTGAAACGCCTCGCCATAACCGCCCGCTGACGGATTTCCTTGTCCAGATCGTCGCCCGTTTTATCATTAACGATGAACACATATGTTGCCCCTCTGTCCAATGCAACCCTTGCTTTGGCCTGCCAGGAAACAGGTCCGCTCCACTTCGTTTTCTCACCCGTGCCGCTAACAAGGTATTTCCCATCTGCACTTTTCGGCTCACCTTCAAACATAACGACAGCCTTACCTTTGATATCCAGGTTATTATAGTCGGTGTAGGCCGGATCATCAATGCCATAGCCTACTAAGATTACCTCAGAGCTTGTTTCCTGCGGAACATTCAGAATTCCATTGAGATAGAATTCTTTATTAAACTCATATTTTTTACTGCCCGCTTTCACGTAAACCTCACCCCAGCTTCTTTTATGGAGATTATATTTTTGCAAATAACTTTTCGAGCCGTCCGCAGCTGTGGCAGCCGGCGTCAGACCATACTGTTTGTAGTAGCTTGAAACGTATTCTGCGGCCTTTTTTTGGCCTGGCGAACCCGTATCCCGTCCTTCAAGACTGTCCGAGGCAATGATTACCAAATGTTTTTTCAAGTCATCGGGCGTAATGCTCTCTGCATATTTTGCAGCATCATCCTGCGCAAAAGTGAGGGTTGATATGGACAGGAGCATTCCTGCCAGCAAATTCTTATTCATATAAAGCGTTAAAAAGTCAATTCTCACAAAGAAACTAAACGCCCCGGCCAATGCAAAATTTCATCAAACCAGACACATCGCAGATTACTTGCGACGCCAGCACACACGAGCATATCCTGCAAAACATTCAAACACAAAAAAGCCCCGAACTCTCTCCGACTTACTTTCTTTGTAAAGTCAGGTAGTCCGGGACTTCTTCTCACAGAATCACGCTACTTATTATTGCTCTTTGGGCTTATCCTTGATGACTAATTGCAGCTCAGTCTTTGTCGTGGTTAAGCTCAACTGATTAAAATATTCAGAAACTGCATTAGCCTCCTCGTTAAACCAAAAGCATCGATAAAAATTTTTCGAAGTCTGGTGAAACCCATCCACCACCATAGCCGGACTCCCCGATTTCAACCAGACCACATCTCCTATTTGAATTTCTTCTTGTTGTTGCATTTGACAAATGTTAGAGGGTTAGCTAGATATGTTACCATAGAAGACGTTACCATTTTTATATTTTACATAAGGGCGGGTGTAGATTTGGATAACCGAATTTCCAGGAATAGGTAAACCAATAGTTTGCTTACCTAGTTTAAGAGCCACCGCGGATTTAATCTTGTGGTCGGCTAATGTTGGATTAGGGGTTACCGGATCGTTTACGTTTACTTTGTAAGAGTATACCACACCATATTCCTCCACCTCGATTGCTCCCAGATAAGTTATATCTAGGTCTACTTCAATTGGTGCCTTATTTCCTGAAAGGTTTGTTACGCGTATACTCACAATGTCAGCAGGTGTGTATTTAAACACTTCGCCATATACCACGTCACCATTTGTCTGTTCGGCATAGGCACGGTAAAATACTTCAACGTATTCATCGCGATCAAACGAAGCTTCTACAAATGAGTGCTCTCCGATGGTTGCAGCTTCGTTGATCGATAATTTTTGATTTGCAATCGTAGGATTGGTTGTGTAATTATTACTTCCAATAGAATGCGTGGAAATTATTATCCCAAACTTCTTAATGGCCTGATTACCAAGCTTCTCGATTGCCATTCCAAACCTCGTTCGACTATATTCTCCATCTGTTGGAGATTCGATCGGCAGCGTCCTTATTTTTAAAGTCTCCGGCTCCTCCGGCACATAGTGATCCTGACAGGAAAAGGCGAAAAGAAAAAGTGCTGCGAGCAGCGTTGAGAGTTGAAGAGAAATGCGTTTCATAAACTGATGTTTTGATGTTGAATCATGTTTCAACCGCAATGATATATCAGCGCACCATATGTTCCCTCACTCCTTATCGCTCCATTGAACTAACGGCAATGGTTGAATTATTTATCGGTGATATGTGGTCTCAATTCAGATTGGTCAACTTCACGAAAGCCACTTCTTTTTGGTTCTTAGCAAGATATTTGACCCGTACTTTATCCCCAACTTTAAATGAATTCACTAGTGTGCGGGGAACATCAGTCAATGTTGCTACAAAATTTCTGCCTTGGACCGGCTCTATCTGAACCTGTACTTTCGCAGCTTGTCTTGATTGAGGTTTTTCGGGTATGTCAATAAAAAGTATAATAGCTTCTGTCTCTATCCCAAAGCGCTTTATATGCCTTCCCCTGTTCCGTTTACATCTTGCATAAAAATTTGAATAAACATACAGAAGTGCTGAAAAAGTAAAAAAGTAAATCCCAAACCCCATCACTGTGCGTGTATTAAATGAATAAATAAAGAATCCGTACGCCTTTTTCTATCTGAGGTAAGTGGACAGCCTCACGATCACCAATGTTCCTGCCGCGTCGCCATTATCGTGCACCTTATCAACAAACTCGACCTCCGCATGATGTCCCTGCCTGTTAAGCACAGACAGACGGTCGCTGGAAATACCAAGCCCTTTGGACTCATGATACCTGTTTTTTTCGTTGATGGCCCTTAATTCAAAGGATCTTTTTCTGCCAATTCCATTATCATCGATTCTACATTCGAAGATATCTTCATTGATCTTCCTGAATTCCACAAGCAGCTTCCGTTCCAGTTCGGAGTGCATTAGCCCATGCCAAAGGGCATTTTCCACATATGGCTGGACCAGCAGGGAAGGAATCATAATTCCTTCATCTTCAAGCGCCTCATCGAAACGGATTTCATACGAAAAGCTGTTTGAAAACCGCATTTCTTCCAGTTGAAGATAAAATTCCAGGATATCGCGCTCCTCGTCAATCGTTATCAAGCTTCTGCCGGAGTTATTTAACAGATTGCGAAATAGCTTCGCAAATAGATTCAGATACTTACTGGCCTCTTTAAATTTCTCAGAAACTATGCATTCCTGAATGCTATTCAGGCAATTGAAAACAAAATGCGGGTTCATTTGTGCGCGCAAAGCCATTAGCTGGCTCTCCGCAAGTGCCTTACTGATTTCGAGCAGCTCTATTTCCTTTTCTTTGGCTGCGGCCTGAGCAATTGCCTCCGCAATTTTGCCCGAACATATAGATGTAATAATTGACATTGCTTTCAGATGCTCACTTTTGAAATAATTCTTCTTATAATGCTCCGAATCCACCACACCTATCACTTTTCCATCATGCAGAATAGGAACGGATAGCTCAGAAAACCGTCTTTGCTCGATCACTACATATCTTGGATCCCTGGAAGTATTCCGTATGACTAAGTGCTTACCTGTCTTCGCAACCGTCCCAATGATGCCTTTGCCAACCGGGATTTCTGTTCGACTGTCCTGTTCAGACGTTTTCGGGCTATTGTAAGTATAAGCGGCTTTCTGCACAAGCACATTCCTTTTATGATCCATTAGATACACCACGCAGTCTTGGAGATGTAAATGCAATACGCAATTGTAGGCAATGTCCCAGCAAATTTCTTTTACAGAATTTTCAGGGTAAACAGCATTGGCGAAGTAGTCAATGCTCGCATCCATTATGCGTTTCCGCTTTCTTTTTAGATAAACATTATATAAGTTGATCATCAGCGCGCAAAACAAGATTGCCACTGCTCCAAGGAACCACGATTCACGCCACCACGGAGGCTGAATGTTAATAGCTAATGTCTTTGAAATACTCATCCAATTACCCCGCTCATCCGTGCTTCTTACCTTAAACCTGTACTTCCCCCAGGGAAGATTCTTATAAGAGGCTACTAAGGAACGACCCGAATGGATCCAGGTCTGATCGAAACCTTCGAGCATATAACTGTATCGCAATGTTGGTACATCGCGGTGCACCAGCGACGCAAATTGAAATGTGAGATAATCTTCATCGTGTGATAAGTCTAATTGTGGGTTTCTCATGAAATCTTCTTTTTCCTTGCCAAAAATTTTCACGGACGTGATATGCGGCGGCTCCCTCACTTTCAAAGCGGCGAATTTGGATGGATCAAAGGCTACAACATGATCAAGCATTGTAGCATAAATCCTTTTATTTGCCACAAACAAATCATTATAATAGTCTTGAAGATTTTGCCCGAGATCTACGTCTACCTTTGTAAGCGCCTTTGATTCCGGATTAAAGAAAAGAAGCCCTTCAATACCCGAAACCCAAATATTGTTTAGATGGTCAATGGCAATGTTATTCAGATTGTCATAGGGGAGCCCATTTCCTGTGTTTAAACTGTCGGTAACATTATAGTTTTCATTTAGTTTAAGAACACCCGTCCCCCAAACCGCCATCCAGATGTTTCCCAGCTTATCCTCAACCATTTGGTTAACCATAAAACCATACGTCTTATTAAAATAAACTTCAAAAAACTGCTGCTTATATGTATCGAATTTCAAAATGCCGTATTTATTGGCAAATAGAATGTTCCCATTGCGCTGTAACAGAAAACTATAAGCGTTGGCCAGCGGAAACGCTCCAAAACGCTCACTTTTGCCGTCGAAGCGCGTGATGACCTCTTTTGAAGGGTTATATCTGTACAAGGCATCATCAAGGATTTGAAACCAGATATTACCGACCGGATCAGCAAAAATAAAATTTGAGGTCTTTGCTTTGAATTTGACTCCACCGGCAATCAGTGGTTCCAACCGCTCGCTTCCAGGCCGCAGAAAATGTATTCCATCCAGGCCTGCAAACCACCAAACTCCTTTTGACTTAACTGACATAAAAAATTTGTTTTTAACCAGATCAGGACCATTGTTGGAGATATACCGCTGATAATGTCTTGTTTTCATATCAAACCGGACAATCCCATCCTCTTTGGCGGCCATTATCGTACTCCCGTCAACCACTATTGAGTTTGCATGGGCAAAACCTGTGTGCAAAAAATACTTGAAGCTAGGCAATTGGTAAATCGCCTGAACCGGAGCATTGGCCTGAACTTTACTGATCCCATTTAATGTGCCGAGCCATACATTTCCTTCCGTGTCTTCAATAGCCGCCCAGAAGAATCCATACCCGATTGAATACTTACGGTTTTGGCTATACGGAATCTTCCTGATAGGCTCGCCGGATTCTTTTACGTAAGCTGCAAATGCCCAGGTTGAAATCCAGACACGACCTTTTTTATCTATGAAAATTCTATTGCATCCTTCATAAATTCGCTCGCCGTCCAACTCAGAATACGAAATGACCTTATTGGTTTTATGATTCCAAAAATTCAGGGATTTGGTTTTGTTGCTTCCATACCAAAGGTTGGATTCTGCATCAACTCCAATCGCAAAAACATCGGCCGCATCAAAAATGGGTACATTGTTTGGGTTATTTAATTTGTGATAAATCGTTTTCTTTCTGAGATCAATAAAAAAAGTTTCCGGGCCACCCATCCAAAACCCGCCCCTGCCATAATCCCAGACAAGTGTCGCAAGATCGTATCTCACGCCTTGCAGAATCCGCGCATCCGACACCTGACTTTCCAGCTTTGCAAGGTTCTCATTGATGTATATATAAATTCCTGATTGCGTCAAAAACCATAAGCGGGAAAAGCCGTCGAGATAAATATTATAGATATCTATCGAGCTTAATTGCTCAAAACGCGGATCACTTACATATGCGCCTTCCTTCCGATTGAAGATCTTGATGCCCTGTGTTGTTCCGATAATCAATTCATCCTGACCCAGCGGCTGGATAGCATTGATATATAAATCTTTCAACCCATTCTCATTTCCATATTGCCTTATGGCCGCACCATCGAATCGATTCAATCCCTTTATCGTCCCTATCCAAAGAAACCCGTCGCTATCCTTATAAAGGCTCCTGATCACCTTGCTGCTCAACCCATCATTCGTACGCAAATTTTGAAAGATGAACTGGCCGCTGACCAACCCAGGTAAAAGACATAAAAACAAGCATATCTTATATAGCATTTCGGTCCCTAAATCAGAATAAAACCTAAGTTCATTTTTTTCTCGGGAAAACTATTTTCCGTTTATTAAACGGTTAGGATAAGTTCTTTAAAGGACATGTTCTCACAACAAATCGCCTTTTACAGCGCGAATTGCCACTTCACCAAAATTCCAAACATTGAATAATTCTAATTCACTGTCTTTGTAATTGCTGCTACCGACTTAAATGTAATCCTACAAGATAACTCAAACAATATCAACCCTTAACGCCCGACCAAGAAGCAAAAAGCGTAAAAATTACCGTTAATTCACCCATTCCCGCCCAACAATCAACGCATTTCAGATTCTCCAATTCCATCCCACAATTTTAAGCCTCGATTCGAATCACAGGATTCAGACTTAACATTTTTATCACTTTAACCATCACTCCATATATGACAATAAGCATATGAAAACAATCCAACTCCCGACGCTCGCCCCAAAAGAACGGCACCGCGTCAAACAGATCACAACGCCTAACATTTCCCTCCCTATTAATTGACAACATGATAACAAAAAATTTTTCCAGGCTACAAACCTGACACACTAAAAAAGGATGATTATGAAACGAATAATTTTTTACACACTGATATTTTTGATTGCGCTTGCCGCAGAAACGCATGCGCAAAGTTTCCAGCCGACGTGGGACTTCACATGTATGGGATGCAAGCCAGCAGGATATAGTATTGTTAGCGGGTCTCCGGCAATTTCCAATCCAGTTGGACTTGGTGGAAATCCGCAAACTCCCTGGCAAGCGATTATGCCAAGCCCGCCTAGTTTCTTAAACGGCAGCCAAGCAGACATTGAAGACTCTAAGAAAAAAACATTTTTAACGCTGAAACATAACAATTTTCCTAATTCAAATCATCAGGATGCCGTACGGGTCTTAGTTTCAAAATTTGTTCCAGGAAAACAATACAACTTTCGGTTTGGAGTGCTCTTTTCCAAAATAGCTGCTACAAATTCAGCAAAGTCATTAACTCTTACGATTACGACAATTGACTTAGTGCCGCAGGTAGTCAAAACTTTAACAATTGGTAATCTTGGAGAAAACTATTGGTCAAATAATATACTCAGCTTCACCCCAAATACATCGGCATTATTTTTCACTTTTTCAGCAGAGGCAAATAGTAATACACTTGGGTATGTAAACTTAGACATCCCACAATACGCATTCGATTGCGTTATTCCAAATACTCAGGTCCAACTATTCCATTCAAATTCAACAACTCGTTATCCTTGTGGAAGAACTGGGCTGGACGGCTTAGAAAAAAGCATTACTCCTCCTAATGGATCTCTAATTTGGAAAAAAGGCTCTGGCGCTGGCGCGGAAGATTTAACCGCCAACCTTATTTCAGCTGCACCGGTCGGAGAATACTATGCGTTTTACCGCGATGGAACAATGCCCTCCTGCTACAACGTGCAGACTTCAACTGCAAAGGCTGTCCTAAGTTATGTCGAAACACAGGTACTTTTGAGCAACAATACTGCAACCAATAGTTGCCCGGAAAGTAGTGTAAACTTAGAGACCAGCCTAGTTGTAGACCCAAATCAAAATTTAGAGTTAAATGAAGAAAGGCGGTGGTTTAAAAACAACAATCATCAAGGCGCTCCGGAGAATGCAAATGCTATAAGTGTTTCAGGTGATTATTATGCATTTTTCTATAATAAAAAATACAATTGCTACTCAACCGACCTCTCTACTTCCAAAGTAACAGTAACCATCAAAGCCTGTTGCGCTGCGGGAACTGCCCAGGTGGCTTTGTTGAGATCAGGGGCTGTAAATAGTTGTCCTGCGACAACGGTCAACTTGAACAATTCAACCGTTAACAATCAACCTCAAGGCGCATCACTTGTCTGGTTTAAAGACGCTTCGCATACAGTTGCTGTGGCTGACCCCACGAAAGCGGGTGCCGGTAGTTATTATGCTTTCTACAAGGATAATGTAACAGGTTGCTTCAACACGGATCTTTCGACCTCAAAATTGACGGTAACGATCAATGCTTGCGAGACTAAGGTCAATCTCAATCTAAAAGTCTTCCTCCAAGGCGCTACAACACAAGAAAACGGCGTCGCAACGATGAGGAATGATTTGCAAGTTTATCAAACTGGCCCTTCTACTTTCGGATTGCTTCCAACGCAGGATCCTTACGGCGGCGGAGCGGCTTATCCGGAAATCAAGAGCACCTTCTCAAAAGTAGGCAATGTGGTAGATTGGGTGAAAGTGGAGATACGCAGCATGCAGGATCCGTCGATAATCCTAGAATCCAAAAGTCTCTTGCTTCGAGTAGACGGGACAGTTTTGGACGTGGATGGCTTTGCTCCGAAGTTCAATCCGCAGTTTGGAGGTGTTCGGATTGCTGTCAAGCATAGGAATCACTTGGCTGTCCTTGGACTTGGTATAGTGTCCTTCAATGCTGGAACGGTTAACTATGACTTTTCCACAAGCTTATCTAAGGCTTATAATGTAGGTGCGCCTGCTCAGATGGTTTTGACAAGCGGAGTTTGGTGCATGCCTATGGGCGATGTTCAGCAAGATTATGCAGTTGACAATGTTGACTATGCGATTTTCGACAACTCATTTAATAACGGTGAATTTGGTACATATTCTAACCAAGATTTAAATCTTGACGGATTAGTGGATAACGTGGATTATTCATTCTTCGACTTCAGTTTTAACTCAGGCTTCTTTTCAACATTAATTAATTATTAAAATCAAAAAAATGAAAAAACATCTAAAATATTTCTTTTCTGCCCTTTTGCTAATATCAATGTCTCAAATTGCAAAGTCGCAGAATGTCAACATTATCCTTGATTTCACAAACAGAAAGGTTAGCGCGGACGGCTTAAGTTGGACGTTTGACTTGGAAGCCAAAGGAGACGTTGGATACGCCGGACCAAACAACAATAATTGGAAGGCTTACAATATTAGATTAGACTTGGATCTTCCAGATGGTGTAGATATTCTTGGTGGAACCGGGGTAGCTGATCCCAACTATACGACTGGCTCCTTGGGTGTTCAAACGACAGTATTTGGCGATCCTCCATTAGGCCAAAAAGAGCTAGGTCTAACTCTGTCTCGTGGAAATCAGACAGACCTTAACACATTTACCTTTGTAAAACTGGCTACATATACCATTAATTTCTCCGGCCCGGTTGATCAAGGTAATCCTGCAACACCTCGTCCGAATGCTATTGCTTCCGGAAGTTCTTGGACTAACGCAGCTAACGATCCTGCTTCGGGAAATCAATTAGGATTAAGACGTCCATTCTCCATGGCCGAAAACTTTGCATTGCCTGTCAAATTGCTTTCATTCGACGCGACAAAAGAAGGCGCAGGGATTAACCTAAACTGGGCAACAACGGAGGAAAATAACAGCGATCGCTTTGATGTGCAGCGTAGCTCCAATGGTAATGAATGGAATACGATAACCACTATTACTGCAAAAGGTGAGAGTAAGCAGCAAGTTGAGTATGTAGCGGTAGACAATGATCCCATTAACGGAAATAACTTTTATCGTCTGCATATGATCGATAAGGATGGAACTGGAGCTTACAGCCGGATTCGCACTGTGAAGTTTGAAGGAGTTGTTACTTATATGTATCCAAATCCTGTATCCGAAGAACTTACAATCAAAGCAGCCGATTGGAGCAAGATTACAAAAGTGGAGATCGTTGGCTCAAATGGTAAAGTGGTTTATCATTCTTTTGGAAAGCCATCGCCAAATGTTAAGGTAAAGAATTTGCTTAATGGTGTTTATCTGGTGCGTTTGACTAATACAAATGGTTCAGAGACCACTCATAAGATCGTGGTAAACAATTAGTAGGAAAGGACTATGGTTTACACTGGCCAGACTCGATAAATTTAGAACAAGACGAGTTTGGCCTTTTAAATCTCTTGCAAACGAGATTAGCCGAGATATCTACATTCGTAATCTGAATTAAATATGATAAAGCGAACTCTGATTTTTTGCCTGGCAATTTTTATCGCTTCATCCTGCGATAAGGACAAAGATAAGCCTTGTGCTCCTCCGGCTTTTGCAAAGAACATTATTGGGAATTGGACAGGGTCATTGGAATCCAGCCCGAAAGAACTGGATGAAGTGACATTTTTGGAAGATGGAAAATTCAAGGAAACGGGAGGAATCTTATTTGGCAAACAAAATGAACCTGTTATGACTTGGATAGCTGAAAAAGATTCTCTCAAAATCTCTGGTAAGTTTAAAAATAACACTTCCGCTGTCTATGCTTTCTTAGCATTGACCAACACCTGCGACTCCATTGTGCTGGATGTTGAAGGGATTGACAAGATATTTCTGAAACGGAAATAAGACTAATGCAGGTGTTTCATTAGGTGAGTTGAAGTAAAAGGAGGCGCTGATATCGGCGTCTCTTTTCTTGTTTTATTGCACTTCTCTCATTACAAACCGCATTTTTCGGCTGGTAACAATAAATTAATTGTAAAATACTGTTATTCAGCAGAAAAAGTCCGTACATTTGCACCCTATTTGACAAAAAATCAGTCAAACTAAAAGCAAAACGGTTCACTGCCGGTTTTAAGCCGCCGAAAGGACAACCGTAAACAATTGATCTATAAAACAATGCAAGCCATTCGTAACATCGCAATCATTGCGCACGTTGACCACGGTAAAACTACATTGGTTGACAAAATCATTCACGCTTCAAAGTTATTTCGCGATAACCAGGAGTTTGATGACCTAATCCTTGATAATAATGATCTTGAAAGGGAGCGTGGTATCACCATCACTTCTAAGAACGTATCGGTGCGTTACAAAGACGTAAAAATCAATGTAATTGATACACCAGGTCACGCAGACTTTGGTGGTGAAGTGGAACGCGTACTTAAAATGTCTGATGGCGTTTTGTTGCTTGTTGATGCATTCGAAGGCCCTATGCCACAAACACGTTTCGTATTAGGCAAGGCAATCGGCCTTGGCTTGAAACCAATCGTGGTTGTAAATAAAGTAGATAAAGAAAACTGCCGTCCGGAAGAAGTTCAGGAAAATGTATTCGACCTGATGTTCAACCTTGGCGCTACCGAAGATCAGCTTGATTTCGTTACCGTTTACGGTTCGTCGAAACAAGGATGGATGGGCCCGGATTGGAAAACACCAACGGATAACATTACATTCCTGCTGGATACCATTATCGAATCAATCCCTGCACCGGTTATTGACGAAGGAAATGCACAAATGCAAATCACTTCTCTTGACTACAACGCATTCGTAGGCCGTATCGCGATCGGTCGTGTGAAACGTGGTGTGCTGAAAGAAGGCGCTAACATGATGCTTTGCAAAGCTGACGGCGTTTTCAAGAAAGTGAAAATTAAAGAATTGCAGATATTTGAAGGACTGGGTCGTGTGAAGGTTTCCGAAGTTACGGCTGGTGATATCTGTGCAGTGACTGGAATCGAAGATTTTGAAATTGGCGATACACTTGCTGACGCTGAAAATCCAGAACCACTTCCACGTATCGCTGTGGATGAGCCTACGATGAACATGCTCTTCACGATCAACAATTCTCCATTCTTCGGTAAGGAAGGCAAGTTTGTAACATCACGTCACCTTCGTGACCGTCTGATGAAAGAAACTGAAAAGAACCTTGCATTGCGCGTTGAAGCAACAGATACAGAAGATAAATTCCTTGTTTTCGGACGTGGTATCCTTCACTTGTCTGTGTTGATCGAAACAATGCGTCGTGAAGGTTATGAATTGCAACTAGGTCAGCCTCAGGTTCTTTTTAAAGAAGACGAAAAGGGCGAGCGCCTTGAACCAATCGAAACATTGGTTGTGGACGTGCCGGAAGCAACTGCTGGAAAAGTGATCGAATTGGCAACACAGCGTAAAGGTGAGTTGTTGATCATGGAACCAAAAGGAGATTTGCAACACCTTGAATTCGAGATTCCTTCAAGAGGTTTGATCGGATTGCGTTCTAACGTTTTGACTGCAACACAAGGTGAAGCCGTTATGACACACCGTTTCAAAGAATTCGGAACATTCCGTGGACCAATTCCAGGACGTATCAGCGGATCAATTATTTCGAAAAACACGGGTCCAGCAACAGGTTATACCATTGATAAATTGCAGGATCGCGGACGTTTCTTCGTTGAGCCGGGTGATGAAATCTACGGTGGCCAGGTAATTGGTGAGCACAACCGTCCGAATGACATTGTTGTGAATTTGCAGGAAGCTAAGAAATTGACAAACATGCGTGCATCAGGAACAGATGATGGTTTGCGGATCGCTCCAAAAATCAACTTCTCTCTTGAAGAATCGATGGAATATATCCAGAAAGATGAATATCTGGAAGTTACGCCACAGAGCATGCGTATGCGTAAGATATATCTGGAAGAAAACGATCGTAAACGTAATTCCGGAAAAATGGAAATGGCGTAATAGCCATTTAGCATTATACTGAAAGGAGGCATAAATTTTATGCCTCCTTTTTTATTTTTTACGAATTCAGATTTCGGAGAAACCCTTGCAGGAAATTTGGGATAATCGGAGAAACCAAGGCCATAATTTTAAAGATCGCATTGCGCATAAAACATTCTACTTATTTGCATTTTTTATACTATTTCAAGATTAATTGGTTTTTTATTTTTATAAAATATAATCAATTATGTTTGTATTGACTAAGACAAAATTTTCATTAACATACTTAATATCAATACTTTAAATAATTAAAAATGTCATATATAGAACCGGCTCCAATTAAGGACAAAGAAAATCCATTGGAATCAATGATGCAGCGGTTTGATAAGGCCGTTGATCTTTTGGGAATCTCAGAGGAAATGTACCATATTTTGAAAGTGCCTCGCAAGCAAGTCATTGTAGGACTGCCTGTTATGATGGACTCAGGGCAAATCAAAACCTTTGAAGGTTACCGCGTTATACATTCGACAATCCTCGGCCCCAGCAAAGGCGGCATCCGCTTTGATCCGGATGTGAACCTGGATGAAGTGCGTGCGCTGGCTGCGTGGATGACCTGGAAATGTGCGGTGGTGGATATTCCTTATGGTGGCGCCAAAGGAGGCGTTGCGTGTAATCCGCGCGAAATGTCAGCGGGAGAAATCGAACGTTTGATGCGTGCTTATACAACTGCGCTTTTGGACGTTTTGGGGCCGGATCAGGATATTCCTGCGCCGGATATGGGAACGGGCCCGCGAGAAATGGCATGGCTTATGGACGAATATTCCAAATCAAAAGGCATGACGATCCCGGCTGTGGTTACGGGCAAACCTTTGGTACTGGGCGGCTCACTGGGCCGTACAGAGGCGACGGGCCGAGGTGTAATGGTTTCGGCACTGGCCGGGATGGAGAAACTGCGCATTAACCCGTATCGCGCAACGGCTGTGGTTCAGGGCTTTGGTAATGTGGGTTCACATGCTGCTTTGCTTTTACGCGAAAGAGGTGTTGCGATCCACGCGATCAGCGATATTTCCGGTGCTTATTATAATGATAAAGGGATCGACATCGCGGCAGCAGTAGCGTATCGGGATGCAAATAAGGGCTCACTGGAAGGTTTTTCGGGAGCAGAGCCTATCCCCGGCGACGATTTGCTGACATTGCCCGTTGACGTGCTCGTGCCTGCTGCAAAAGAGGATGTCATAACAAGAAAAAATGTTGCCGGAATTCAGGCTAAAATGATCGTAGAGGGTGCAAATGGCCCTACTTCGTTCAAAGCAGACGACATTATTAATGAAAAAGGAATCATGGTTGTGCCGGACATTCTGGCCAATGCTGGCGGCGTAACGGTTTCCTATTTCGAATGGGTGCAAAACCGCATTGGTTATAAATGGACGCTGGAACGCATTAACCGCCGGACAGACCGGATCATGCAGGATTCGTTCGATAAGGTGTACGAAACGTCATTGAAATACAAAGTGTCGCTGCGGATCGCTGCCTACATTGTTGCCATTGACAAAGTGAGCAGCACTTACAAATTCCGCGGAGGATTTTAATTTTAGTCCATCCGACAAAAGGCAGTTTTCTTCACAGAGAACTGCCTTTTTGCATTTTAATCCGCTTGGTAACATTAAGGAAATATTATTAAACCACAAGCCCACCTATGCAATAGAGTTTTCTTGCAAACAGAATGTTAACTTTAAGGTCGAAACTAAGACGGCGAACGGCTGAATGCCAACGCTTTTTACACCAAGATCATGTCTCTAAGTCCCCGCTTTATTGCTTTTATACTGGCATTCCTGATTTCCCTGATTACCACTTCTTTTCTGGCTTTTGTGGAAGGGGTTTCGAGGGGAATGATGTTCGTTTCGGCTATATCGGCCTTTATTTCCTCGTTTTTTCTGGTTTTGTATGCCGTTGACATTCTGGTTTTCCGGGAAGTGAACAAAATGTACAGGACAATTCACAAGCTTAAAATGAAGGATTTCAACCTCGCTCCAAGGAAGAAACTCATCACGGAATCCAATCCGCTCAAAACGATTAACGATGAGATTTTTGTTTATGTAACCAAAAAACAAAAGGAGATCGATGAGCTGAAAAAGCTGGAATTGTTTCGCAGAGAATTTCTCGCAGATGTTTCCCATGAGTTCAAAACACCGATTTTCGCTGCACAGGGCTTTATCCACACATTGCTCGACGGTGCGATGGATGATGAGAATGTGAGAGAGCGGTTTCTGATCAAAGCTGCAAAAAACCTGGACAGCCTGGATGTGCTTGTGAAAGATCTGCTGGTGCTTTCACAAATGGAAACGGGCGACATTAAGATGAACATTGCGCCTATCGACATTCGGTTGCTGGCGCTGAACATTTTCAGCAGGCTCGAAAATATAGCGAAAGATAAAGATGTGACATTCAAGGTAAAGCCCGATGAGCTGGCCGAAGTATGGGTGCTGGCGGATGCGGACCGCATGGAGCAGGTGATGCTGAACCTGATCGAGAATGCTGTAAAATATGGCAATGAAGGCGGAAAAGTTATCGTGCATTTCAGTGAGGGGAAAAAATTTGTAGAGATTGCCGTCCGGGATAACGGCCCCGGAATTCCGCACGAGCATTTGAACCGCATTTTTGAGCGCTTTTATAGAATTGACAAGAGTCGCAGCAAAGAAATCGGCGGAACAGGGCTAGGTTTGGCAATTGTAAAGCACATCCTGAATGCGCATGACACCAAAATTGCAGTCATGTCCAAACCCGAGAAAGGCACTACTTTTTCATTTAAGCTCGAAAAGGCATACATTAGCCCCGCCTCTGAAAGCATTCCGGAAGCGGCTGCTACACAAGCGAATCCTTAATATATTTTTAACTTATAAACGATTACCCATGTTTGTTCACAACGTATTTTTTTGGCTGAAAGAAAAAGATAACGAGGAAGCAAGGCAGGCACTTCTTGCCGGCATTAAATCCCTGGAAGCCATTGAATCTATCGACTCCGTATTCATTGGACCTCCTGCCGCTACGCGCCGCCCCGTGATTGACGCGACTTACGACTTCGCTGAAATCCTGGTTTTTGCCGATGAGGCAGCGCATGACGTATATCAGGTTCATCCTTTGCATAAGAAATTCGTAGACGAATGCGCGCATCTTTGGGAGCGTGTATTGATCTATGACGTGGAAGCATAATTGCAAATGTTTGTTAACAAGTTATCCACACCGACCCTGTGGATAACTTGTTAACAAACTTATAAATTCTGCATTTACAGCGCCTTACCTGCCATTTAGGTTATCCATATCGTGTGGATAACTGTTTCAAAGCTTCCTCCTACTTCTCTGCGAGGTCACTTACAGGCACTAATAAATGGTGAAAATCGTTTTATAAATAGTACAAAACGACTTAAAGCCATGAGATCAAATAGAATGGTGCTGTCTGTTATCGTGACGATCATTGCAGCAATAAGCATATCTTCCTGTACATACAGGTCACACGGGCCAGGTTATGGTTATGACTACGGATACGGACCCAGCTATGGTTACCGTTATCACAGAGTGCCACCTCCGCCACCAAGAGTTGTGGTTGTGAAACCGCATCCTCAGCACCGGAAAGTAATTCGCGCCGATCGTTATAATTCCAGCCGTTATAGCAACAAGGCTTACAAACGCCAATACAATAATGGCAATCATTACGGGCAGCGAAACAGAACGCGCGGGCCGAGATAATTTTGAAATAAAGCATTGAAAAGCAGTACGATTAAGATCATTTCTTAGTCGTACTGCTTTTTTTATACCTTTGGTTTCATGGATCTATTTAACAGACTGGAAGTCTATGCCCGGCAGTTTCCGGACAAGCTTGCTTATGGATTTGTGGAGAAAGAGGGTGGCTTGTCTGAAACGCTTAGCTATGCAACATTACTGGAAGCGGTGAGGGCGGCTTCCGGCCAGCTGGCTGACATTTGCCAGCCGCGCGCCCGGGTTATCATCCTGTTGCCTGCCGAAGCGGCATTTATTAAAGTGTTCCTCGGTTCATTGCACGCCGGCCTCATTGCAGTGCCATGCCCCATTGGTTATTCCGAACCGGCTATTCAAAGGATTTTAAACATTATAAAAGACTGCGAAGCCTCGCTCATCATTACCAATCAAAAGTCCCTTAAAATGCTTTCTCAAAGGCAAACGGAGGCTTCCAGGACATTAAGAGCATTGGACATTCAGTGGTTTTTTACAGATGAGCTTAGTAATGATGCTTCTAAACAAACGGCAAAGCAACCTTCCGCTCCCGATGAAACTGCCTATCTCCAATATACGTCGGGTTCAACAGGTCATCCCAAAGGCGTTATGGTTAGCCATGCCAATCTTACTGCCAACCTAAATGCGATCAACAATTGTTTTGGCCGAACGGCTGCGGACACTTCCGTAACCTGGCTCCCGCATTATCACGACATGGGCCTGGTGGACGGACTGCTTTCCCCTGTTTTCACAGGCGGCACCGGGCTGATCATCTCTCCCATTTTATTCATTACCAAACCATTATTGCTGCTCGAAACAATTTCCCGTCATCAGGCAGCGGTTTGTGGTGGGCCCGGGTTTGGACTCGATCACTGTGTGGCCCGCATAAAGCCCGAACAGCTGGAAACATTGGATCTCAGTTCCTTGCGTGTACTATATGTCGGTGCAGAACCCGTGCGCATTGCCAGCCTGGAAAAGTTTGCCGAAACGATGCAAGTAACTGGTTTCAAGAGAGAAAGCCTGGTTCCAGCCTATGGGTTAGCAGAGGCAACGCTGGCTGTAAGCTTGCACTTGCATGGCACGCCAATGCTTTTCCGCCCTATATCGGAAACGAACGCGAAAATGGTGGTGGCTTGCGGCCCGCCCGTTGAGTTCACTAACGTTACTATTGTCGAACCGGAGCTGAATTCAATTCAGAAAGACGGAGAGATAGGAGAAATTTGGGTGTGTAATGAAGGTGTTGCGCTGGGTTACTGGGAAAATCTTGCTGCCACCAATACGACTTTTAAAGCATTTACAGCGTGTGGAAAAGGTCCGTTTCTGCGGACCGGCGACTTAGGCTTTTTGTTTGACGGACAGCTTTTTATCACAGGCAGAAAGAAGGAGCTGATCATTATTCGCGGGACAAACTATTATCCGCAGGACATTGAAGAAGTGGTGAATGCTTGCCACGAGCACATTCAGCCGCATGGAACCGCGGCATTTTCTATTGAAACCGAACAAGGTGAAGAACTGATGATCGTGAGCGAGGTTAGAAACAATGCTCAAAATGAAGATGATACGGATAAAATTAAAACTAATATTGCCAATAGCGTAGGTCTGGCGTTTGGTTTGGTGCCCCGTAAGATTGTGCTCGCAGGGATTGGGAAATTGCCAAAAACGTCCAGCGGGAAAATTCAACGATTAAAAGCACGGGAAGTTTTTAATACAAATTAGGCTTTCTTTTATCACCACTTAATCATTTAAGCCGCTTTTTTCCACTAAAAACGGATAAAATCCCTATTTTCACCGCATTAAAATCTTACTAACGCTCCCTTAAACCGCACCATGGATAAGACTTATACCGAAATCTCCGGATGGATCATTGAGCGTATAGCGCATCATGCAGAGCTCAATCCTGAAAAGGTTACCCCGGACACAGACATTGTCAACTTCCGCCTTGATTCCCTTTTAATGGTCAACATTACTTCTGAACTCGAAGAATGGCTGGGAATGGAACTTAGCCCCTCTATCTTTTGGGAAATGGGAACCATTGCAGCCACAACCGAATGGATCCTGGAAAATCAGGAAGCCTGATTTATTGCCCCTACTGCCTCAATTCAACCTTTCATTTAACGTCTTGCATATGTCCGTAGCGGCTATCTGGTCATCCCAAAACAAAATCAGTCAAAATTACGCTGACCTGATCGATGATGTGCGAAAAACCAATCCCGTGCATTTGAACGTGTTTGGGGACTTGGTTGTGATGGATTACAAAAACGTTAAGAAGATCTTTGCCGACTCCGAAAACTTTCAAAACTTCGATTTTAAGGAACGCTTTAAAGTCGTTTCTGCCATTGCAAACAATGATCCTGCACTTCTGGAATTTGGCGAAAGCTTGCGACACTGGCTGCTGTTCATGAATGGTGAAGCACATGCCGAACATCGGAAAATGGTTAACAAAAAGTTCTACGAGGCTAATTACGAGCATATTACCCTGGAAGCGATCCAGGGAGTGATAGGTGCATATCAGGATCAGGAAGAAGCGGACCTGGTAGAGATCACAAGGAAATTCAGCTTCCTCATTATCAGCAAGATCATTGGTTTAAAAAGTGAGGATTACGATTTTATCCAAAAGTTCTCATACGTCATTACCCTGATTTTTGAAAAAACACTAAATGTAAAAGACTTGCTGGAATGCGCGCATATGTCGAGGCAATTCCGTAGTTACCTTGGCGAGACGCTTTCCAGGCAGGAAAAAGAGCTGACTAACAGCCTGTTACTGGAAATGCAGGAAATTATGGGCAGCACCCGGGTGAATGAACTGATCGGAACATGGGAATTTCTGGTCAATGCTGCTACGGAAACCACCACATTGCTGCTTACGAGAAGCATTGCTACATTGATTGAGCATAAGGACATCGCCATAGATTGGAATGCGCACGACGGCTGCGCAATCGCAGTTGAAGAGCTGATCCGCTATGTTAGCCCTGTAAACTGGATTCCGCGACAAGTGAAAGAGGATATGGAATTTGCAGGTTTACAGCTCAAAAAGGGAAAAACCGTGCTGCTAGGCATCGCCTCCGCCAACCGTGATCCTGACATTTTTCAAAATCCCGAAACGTTTATACCTACACGTAAACCCAATCCGCACATTGGGTTTGGATTTGGAATCCATCATTGCATGGGCGCCCGTCTCTCCCGGTTCGAAATGCAGAAATTCCTGCCCCGGTTCATGGCAGCGTTCCCAAACATCCGCCTGCATCCCGACAAGCCTGGTGAATGGGATTCGAAAGTGTTTTTCAGAGGTCATAAGCATTTGCCTGTGCTTCTAAAATAAAGGCTTAATGATCAAATTCACCGATTTTACATATTTCCTGCTCCTTTTCCTGATTGTTGCAGCTTACTATAACACGCCCCAGACCAAGAAATGGATCTTTCTGCTAATCCTGAGCGTGCTTTTTAATATGAGCTGGAGCGGCTATTATGTGTTTGTTTGGCTTGGGCTGACGGCGATCTGTTTTCTCGGAGGTCAATATTTGGGAAATGCGGCACATTCAAAAAAGAAGCGCAAAACGCTGTTGACCATATTAATCGTCATCTGCCTGTTGCCGCTGCTGTTCTTCAAATATCTGATTCCCATCAACAATTCGTTTTCGCCGGTGGTTTTGAACTGGTTAGCGCCCATCGGGATATCCTATTATACATTTCTGATCATAGGCTATCTTACCGACGTGCAACGGAAATACATCAAACCTGAGCCGCATTTTGGCTATCTCGCACTCTATCTGGGATTTTTCCCGACTATGCTGGCCGGTCCGCTGGAGCGTGCCAGGCAGCTGATCCCGCAATTAAAAAATCCTGTCAGCTACGATCCTGAGAACATTAAGGCTGGGATTTTCTTTATTGTCTGGGGTTTGTTCAAAAAAATGGTTTTGGCTGCCAGGTTCGCAGATCACGTTAATCCCGTGTTCGACCAGCCAGAAAAATACACCGCAGTTTCTGTGACATTAGCCGTTCTGCTCTTCTCAATCCAGCTCTATTGCGACTTTTCAGGCTATTGCGACATTGCCACCGGGTCGGCCAGGTTACTTGGTATCCGGCTAAGCAAAAACTTTGCGAACCGCTACTATTTCACCCCTTCCCGCACCGAATCCTGGAACTCCTGGAACATTACGGTCACATCCTGGTTCCGCGATTATGTGTTTTTCAACATTAGCAAAGGCGTTACCAACAAAACAAGGCTCGAATTCAACCGCCTGCTCACCTTTGTGGTCACGGGATTATGGCATGGGCCGAGCTGGTCTTTTGTGATCTGGGGCTTTTTGCAATGGGCCTACATTAATTTTGAGATCAGGACAAAACGCTTTTGGGAGCGGTTTTATGGCGGTCTCGGTCTCAGGATTGGGTCAAATCCACATACTGTTTTGCGCATTATCGTCCGTCTGCTCACAGGAACGCTCATTATGGGCTGGTTTCGGGCGGCGGAGCTGGACAGTGGTTTGCGGTTGTACAGTGCAATGTTCGGGTTTCAGTCGGGCGCGCTTTCTATTTTCACGTCCGGCTTCGGCTTGACGCTTGCCTTGTTTTTAATTTTGGATTTTATAAATTATCAAATGGGTGAAAAAGAGGACATTGCTTCCTTTTTGTTAAAAAGAAATCCCGTGCAGCGAAACCTTTCCTTCCTGGTTTTAGTCCAGCTCGTCCTCATTTTCGGGCAGATCACCGTTGCTAATTTTTACTACATTCAATTCTGAAAACCAACCATTTATGTACTCCCGAACACACAATGGTTAAAAAAATACTGCTCTGGATCGCGCTGTTTCTTGGCTTTAAAATAGCCGTCGTCCTGATTGTTGGTCTGCTGCCGGCAGACCCGCGCCGTGACATTGCAACACGGGAAAAGCATCGGCAGGCATTCGCTCCTAACGCTGTTTTTATCGGAACCAGCCGCACGCTTTACGGAATCAATCCTTTGATTTTTGATTCGTTGAATGCTGGACAAACACGCAGTTATAACATGGGATTATTCAGCCTTTCCATAGCCAATTCGCTTAACATTGCACGTCATATCATTGAAAATGACCCTAAAACCCAGATCGTCTTTATAGAATTAAGCGCACTCGATTACAGCACCATACACATGACGCCGGATCTGGTTTTTAACGATGTCTATTTCAGAATGCGTGCAGACGAAGCAACTGTTAATCCTGATGATCACGGTAAATGGAGCGATTTCCTGAGCGACTTTAACACAACCCTTTTCCAGACATTCTCCATTGCGCCGCAAATTGCAACATTCAAAAAATGGATCAACCCGGTAAATGATCCCATTGAAGGACCGCCAAATCTGCAAACGAACGGCTTTCAGGATGTGGATCTGACAATTCCAGGTTTGAATACAATGGTCGTCAACAATCGTTTTTATACTAGAAAACTCACGGCTCCATCTCATCACCCCGCTCCGAATGCATATTTTCTTACAGCAATAAATGAAGTGATAACACTAGGCAAAGCCTATCGCAAACGGGTCATTTTTTACATGCCCAATAATGTTACAAAGGGCGAATATGAGCTGCTGGCGCAGGTTACGCCCTACATCTCGCAGGCAAATTTCATTTCCTTACCAAAAGATCCAACTTTGGAAGCTATCTTCAAACCCGGGAATTTGTTTGATTCACATCATCTCAATGCAAAAGGATCAGGCATTTACACGCGCTATTTGTACGAGCAATTCTCTAAAAAACCCGCCAATTTCTAATTGATTTTCAATGCTTGCTGTTTCCATTCTCGCATATCTGCTGGCTAACCTAGGCATTGGCCTTTGGGCGTCCCGCAGAATTTCGACAACACAGGATTTTGTTCTGGCAGGCCGGCGGCTGCCGCTCATATTGGCCGCTTCCGCAACTTTCGCTACGTGGTTCGGCTCAGAAACCATTATGGGCGCACCCACGGAATTCGTTGAGCATGGTGTATTAGGCGTCATTGAAGACCCGTTTGGCGCTTCGTTGTGCCTGTTGCTGGTGGGATTATTTTTTGCCAGGCGATTCTATAAAATGAACATTATCACGTTCTGCGACTTTTTCAGGATCCGGTATGGTCGCAACGCCGAGCTGCTGTCGGCTCTATTAATCATTCCCTCTTATTTCAGCTGGATTGCCGCGCAGTTGCTTGCGATGGGCATTGTATTAAAAGTCGTGCTGGGCTGGTCCTTAATCACTTGTATTTTAGGCAGTTCCGTGGTCGTGATCCTTTACACGATCTGGGGCGGAATGTGGTCGATCTCCATTACGGATTTTGTGCAAACGATTATGATCATCGTCGGCCTCGCCATTGTGGCAACCGTTCTTTACAATAAAGTCGGTGGTTTTACGCCGCTGATTGAATCTGCACCGCCAGGTTTTTTTAAGTTTTACCCGGATTTTACATTCAAGGCGTCCGTAGAATATTTCGCTGCCTGGATCACGATCGGACTGGGATCAATCCCACAACAAGATGTTTTTCAAAGGGTTATGTCTGCAAAATCCGCTAATGTTTCGGTCAAAGCAACATTATCGTCATCGCTCATGTACCTGACAGTGGCATTGCTTCCCCTGTTTATAGGCTTATGCGGCCATCACCTTTACCCCGAATCGGACAATGACGGGCAGCTGATCATTCCTAATATGATTTTAAAGCATATGGGACTGCCTTTGCAAATTGTGTTTTTCGGTGCATTGGTTTCTGCGATCCTCAGCACGACGAGCAGCGCGATTATGGCCCCGGCAGCCGTTTTGGGAGAGAATATTTTCAAATTTTTCAACCCAACATTAACCGACCAGCAATTGCTCCGCATCATTCGCTGTGGTATTGTGGTGATTACGGGCATATGTATTGTGATGGCCGTTCGGGGCGACAGCATTTTTGAACTGGTTGCAGAATCCTCCGCTTTCAGCCTGGTATCGCTGTTTGTTCCGCTAGCAGCAGGCCTTTACTGGAAAGCCACGAATCAGTTGGGTTGCATTTTGTCAATGCTCGCAGGCCTGGCCGCATGGCTGGTTTGCGCATACATGGAAACAGCATATCCGCCGCTGATCTTCGGCCTGCTTGCCAGTATTTTTGGCATGCTCACCGGCATAGTTTGGGAAAAGGTTTCAACAATAAAAACGGCTTCCTAGTGACTACGGGATCATTATCACGGACCCTGTCGTTTTGCGCGATTCAATGTCGCTATGTGCCTGCGCTGCCTCCGAAAGCGGATATTTTGTAATGTTTATTTTGCCAAATATCCCCGCTTGCAATGCTGAGAATGTATCGCTGGCAAACAAATGCAAACTATCGTAATCCGAAATGTAAGCATTCAGCACCGGTGTAAGCATAGCAATCGACTTTGCGCGTAATGCTGCGTGATCAATGTGTTCGGGCTGGCCCGACGATGACCCGTACAAAACGATTTTTCCGCCTTTTTTCACAATCCCCACAGATTCAGAAAATGTGTCCTTGCCAACACCGTCATACACCACATCTACTCCCTTGCCATCTGTAATTCCCAAAACCGATTTCGCAAAACCCTCACAGCCCACCAGAAAAACATGATCTGCACCATTGTCAAGCGCCGTCTGCTTTTTTCCTTCCGAACCCACCGTTCCGATCACCGTCGCACCCAGCGCTTTGGCCCAGCCGGCAACAAGTGACCCTACGCCGCCCGCAGCAGCGTGTACAAGCACTACATCGCCACGTTTGACTTTGAAAGATTCTTTTACCAACATTCTGGCTGTAAATCCCTTCACCATAATGGCAGCGGCTTCTTCCAGGCTCACATCATCGGGAACATGCACAAGCTGGTGCGTCCCTATCATGCGCATTTCGGCATAAGCGCCCGGGATAAAATGATAAGCCACACGATCACCGACTTTGAAATCAGTAACCCACGGCCCGATTGCTTCTATAACCCCGGCAGCCTCAACTCCAGGCACATAAGGGAACGATTTAACAGGAAACATGCCGCTTCTGAAATATGTATCCACGAAGTTCAATCCGATAGCGGCCTGCCTGAGCAGCACCTCGCCCGGCCCGGGCTGATCCAGTATATCTTTGCTGTATGTAAGCACGGAAGGACTTCCCTGCTTGCTGATTTTTATAGAGCTCGATTTATAAGTTGTCTCTTTAATAGTATCTAACATGGCTATCTGTTCAAAAATAATTACGGAACGGTTGTTCCATAATCGGCATTGATCTTACTTTTTTATTGACCTGATCAGAAAGTCGGCCTGCTGTTTCAACATTTCCGGATCCCCATATACGAGAAACAGTTGCCAGAATCCCGTAAAATTGGAAACGATAAAATTGGCCAGCACGGCAGGATCTCTTTTCGCATTAATCTCATCTGCTTTTTGCGCCTTTCTGATCAGGTCTTTGAGCACGTTCACAACGCTGCCCGTATTTTCTTTTAATATCGCATGCACTTCTTCGTCATCCGAAGCAAGCTCAAAGGCCGATTTCACGCCCATGCAAGTTTTTCCTTCCTCGATGGTCCTGGCGGCAGCTCTTTTAATGATTTTTTCAATCGCTTTAACAGGAGACTTTGCAGCGTCGGTTGCCTGCAAGTAATCATTCAGCATGCCGTCCGAATAGCTTTTCAGACACATTAAAAACAAGCTGTGCTTGTCGCCATAAGTGTCATAAATGCTGCCTCGGTTCAGGCCCATGGTGTCTACAAGATCCTGCATGGAGGTTGCCTGATATCCTTTTTGCCAAAAAATATCCTTTGCTCTTTCCAGCCGCTCTATGGGTTCAAATGCTTTGGTACGTGCCATAATTAACAGACAATTATTACAGAACGATTGTTCCAAAATAAACCATTTTTAGCCAAATACATGCAACACCATGAAAGTCAATCCACTAGATAATAAACTTAGCAACGCCACCATCCACTTTCAACGCCGAGCCATTGGTGCCGGAAGACAGCGGACTAGCCACATAAGTAACCAGGTTCGCGATTTCTTCAACCGACGCAAAGCGTTGTAGCAACGAAGTAGGCCGCGCATCCTTAAAGAAATCCGTTTCTGCTTGTTCTGTTGAGACGTTATTTGCAGCACCCAGCTGTTTGACAAATTCAGCAACGCCTTCCGATTTCGTTGGCCCCGGCAACACGGAATTAACCGTAACATTTGTGCCCTTTGTCAATTCGGCCAATCCCCTGCTTACAGCCAGCTGAGCCGTTTTGGTCATGCCGTAATGGATCATTTCTTCGGGGATGTTCACTGCCGATTCGCTGGAAATGAAGATGATACGGCCCCAATCCTTCGCGATCATTTTTGGAAAATAGTGACGGGATAAGCGCACACCGCTGAGCACATTCACTTCAAAAAACTTGAACCAATCCGCATCCGTAATGTCTGTAAATGCCTGAGGCTCAAATATTCCGGCATTGTTGATCAGTATATCAATTTCAGGAAGGTTTTCCAGCAACGCATTCACTTCTTCTACTTTGGAAAAATCGGCTGCCAAACCAGAAACAGCGCCGGATGGATTATTTTCTTGCAGGCGCTGAACAGCCTCCGCTACTTTCGATTGTGTTCTGCCGTTGATCACGACATTAGCCCCTTCTTTCAATAAATTTTGAGCAATTGCAAAGCCTATTCCCTGGGTAGAACCGCTGATAAATGCCGTTTTCCCTTTCAGTTGTAAATCCATGTCATGTAAATTTTGTAAATTATCCTGATAACACTTCACTTTAAGAAATCGTCCGCATGAAAAACATTTATCTTTTCATTTTCTTCATCATTACCATTGCCGCACACGCACAAAGTCCTCGCGTATTGATTGTTACGGCACATCCTGATGACGAGACAACATTCCCAGTGACCATTTTCAAAATTACGCACGAACTGAAAGGGTCGGCCGACCTTGCCTTAATTACGGATGCATCAGGCGGTTATAACGGGCTCGTGGCATCGTCCTATTATGGCATGAGCCTGGTGGATTCTGTCGTTGGCAGGAAACATCTGCCTTTGATCCGAAAAAAGGAAATCCTGGCTGCCGGCGAAGTGCTGGGCATTGGCAACTTTTTCTTCCTGGACCAGCTTGATGATTATTACAACCGCAACGAAAAGCCCTATCTGGAAGGGAAAAACTGGAACATTAAATATGTAGAAAGTCGCCTTGATGAAATTCTGGCGAAAGGAAATTATGACTATGTCTTTTGCCTGGTTCCAAATGAGGGCCAGCACGCCCATCATAAAACGGCCTCAATCAGCGCTATAAGGGCTGTTCAGCGCTTTAAAGGTGATAAAAAACCCATTGTATTGGGCGGGCAAACGCAAAACAAAGGCACTATTTCTAAATTCACCCGGCTGGATGGTTATCCCGAAACAGCGATCAGCTTAACAGCCCCGATTTTCGAATTTGACCGGACTTACGGTTTTGGGGAAGATAAAAAACACAGTTATATGATCGTAGCGGACTGGGTTAAGGCAGCGCATAAGTCACAAAGCGGCGATATGAACCAGGCGATGCATCGCGGCGATCTGGAAACCTTTCTCTATTTCGAAATGAACGGCGCTACGCGGATCGGTGAAGTGAAAGATCTGTTTGAAAAGATCAATAATGCAGGTTTCTCCAAAAAATAGCCAGTGCGATGCTAATCTTTGCAAACCAATGTCATAAACAAAGAGCTGCCAAATGGCGCTCTCGGGATCAGTAACTGCTCGGTTTTGGTGATGCCTTTTAAAATGGAATTGACCAGTTTACCAGGAAATTTCACGTCCGAATCCAAATGTTCCGTATTAATCTTCTGCTTGCGGATCTGGTAATTTTGCCATTGCCGGACAGCTAAAATGGGCAGCGACAATGCGAAGGGCCAGTAAGTGTTGTGCTTGATGACTAATCCCGAGGCTTTTGCATAATGTATAAATTGTTCCAGCTTAAACCTCCTGAAACTCCCAACGGCCAAGTCATGTGTGCCGGAAAAGGCTTCAAACGCATGAATGTTAATAATGATCAGACCATTTTTGTTAAGCTTTCTTTTGAATCCTGCTAACGCCTGAATGATTTCTTCATCGGTTAGGAAATAAAGCGCATCGTTGCAGGAAATCAGGTCAAACGTCTCGCCCGGTTGAAACGCATTGACGTTCTTTAAATCGCCGAAACCAACATTCAGATTTCGCTCCCGGGAAAAATCAATGGCGTGCTGCGAGTAGTCAAATCCGGCGAGATCAGCATATCCGGCGTCTGTCAAAAATGACAATAAACCGCCTGTTCCGCACGCAGCATCGAGTATTTTAAGGTTATGCTTACCAATGCCGAAATGCGCTTTAATCGCATTTAAAACCTTTTCGTGCAGCACCTGATACCACCATAGCATCCGCTCCACCTCATACATGCGCTGGTACTCGAGTCTGTTATCGATCATATGGCCTCCGCGCTATTGTATTTTATAACATATTGAGGCTGACCGCTCTGCGCCATAAAACTTTTACCGATATACTCTCCTAAAACACTCAGTAATGTGCATTGAATGCCGCCGATGGAGATTAATGTCGCGGTGACGACTTGCCAGCCTTTTGGATCAGGCCCCATCACCCATTGTACGGTAAGATAGCAAAGCAGCAGAAATCCGAACAGGGACAAACCCAGACCGATGGGCAAAAATATGCGGATAGGGAGAGAAGAATAGCAAAATAAGATATTGAGAAACAAGGAAATAAGCTTCTGCCAGGTATAATTGGAGGCTCCCTCTTCCCGCTTTAAGTGGGTAACCTGAACGGTTCCGATGTTGCGCGTGATCCTGAAAATGAGCCCGTCAATGTATGGGTAAGGGCCTTTGTATTTCGTAATTTCCTGCACAACCTCCTGACGGATCAGCTTGAAACTCGACAAGTAAAGGTCCTTTGGTTTGTTCAGCAGATAACTCGTGAGCCAGTTGACCAGCTTGCTTCCCAGATTACGCCCTACTGAATGTTCTTTTTTGGAATAATAAGTGTAAACCACATCATTACCATCGTTTTCGGCCACCTTTATCAGTTTCAAAATCTCTTCCGGCGGGTTCTGAAAATCATCGTCGATCATGACGCAATAATCGCCGTATGCCCAGTTCAGGCCGCAAATGACCGCATTGAATTCGCCGTAATTCCGGCGCAGCGAGATGAAACGGACATTGGCATAATGCTCGGCCAGTTGCTTGCAGACTTTTTCCGAGCCATCCCTGCTGCCGTCATTTACCATCACTATTTCAAAACTGACCTCCGCCAATGCGGTCTGCAAAGTTTCCACGAGCGGCCCGATCGTTTTTTCGCTGTTATATACCGGAATGACAACGGATAATTTCATTGCTGATAATCGAATTGATTAACGGTTTGAATGATATAAGTAACCTCCTCGTTCGTTAGCACCGCATTTAATGGCAAACTAATCACTTCGTTGTGAATTCTTTCCGTTATCGGCAATATCAAATCGTTATATTCCGAAAAAGCCTGCTGCTTGTGGATGGGCAAAGGATAATGCACATTGGTTTGAATGCCATTAGCATCCAGATATGCGATAAATTTGGAGCGATCCGCATGTCTGACCACAAACAAATGCCACGCATCATCCTGAATGCGGTCAGCTGGCGGTAAAATTAAATCCGTTACATTGATTTCACTTAAATAACGCGCTGCAATCTCTCTTCTCCGAGCATTTTCCGCGTCGAGAAAGGGAAGTTTGACATTTAATACCGCAGCCTGAATTTCATCCAGCCGGCTATTAACACCCTGATAATCATTTTTATACCGGACCTGCGACCCGTAATTACGCAGATATCGGATCTTTTCAGCCAGCGCTTCGTCTTCCGTTGTAACAGCACCCGCGTCACCAAGGGCACCCAGATTTTTAGTAGGATAAAAACTGAATGCTGTCGCATCGGCCATGCTGCCGGCTTTTTTATTTTGATAGATCGCACCGTGGGCCTGGGCGGCGTCGGTAATTACTTTCAGGCCATGCATTCGGGCAAGCGCCATGATCGGTTCCATTTCGCAAATGCGCCCGTAAAGATCTACTGCAATGATCGCCCTGGTTTTTGAGGTAACCTTTTCAGCAATTTTATCAGGATCCAAAAGCATAGTAACCGGATCCGGCTCCACAAATATGGGTTTAAACCCTAAATAAGCGACCGGTAAAACCGATGCGATATAGGTGTTTGCGGGAATAATTATCTCGCTCTCCCCGGGAAATTCGTAAGCCATGAGAATCAAACTAATGGCATCAAGGCCATTGGCTACGCCCACACAATGTGCTACGCCACAATAACTTGCAAATGATCTCTCAAAAGCTTTCAGCTCATTTCCCAGAATATACCAGCCCGACCGGATTACGCGCAGCGAGGCTTCTTCAATGGCATCAAGGTAAGGTGCATTAACCTCGTTCAAATCCAGGAAAGGGATCATTGCGATACGGTGTGTTTCTGCAAATATGGTTCGTCAATGTAGTCGGCAACGTCGTAGTACTCGTTGGAAAGCACCAGCAGGATGGCGTCTTGCGTAAATGAGTCCATAATGTGCCAGTCTTTGGGTTCCAGAATGAGGCAGGATGCAGGGTTATCGAGATCGAAATACTCCTCTTTTTCTCCATCATTGGAATACACCCGACAGCTTCCGTGAATGCAGATCAGCGCATTCCATGTTTTGTGATGCCTGTGCCCGCCACGCTGGGTTTCCCCGGCTCCATAAATGTAAAATACACGTTTGATTGTGCCCGGGATGATCTTTTCAAAGACCGTCAGATTGCCTGCACCGGTATTGAAAGTGTTTAACTCAACTAATTGTGGCATAAATAGATTTACGGGTAAGAGCGTTTTATAATTTTCAGCGAAATAGATTCCAGGACATCGTTTGATCCAACAGCATGAATAACTTCATAGGAAGTGGTTCCAGCCATAAAATCTTGTTATAACCCATATAAAAAACCTGCGGATGCCCGACACAAATGAGCATTGTAAAAAAAAGTATAAGCTTCAATGACGATAGGGACGCCGTTTTATACAAAATGAAAAATGCGGCAAGTATAAAAGGGAAACCATAGGAAAGCGCCCGGTCGATATCATGTACGTAAATGCCTGTTGCTAAGAGGATTGAAAAGCCAATAAACAATGCGCCGATCAGCCAGTAACGCCTGGTAAGGAATAACGCCAGCAAAGCACTTCCCATTAACAGCCAAGTCCCTTCAAAAGCCGACCAGATGCTGCTGCCAAGCCCGTTCCGGTGTGCGCTGGCAAACAAAACGGGCGTTCCGATGGTTGAATAGCTGTGATTGGGAAAGTAGGTGGCCAGAACATAATTCCGGACTCCGAAATAGCAGATCCAGGCGATCCATACAACAACACTCTCGCCCAGCAATCCGGCCTTAATCATCCCTGAAAGGCTGAAATCGTTCTTTTCGTAAGCTTTTACAACAATCCACCAAAGCAGCAGATAACCGCCCGCGACAACCGCTCGCTCGTCTGTAAAAAAGGCGATTTGTAATGAAATAAAAATGACGAAAGGGTTACGGCTGAGCAATGCTGTCAGCAGGAAAAAGTAGGCAAAACCATCACCGTAGCCGTGAATGTCTGCGAATGTCCAGACACTGACGAAGATATTTGCAATGGCAAGGACAAAAAAACCGGTGATGACTTTGTCCCCCGAAACCTTAAAAATATACTTGCCAATATTATGAAGAAATAATACACCGCATAACGCCTGCGCCATCAGGATCAGGACTACATTATGATTGGTAAGGAATGACAGGAACGGCAATGTCCATCTCAGGATCATATTTTCACGGCGGACATCGTAGTCCATGTCTTTCGGATGAAAAAGATCTTGTGCCTGATTTTGGATAAAAACCCATGCATCAAGTTTTGCACCATTGGTTTTCAGATGTGAGACAAGCAGCGAATAAGGCGGAAATGCGAGAAAAAGAGAAATCAGGACAGACAAAAGCGCCAGTTTCAACAACCAGTTTTTGTCCGATAATTTCGCTGCAAACCAGGAACTAAAAGACTCGTAGAAATTCTCTAAAAGCATAAACTCGTGTAGGGCAAATTGTACCCAAATATACATTTTAATGTTACATACAATGACAGGCTGCGTTTACACCCACAAACCATTTTTTAATATCAGCGTATATAGATAAATCGTAAATACTATACTATTTTTGGAAAAATTTAGATTTTTTGAAAAGACTTCTATCCATAGCGCTTCTGGGTTTACTCTTGTACAACACGTTTGGACTAGCTGTTGCCGTGCTATGTTTTGATAGGGAATTTGAAACTGCCGAAAAGTCCGAAATTGCTTTAAAACACGAAGTTTTGGCCATTCCTGCGCCGTCTCTTCCTTATACGACTTCCTGGGAAAACGAAGATGGAACGGCCGGTCTGATCAAAAAAGATGGTGAATTTTACAATGTTGTTCATCAAAAAATCGAGAACGATACCCTGTTCGTCACACTCCAGTCCAACGCCTCGGCGCGTGAACGGTTCTTTGAGCTAGCGGGCAGTATGAATGATTTGCCGGAAAGTGATCTGGCTAAAAAATCACCCTCTAAGCGAGCGCTGAAACTACTTAATGACCTGGTCAAAAGTTATTTGCCCATTGAAACGCGCTCACAGCTGGCCTTTGAATGTTATCAGCTGACCAATTCCGTTTCTTTCCCCGACTATTTCGCTTTATTACCATCTTCCCCCCGTCTGGCCGAATCGCCTCCGCCTGAATTGTCTTAGTTTTTAAGGACTTTATAAATAACTGTGGCTCAGCTTCCTATTTGGGAATTGCTGCTGCTATGTTCCATTTTATATTTCAAAAATCTAAGACAATGAAAAATATATTTACACTCCTGTTTACGGTGTGCCTTTTGATCACGCAATTTACAAATGATATTTTCGCCCAAGGCTGTGTGGCTATTCGCGGCATGAGCCATGCCGGCGCGACTTCTGCGGATTTCTTTAAACAACAAAACGGTAAATTCCAGGTAAATGCCGGATATCGCTTTTTCAGGTCATACAAACATTTCCGCGGCGACCATGAAGAGAAGGAGCGCGTGGAGCAGGGAACGGAGGTGATCAATGTGGCGCATGCACTGGATTTAGGACTTACTTATCAGCCTAATATGCGTTGGTCTATTTCGGTAACATTGCCTGTTCAGCACAATGACCGCTCGTCGCTATACGAACATTATGGAAATGCCATTACTGCGAATCCGGAGCAAAAACGCTTTCATACAAGCTCCAAAGGAATTGGTGATTTGAGAATTTCTACAAGTTACTGGCTACGTGATCCCATGAAGATGCCGAAATTCAATGTTGCCATCGGCGGTGGCATTAAACTTCCAACTGGCGATAAGGCGGTGGAAGGTGAATTTCACAAACTGGACAAGGAAGGCAATGATTACACGATCGTAAAACCGGTGGATCAGTCGATTCAGCTTGGCGACGGCGCTGTCGGATTCTTTCTGGAAACGCAGGGATACCTTTCCTTTACGCCCCGGACGGCGCTATATTTCAACGGTTTCTATTTGTCCAATCCCAAAGAGCATAACGGCGTCAACCGGAACCCGCAATCGGCAACTATCGACCCCATCGTAGGCTATTTCGCCGCCGTAGACCAATTTGCAGCCCGCCTTGGTGTAAGCCAGTCATTAGGTGGTGGATTTTCTGTATTACTAGGCGGTCGCGCAGAAGGCGTTCCATCTAGCGACCTGATCGGCAGCAGCAAGGGTTACCGCCGTCCGGGATACGTGATTTCCGGCGAACCAGGCGTTGCCTACATCAAAAACAAATTTTCAGCATCCCTCTCCGTCCCCATCGCCCTCTATCGCAACCGGACAAAAAGCTATGCTGACAAGCAGGATGTCACTGGAAAATCGCACGGCGACGCCGCATTTGCAGATTATCTGATATCTTTTAGTGTAAGTCGCTGGTTTTAACAAAAACAATCCCGGAGGGATATAATCTTGGTAGCAATATGATAATAACAAATGTTAGAAATCCCAGAGGGATGCAACAATGTGTACGCCGTTGCATCCCTCCGGGATTTGATGTTCGTTCATTCGCTTTATTTGCTACCGATATTTCATCCCTCTGGGATTTATCACTTCCAACTGGGCATAATCCGGCTTCCTTCCTCGGTCTCTTGAATGCTCAGATACGTTTGAATCTCCTGTTGCAGGTCTTCCACATGGCTGATGATGCCAACTATCCGATTCTCCTTCCGCAACGATTTCAGGGTTTCAAAAACAGTTTGCAATGCATTTTTATCCAACGAGCCAAAGCCTTCATCCAGGAAGAAGAAATTATGCTTCGAACCGTTCCTGACGTGAATGTGATCGGCAAGGGCTAATGCTAATGACAGCGCGGCCTGAAATTTCTGGCCGCCTGATAATGTTTTCAGCAAGCGCAGATGTCCGCCGTTGAGCAAATCGCGGACCCAAAAACTGTTGCCTTCGCCCAATTCCAGATGCAGCTGCTGATGCGTCATTTGATGGAAGCGATGGTTGGCGGCCTGGATGAGATTTTGGAGGTAAATGCTGGATGCATAATCCACAAAACCGCTGGAACGGAACAGCTTGGTAAGATCGTCCAGATGTTCTTTTCGTAATTGCAAACGGGCTTTTTCAGTTAGTAATGCTGCTTTTTTAGCCAGATCTTCGGCCATTTTTTTCAGTAGCCGGTCTAATCCGCCTTCTTCTTTACGGAATGCATTGAGGTTTTCAGTTAATGTTTCTTTTGCCTTAATGACCGTTTCGTGCTGCTCAGGATCGTATTGCTGCTCCGTATTTTCCTTTAAAAGATTGTCCAGATCCCGTGAAGTCGTATCCAGAGCATATTTAAATGTCTCAATCGCCTTTCTTTCGGACTCAATCTGAATAGGCTTTTGCAAAATCGATTTCACCTGATCGTCGGATTCAAAATTGAATGCTCTTAACTGCGCCTCCACAGTGATTTGCAATTCAGCGAGGTCGCGCTGACTGGAATCCAATGTTGTTTTTAATGTCTGCTGGGCACCGGAGAGCACATCTTTTTCTTTCTGCACTTCATCAAGATCCTTTTCTGATTTTTCAAACAGGCTGGTAATTTCTTTATAACTGCTTTTGAAGGCTGTAATTTTTTCTAAAATTGCTGCTTTCGGTTGATCTTCAAATTCGCGCAAATTGACCTTTTGAAGTTGGCCTGCCAATGTTAGAACTGTGTTTTCAAAGCGCAGGATTTCATCTTTCAAACTTTGCAACGGCTTCTCAATCTTCTCCGTTTTTTCAAGATTCTCCGTTTCAATTTTCAAAGACAAAGCCTTAATCGCCGCGTCCGCCTCCTTTATTTCAGACTGATTTTTAGTAATCTCTGTAAAATGCTTTTCAAAACCCGCACGATCATTTTTATCAAATTTATTCCAAACAAAAAGCTTCTCATGTGCTTCAATCTGCACTTTTGCGTCCGTCCAGCGCTGCTTAATGGTCGCTTTCAGCTTTTCGAGATTGTCGATTTGATTGTAAATTCTTTCAACCGGCGCCTGGGATGTACGGATGGCTTTTTCCTGCGCGGCTAATGTTGCAAGTACGCCTTCCGCAACTATAATGTTCTCGCTAACAGCATGATCCGCATGCAAAACAGCCGGATGATGCTCCGATCCGCACAGTGGACAAGGTTCGCCGTCCACAATCGCGCCTGCATATCGATGCAATGCGAGTTTGGTATGAAGCGAAAGCAGCTCCCGGTTTTTATCCCTCGTTTCTGCTTCTGAGTGGGTTAAAAATGTTTGGATAGACTGCTGAAAAGCTTCTAGTGTAGCATTTTCAGCAAGATTAAGCTGGAATTTGGCATTAATGTCGTCGATTTTCGCAATTAACATTTGTTGCTGGGCAGTAATGTCCGCCTGCAATGTTTCCGCCTCGGTTTTTACGGATTGCCGCTTTTCAATTAATGCATCGCAAGTCGTGAACCAGGCCTTGATCTCACTGATTTCCTGAATGTCCGAAAGGGCATTTTTACGTTGCTCATTTTCAGATTCCTTTTCCTGCTTTTGTTTGGTTAAGCGGGTTATGGATGCTTCTTTTTCTTTCAGTTGCTCATTTCCACGCGTTAACGCTTCTTTCCTTTTTTCCGCAGAAACCCTGTTATCAATGATTTGAATGATCTTCTCCAGCTCATCCGCCGTATCAAGCAGTTCTTCACGTTTTTCGTATTGCGGTTGCAGGCGGGTTAGTAACTCCTGTTGTTTTTCGGCCAGCTTTGTGAGCTCGTCCAGGCGTATTTTGTTGTTTTCAACTATTTTCTGATCCCGGGCAATACCCGCATTCAATGTATTTTTTTGATCTAAAATGGATTTGAAATGAATAGAGCACGTTTCGAAGATCTTCAACATTACCTCCCGTTCCAGCATAACCGGACGCTCGGCTTCTAATGTTTGCAGCTGCGTTTGCAGCAACCTAACTTTTTCAGCGGTCAATTTCAGTTTTTGAAATGCCGTTTCCAGTTCGGTTTGGATGCGTAGTTCTTCGCTTACTTTCTGGATTTCAAGCCTGACTTCGTCCCGACGCTTTTCTTCCGCTGCCACCATTTCGCCCGTCACTTCGCCTACGCCTGTCAGCTGGCCGTCCACATTGGACATGGCGAGGTCATTTTGCTTGGTTAATGAACCTACATTCCGGCTCAAATCATATTTTTCGAGCTGGAAAAGCTCTTTCATCATCCGCGTCCGGTCGGCGTCGCGCAGCTCGATGAATTCCTGGAAACGGCCCTGGGGAATAATGATTGTGCGCCGAAAATTGTCATAGCTCAGGCCAATGATCGTTTCTGCATTCTCATTTTCCGGAAGCGGCACCCAGTTTTCGTCCTGCCACACATAGCCGCGACGGTCGAAGGTTTTTACGTCTTTGAAATTTTTACTATTCCGTTTTCCCCGAACGGTGAAACGGTAACGATCTCCATTTTTCCCTGCAATGCATTCAAAATCAATGGCTAACTCATCAGAACGGAGGTTCATCATGTTGTACGTGCGGTCGTCGCCCTTGCTATTGAGCCGCTCGGTGTCCCCGTACAAGGCGAATGTGATTGCTTCAAGTATGGATGATTTTCCGCTTCCTACCGCGCCAAAAATCCCGAACAATGATGCGTCCGTTAACGCATTAAAATGGATTTCCTGCTCGGTCTGGTAGGAATACAGACCTTTGATTTTGAGATAAATAGGGATCATGTGCTATAAACTTGCCAGCAGATCATCCAGATATTCCCGGCTGTTGCTTAGTCTTGGAACTTTGTTTTGTCCGCCCAGCTTGTGGAGTTTTCCCATCCAGGCATAGAATGTGCCCGATGGAACAAAATGGACTTTGGGCATCAGCAGCGCCATATCTTTGTATCGTTTGGCGTCGTAATCCGAATTAACTTCGCGCAACGCTTCGTCGAGCAAGGCGATGAAATGTTCGCGGTCGTCGGGCTCTTTGGTAAATTCAATGATCCACTCGTGCCTTCCGCGCGAGCCGTCGCCCATGTAAACAGGCCCGGCTGTGTAATTCGCCACCAGCGAATCGGTTTTTTGAGTTGCTATTTTAACTGCATAATCCGCATTCTCCACAATCACCTCCTCACCAAATGCATTGATAAAATGCTTCGTCCGGCCACTTACTTTTAACCTGAATGGATAAGTTGAAGTAAATTTCACCGTGTCCCCAATCAGATAGCGCCATAAGCCGGCATTTGTAGAAATAACCAGCGCGTAATTTTTACCAATCTCAACCTCATCCAAAAGCAACGCCTTCGGATGCGGCTTACCGACTTCTTCCACGGGAACGAACTCATAAAAAATGCCATAATCCAGCATTAACAGCATTTCTCCAACGCGATTTACGTCGTCCTGGATGGCAAAAAACCCTTCGGAAGCGCTGTAAGTTTCGAGATATAACACTTGGTCGGAAGGGAAATATTTGGTCATAAAGAGATCCCTGTATGGCTCAAAAGAAACCGCGCCATGGACGAAAACCTCGAAATTGGGCCACACTTCAAGCATATTTTTCTTGCCCGTCAGTTCGAGAATCTGGTCCAGCAGCACAATGGTCCACGTTGGAACACCGAGAATGCTTGTTACATCCTCCTGCGAGCATATAGACGCCATTTTTTCCAATTTGCTTTCCCAATGATCCATTAAGGCAACATCCAGTGGTGGCGTTCGCATAAACTCGGCCCAGGAAGGCAGATTTTGCATAATAACCGCCGAAACGTCGCCAATTTGGGTATAGTCATCAAATGGATTGGCATGCAATGTGCCCCCTATCGACAAACCTTTACCATCAAAAACCCGCGTATCAGGCCGGTTATTGATGAGCAATGTCATCATATCCTTACCGCCTTCGTAATGGCATTCTTCCAACGCTTCGGGCGAAACGGGCAGGAACTTGCTTCTTGCATTGGTAGTCCCGGAAGACTTTGAGAACCAGTCGATCTGCGACGGCCACATCACATTCGGCTCACCCCGCAGGACGCGTTCAATATAGGGATAAATTTCTTCGTAAGTTGAAACGGGCACCTGGTCCTGGAACTCTTTGACATTCCGGATCTGGCCATAATTGTATTTACTCCCCCATTCCGTATAACGCGCGGTTTCAATTAATTCAGAAAAAACGCGCTCCTGGGTTTCAATCGGGTTTTTCATAAACTGCTCGATCCTTTCGAAGCGTCGCTTCAAAAACCAGACAGTCATATCGTTAACCAGCTTCATGAGTCAATCAGTTAGGAACTTTGGCATTTCATCGGCATTGCATCCGCATTGCATTCGCATTGCAATTTGTAAAAATAGCAATAAAAAATGGTGGGAGAACAGTTTGAACATGTTCCTCCACCATACATTTCAGGATAAGCCGGTTAAGACCTCGTGCTAAACTTTCTATAAATAAAGAGCAGAATTACCGCCCCCAAAATCGCTATAAAAAGACTTCCGATATTGAAACCATCCACTGTTCCGTAGCCCAGCATGGAAGAAATCCAGCCACCTATGACTGCACCCGCGATACCAATCAAAATGGTGACGATAAAGCCGCCCGGATCTTTTCCTGGGTGAATGGCTTTTGCAATTGCGCCCGCAATGAGGCCGACGATGATCCATGTTATGATTCCCATAAAGCTCAGTTTAGTTTAATGTTTGTTTGCAGCATTAATTACAAAAACTGTGCCCTCGGAAATCTATTTATCATAGAACATATTGCTGCCGCCTGCTTTCCGGCTTATTGTCGATATAATCTCCTGATCCTCTTCCTCCTGCACTGTGCGGGCATTTTTTTGTCTGACAATGCGGTTTCCGGTGATCTTGAAAAGCGCCTCACCCAGCAACGGATCTTTGGGATTCCCGTAAGGATAAAGCAGGTTGCCCTCGCTCGCCGCAATGTCCGGCGTAAAACCGACGCTGTAATCCGACTTTTTATCCTTATTCAAAGATTTTGAAACAATAGGCTGCAAGCCCCATTTCACTTTCTTTTTGGAATCCGTCAACGTCACCGAACCCACATTCTTGCCAACCGTTTTCCCGCCAACGAGCGTCACATTCATATAAGGTTTCAAGCCGTTGATCAGCAACTCACTCGCGGAAGCCGAGCGTGACGACACCAGGAAAACCACGTCATTCAGCTGATTACCAATGTTCTGGCTTTTGCTGGCAAACTTGTCATAGAAATAAGTTTCACCGAATTTCTTCATGTTTGTCTCCGTAACCTCCGTGTTGTATTCTTTGTAATAAAAAATATCGCTGGCCGTCGCTTTGGCGATAAGACTCGCAAAGTTGGTCGCTGAACTCACATAACCACCCGGATTATAGCGCAAGTCAACGATCAACGCATTGACATTCGCATCTTTGAATTTGGTAAAAATAGCATCCAGCTTCTTGTCATATTGCTTGTTGTCGGCTTGGTAAGGCTCTGGAATAAACTGATGGTAAACCACATAGCCGATCCGGTTTGTGCCAATGTTGTAAAGCGTGTCGAAGAAAACGGGATCTTCCTGCAACACCACCGGCGTGACTTCACGCTTGGTTGTGCCGTCCGTCAAAACACCATCGGCGGAGAGCGTTGCCAATGTATAAGTGAGCTTCTCCTGCGAATTCAGTAGTTTGCTGTAATTGCTGCCCGTAAGTTTCTGATCGTTAATGCTGTTAAAAATATCGCCCCTCTTGAAGCCCGCTTTCGCCGCAGGGGAATCGGGCAGCACATAAAGCACCACGCCGATCACATTCTGGCTGCCTGTTGGTAAATAAGTCAGCTTATATTCCATCCCGGATGCTTTCGACTGGCCCCCCAGGGACGCTTCCAGCTCCTCGGCGCTTTCCTGTATCCAGGAAAACCGGTCGCCGTCGGGCCGCAACGTGGCGTCGTATTTATAAAGCAATGATTCAAAAAACGAGGCGGGATCTTTGGTATAATCCGGTTTGGTGGTCATGTCATCATTCCAGTAATACCAATATTTCATGTTATCATAAATCCACTGATTCGTCTCCGTTTCAGTCGCGGGATCTACGTTTTTTTCTTTGCAAGAAATCACCGCCGCACTTGTCAGCAGGATGGCCAGAAATAGTTTTATTTTCATAAACGGCTACGCATTTTCTAAAAATACCTGCTCTATAATGTCACAAGCCTCATTCATTTGTTCTTCATTGATGACCAAAGGTGGCGCAAAGCGGATTTTGTTACCATGCGTCGGCTTGCAGAGCAACCCTTTTTCCATCATTTTGTAACAAAGATCCATGGCCGTGTGGCTGTCTTCCGTATCATTGATCACGATCGCATTCAAAAGACCCTTTCCTCTAACGACTTCAATCAGAGAACATTGCTTTTGTAAATCCATTATTCTGTTTCTGAAAAGCTGGCCCATTTTCTCAGCATTATCCGCCAGATTTTCGTCAATAACAACCTGCAAAGCCGCCACCGTGACGGCACAAGCCAGAGGGTTTCCGCCATATGTCGAACCGTGCTCGCCCGGCGCTATCGTCAGCATCACTTCATCATCCGCCAATGCTGCTGAAACGGGCATTACACCTCCTGAAAGTGCTTTTCCAAGCACCAGAATGTCCGGCTTCACGCCTTCCCAATCGCAGGCAAGACGCTTTCCTGTTCGCCCGATGCCAGTTTGCACTTCGTCGGCGATGAAAAGCACATTGTATTTGGTACAAAGGTCCCGGACGCCTTTGAGATAACCCTCCTGAGGAACTACGACGCCAGCCTCGCCCTGGATCGGCTCGACCATAAAACCTGCAATGTTCGGATCGGATTTAAATGCATTTTCCAATGCTTCGAGATCATCAAAAGGGATTATTTCAAAACCTGGCAAAAACGGCCCGTAATCATTCGTGCTCGAAGGGTCCGTGGAAGCAGAAATCGCAGCCAATGTCCTTCCCCAGAAATTGCCCGAAGCGTAAATCGTTTTGGCCTTATTGGGCTCAATTCCTTTTACTTTATAAGCCCATTTTCTCGTCAGCTTCAATGCCGTTTCCCCGCCTTCCACGCCGGAATTCATCATTAATGCTTTATCAAAGCCAAAATACTCACAAAGAAATTTCTCACATTCACCCAGCTTATCATTATAAAAAGCCCGCGAAGTAAGCGTCAGCTTCTGCGCCTGCGCAACCATCGCCTCTACAATTTTCGGATGACAATGTCCCTGACTCACAGCACTGTAAGCAGACAGAAAATCCAGATATCGTTTTCCTTCCACATCCCACACATGCACACCCAGCCCGCGTTCCAGCACGACTGGCATCGGCTTATAATTATGCGCCCCATAGCGATATTCCAGGTCCATCGCCGCCCGCGAAGCATTCAATTCAATTGTGTCTGTATAGTTCGTCATGGTAATTTTCGGGGTAGTCAGGTTGGTTTTATATGATATGTAAAAATAAGGAAAAGAAGATGAAGTTTAGGAAAATACAGCATTGACTGGCTGACTTTTAAAATGTTTATGTTTGTAAAGCGCAGAGTTCAGTTTTAAATGTTGAACTGATTCTTTCATAAACTGATCAGACTATGAATATCCAATATATTTCAGACAGCCAGGGCATCACAACAGGTGTTTTTATCCCAATTAACGATTGGAATGCGTTGAAAAGCAAATATTCGGAAATTGAGAAAGAAGAAGCCAATAACATCCCGCAGTGGCACAAAAACGTTGTTTCCGACAGATTGGCAAACTTCAAAAGTGATCGTAGCCAAACACTGGATTTTGATCAGGCAATAGATGACATTGAAAACAATTTTTAATGTACAAACCTGTAATCCTTCCCCTAGCAAAACAAGACATTCAGGACGCAGCCATCTGGTATAACGAGCAGCAAGCCGATCTGGGCAAGCGATTCCTGCGATTTGTCAGGAGCAAAGTCAAACGAATTTCCGAAAACCCGCAGCTATATCCAGCTCGTTATAGCGACGTCCGCACAGCCGTTCTGGATGTTTTTCCATTTATGATCCATTTTCAGGTCAACGAGAAGGAAAGGACGATTTTGATCATTGCCGTTTTGCATACAAGTCTTAATCCCGAAAATTGGTCGAGAAGAAAACAATAAATTAACAAAGCTTGAATCATCCGCTGTTGTGGCGTAGCTTTGCAGGATAATCTCAAGGGGTGCCCTACCGAACGGGCTGAGATCAAACCCATGAACCTGATCCGGGTAATGCCGGCGTAGGGAGAGAAAAAGCAACCATTTGATAGGTGGCCCCTGCCTGTTGTAACCCAAAAATCGCAATGCGAAATGTTACTACCTATCTGTTTATATTCATAATCAGCACATTACCATTCCGTTCTGCGTTCGCGCAACGCTCCATTTCCGGCCGCGTTACCGATGCGGAAGATGGAAAACCACTGCCCGGCGCAACCATCAAAGCAGGCGAAATCCGCGGCACGCAGACCGATGGTTCAGGAAATTTCAGCTTAAAGAACATTGCAGAGAACATCGCCGCCCTCGAAGTGTCCTACATCGGTTACCAAACTCAAAAACTGCCCCTTTCATCCGAAAACCAATTGGAAATAAGGCTTTCCAAAAGCACTTTCCAGGCGGATGAAGTGATCATTAACGCCACCCGCGCCAACGACAAATCGGCCATGGCATACAGCACGGTTTCTGCCGAAGCCATTGATAAACAAAATCTTGGACAGGATTTACCCGTTCTGCTCAACTTCACGCCTTCGCTCGTGAGCACGAGTGATGCGGGTGCGGGCATCGGTTACTCGGGCATCCGCATACGCGGCTCGGATGCGACGCGCATCAATGTGACGGTAAACGGGATTCCTTACAATGATGCCGAAAGTCAGGGTGTTTTTTGGGTTAATATGCCGGATTTTGCTTCGTCGGTTAGCAGCATTCAAATCCAGCGTGGCGTGGGCACTTCTACCAATGGCGCTGGGGCTTTCGGTGCTTCGGTGAACATTAATACAAATGCATTCCGCGAGGAAGCTTATGCGGAGCTGAACAATTCTTATGGCTCATTCAATACATTCAAAAACACATTGAAAGTCGGTTCCGGGCTGATTAAGGATAAATTCACCTTTGATGCGAGACTATCGCGGGTGTCGTCGGATGGTTATGTGGACCGGGCTTCTTCGGAATTGCACTCTTATTATTTGTCAGGAGGCTTTTTTGGTAAAAAGAGTTTTGTGCGGGTAAATGTGTTTTCGGGCAACGAGCGGACTTACCAATCCTGGAATGGCGTGCCGGAAGCCAAGTTGCGCGGCGATCGGGAAGGCGTTTTGAGCTATATTGATCGCAATGGTCTGGGCGAAAAAGATGCGCAGAACCTGCTCGATTCGGATAACCGGACTTACAATTCTTACACTTATAAAAATGAGGTGGATAATTACCGCCAGGACCATTACCAGATCGTTTCATCGCATAATCTGAGCGATAAATGGATCTTTAACCTCAATGCATTTCTGGTTCGCGGCTTGGGTTATTATGAGCAATCCAGAATGGGCGACGATTACAGCAATTACAATTTGCCCAATGTGGTTATCGGCCAGGATACGCTTACGAGCACGGATCTGATCCGTCGCCGCTGGCTGGATAATTACTTTTACGGCTCTACATTTTCATTGGAATACAACAGTTTTAAAAAGCTGACTGCAAGCTTTGGCGGCGGTTATAACAAATATGACGGCGACCATTATGGCCGAATTGTGTGGGCGCGCAATGCCGGGAACATTGAAAACGACCATCAATATTATTACAGCAAAGGCATTAAGAAGGATTTTAACATTTACGGAAAGGTTTACTATCAGCTGACGCCCAAACTCAATGCATTCGCCGATTTGCAGTTCAGAAATGTGAGTCACAACATTAAGGGAACGGACAATGATCAGATCGCCCTGGCAACGGATGAGGCCTATTCATTTTTTAATCCAAAAGCAGGCTTAACCTATCAGTTGGCGGATCAAAGTTCGGTTTATGCGTCTTATAGCGTAGGAAACCGTGAGCCTAACCGGGACGATTTTACTTCATCGACGGCTGGTTTATTTCCAAAAAGCGAACAACTGCAGAATGTGGAAGCGGGTTTCAAAACGCAGCGCGGCATCTGGGCTTTCTCGGCGAACTATTATTTGATGGCTTATAAAAATCAACTCGTATTGACCGGCCAGATCAATGACGTGGGCAACGCTATCCGAGTAAATGTGCCAAAAAGTTACCGCATGGGCATCGAGCTGGAAGGTGCCATTGCACTAAGCAAAACCTTGAAATGGAATGTAAACGCAACATTCAGCCAAAACAAGATCAATAATTTCACCGAGTATGTCATCAATTACGACACCGGCGATTACAACATGATCAACCACGGAAAATCCGACATTTCCTTTTCGCCCAACGCCATAGCCGGAAGCCAGCTGACTTACATTATCAGAAAAGACCTGGAACTGGCATTGCTAAGCAAATACGTAAGCAAGCAATATCTGGATAACACATCATCTGAAACCCGCAAGCTGGACGCTTACTTTACCAATGACGTCCGCCTTTCCTGGACGATCAGACCAACTTGGGCGAGAGAGATTTCCTTCAATTTGCTGGTCAATAATGTGCTGGAAGAAAAATACGAATCCAACGGATATACGTACGGATATTTCGCAGGCGGCGCATTAACGCAGGAGAATTTCTACTTCCCGCAAGCCGGCAGGAATTTTCTGGTTGGGGTGAATTTTAGGTTTTGATATGCCGCTTGAAAAGTCTGTGCGCACAAAATGTGGATTGTCTATAAATTGGTTTAAGTTTGGATAATACTTAGACCAATTTTCACACTATTTCTTAAAAAATGACCTACGAAAATCAAGCCACATTTGGGTTAGGAACTGGTCTTTACACCGTTCCTGATATTTCCTCCATATTAAACCTGCCTCAGCCGAAGGTCAGAAGGTGGCTTAAAGAATATTGGAACAATCAATTTGCAGGGCATCATCAACAACCGTTTTCCAGCGGTTCAGGAAGTGAATTGGTGACGAACTTCTATACATTAATTGAGTTCTTCGCATTTTACCAGCTTAGGCAGGAAGGTGTGACCACGCAAAAGATCATTAAGGCTCACAATGTGCTAAGCGAAACGTTTGAAACGCAATATCCATTTGCGAAGTCTAATATATTTACCGACGGCCGTCACGTATTGTTTACGGGTAAAGTCGGTGAAATAATCAAGGCTGACGAGACTTTACAGATAACTATTAAGGAGGTTTTTGAGCCTTTTTGCAAGAAAATAGATTTTAACAAAAACAACCTTGCTGAGCGATTTTTTCCGCTAGGAAAAGACCATAGCATTGTAATTGATCCGAAAAGGCAGTTCGGGCAGCCTGTGATTGGCACTACCAATATTCTCTCCGAAAGTGTTTTCAATTTATTCCGCGGTGGCGAGCCAGTTGAAGTGATCCAACGACTTTATGACTTGACCCAGGCGCAGGTGAAAGATGCGATTTCCTATCATCAGCACGCGGCATGACCAGGATTTATATAGACGAAAACATCTCCCCACACATCGCATCTGCATTGGATATTTTAGAAAAACCGCTTGGTTCCGACTTTGAGGTTGTTTCCATTGTAAGTGTCTTTGGCAAAGGTGCTTTGGACGAGGAATGGTTGCCTAAAATCGGTGCTGAAGGTGCAGTAGTCATTACGCAAGACCTGAACATTCACAGAACAAAAAGTCAGCGAAGGCTTTTTAAAGAACATCAGGTTGGTGTCTTTTTTTTAAGCCCTCCTTCCAAAAACGGCTACCATTATTGGGAAATGGTTGAACAGATCATTAAACGCTGGCAGGAGATTAGAAAGCTTTGCCGAGAGCGACGGCCATTTGCCTTTCGCTGCACTTCCAGAAGCAGCAATTTCGAGCGGTTGTAGTTGATGCACTTTTCTTGACAAATTAAGGTGTGGGCTTGCCGCTTTCTGCCTAACTTTGCCGCATGGAATTGAAAAATGATCTTTTGCTTCGGGCGGCGCGTGGGGAGAAAACAGAACGCACGCCTGTTTGGATGATGCGGCAGGCGGGCCGGATTTTGGCTGAATACAGGGCCGTTCGCGAGACGGCCGGAAGTTTTATCAAGCTGGCTACAACGCCGGAAATGGCGGCTGAGGTTACATTGCAACCCGTTGATTTATTGGGCGTTGACGCAGCCATCATCTTTTCTGACATTCTGGTGATTCCCGAAGCGATGGGGCTGCCTTATGAAATGGTAGAAAAAAGCGGGCCGATTTTCCCGGCAACGGTTCATACGATTCAAGATCTTGACAGACTGCACATTGCGGAGCCGGAAACGGATTTGAAATATGTTTTGGACGCTATTAAGCTCACAAAAGAAGGCTTATACGGACGTGTTCCCCTGATCGGTTTCGCGGGCGCCCCATTCACGATTTTCTGTTACATGACAGAAGGCAAAGGCTCCAAAACATTCTCGGTTGCAAAAAAACACCTTTACGCGGATCCTGAATTCTCGCATTTACTACTTCAAAAAATAACGGATAGCACCATTGCTTACCTCAAAGCGCAGGTTGTAGCAGGCGCTAACCTGGTCCAGATCTTCGATTCCTGGGCCGGTATCCTATCTCCTGAGCAATACAACACATTTTCTTTGCCCTATATCAAGCAGATCTGTGACGCCATTGATGAAGTGCCCGTTACAGTTTTTGCCAAAGGCGCATTCTTCGCACGGAAGGCGATTAGTGAGCTGAATTGCGCAGTGGTTGGCCTGGATTGGAACATGGACATTGCCGAGTCGCGCGAGCTGATTCCTAATAAAACGTTGCAGGGAAATCTGGATCCCTGCGTGCTGTATGCTTCATATGACCAGATCCGGAAAGAGGTTAAAAATATGGTGCAACAATTTGGCACACAGCGTTATATCGCTAACCTGGGCCACGGGGTTTACCCGGACACTGATCCTGATAAGGTGCGTTGTTTCATCGAATCGGTTAAAGAATTTTCTTCCTAGTCACTCCTTTTTATGTCTTTACCCAAAACAAAATGCATCTTCCTCGACCGCGACGGAGTGCTGAATGAGGATTGCCCGGATTATTTATACGAACTGGAAAAACTGGTGATTCCCGAAGGCGTTCCAGAGGCGCTTAAAGCATTTAAGAAAGCAGGATTTCTGCTCATTGTGGTGACGAATCAGGCGGGGATTGCAAAAGGGCTTTACACGGCAGCTAATGTTCATGCGATCCACCAAGCGATGCAAAAAGTCTCCGATAATGCATTGGACGACCTTTATTTCTCGCCTTATCACCCGAGCGTTTCAGGCGTTTCGCTTTCCAGAAAACCGGGTTCCCTTATGCTGGAAAAGGCGATTGCGAAATATAATATAGACGTAACACAGTCCTGGATGATCGGGGACCGTGACAGGGATATGGAGGCTGGGAAAAATGCGGGTGTGAGAACAATTCAGATTGTTCCCGAAAATGAAGCTTCAACTGGCGATTTTGCTGCTGTAAGTTTATTTGAGGCAGCTAAAATAATCCTGGAAGGTAAAATTTAGACTCTTTCAGCTGCGACCGGCTGCGTAATTTTCTGCGTAGAACCGTAAGCCGGGCAAGCATGTTTGGTGCAAGATGCAAATGCAAGCGAACCGCAAATAGTAAGGAGAAGTAATAACTTTTTCATTTTCCTGTTCGTGTAAAATTTTGTCACCGCAAAAATATAAAAAATAATTCTTTGAATGAGCGTTTTAGTTGGACTAATAACGAACTCATTCAAAGAACTTTATATCAAAGGTCAGATTTTTGTTTCGACCAATTCTTCCTCTTCGTCAATCGGCTGCATTTCCGTTCCGACATTCTTTTCAGGAACCACAAACGATTCTTCTTTAAAGCCTAAAATTTTAAGCATCGAATCGCTGTTCTGCTCTTCTGCAAAAACGCGCGTTACAATCTTGCCATCTTCGTCCTTATCCACCAAAACGTGTTTAGGGGCCGGGATCAGGCAATGCTGAATGCCGCCATAACCTCCCAGAGATTCCTGGTAAGCGCCGGTATGGAAGAATCCGATGTATTGTTTTTCCGAATCTTCTTCAAAAATCGGCATATACAAGTCAGCGCTGTGCATTTCGCTGTTGTAGAAATCCTGCGAATCACACGTTAATCCACCGAGATTGACCTTTTGATAAGGACTATCCCAGTTATTGATTGGCAGCATGATGTATTTCTGGTTCATGCCCCAGGAGTCGGGAAGCTGCGTAATGAACGAGCCGTTGATCATATACCAAAGCTCCTTATCGTTTTGCAGCTTTTTGTCAATGATTTCATAAATCACCGCGCCGCTTTCACCCACAGTATAACTGCCGAATTCCGTAAAAATATGTGGAACAGGCACATTGTTCTTGTTGCAGATCCACTGAATGTTCTCAATGATCTCGTCGATCATCTGCTGATAATCGTAGCCAGCCTGCAAAGAAGTCTGGATTGGCAACCCGCCACCAATGTCGATGGAATCCAGCTCAGGACAAATTTTCTGCATTTCGCAGTATTTGAACATAAACCGGGTTAATTCACTCCAGTAATAAGCACTGTCCTTAATCCCCGTATTAATAAAGAAATGCAGCATTTTGAGCTTAAACCGAGGATTCGGTTCAATTTTTTCCTTATAAAGCTGTTGCACATCATTATAACGGATCCCCAGACGCGACGTATAAAAAGCAAAATTCGGCTCCTCATCCGTAGCAATACGCATCCCAAAATTGACCGTATCGGCTGTAACCTGCTGTTCGTATGATTCAATTTCTTTGAGGTTATCCAAAATGGGGATAACATTGAACCCTTCGTTGATCAACTCGCTGAGATACTGCGTGTAACGTGGCAGCTTGTAACCATTGGCAAGCACGTAAGTGTTTTTGGTTACCTTACCCCGGCGATACAATTCGCGGATAATGGGAACATCAAAAGACGAAGAAGTTTCGAGATGTATATTATGCTTCAAAGCCTCTTCCAGCACGAAGCTGAAATGCGAAGATTTGGTGCAATAACAATAAGTGTAGCTTCCTTTATAATTATGTCTTTTGAAAGCATTCCGAAAAAACATGTTTGCGTTCTCGATATGCTCCCCTATTTTCGGCAAATAATTGATTTTTAACGGCGTACCATGTTCTTTGATGATATCCATCAGTGGTACATTGTTGAACAGCAACTCATTATTATCAACATTGAACTCCATTGTAGGAAACTCGAATGTCTGCTGAATCAGGTCAATGTAGCTTTTCATTGATTTGTTTGTCGCGATAGCAATTAGTGAATTGGAAGTTAATAACTAAGACAAAAGACCCGAAAATTGGTCAGAATATGTGTCATTTCCAAACATCAGCAAGATGTAAATCATTCCCTCACCGGCGCATTTTATCTGGGTATTTGCCAAGTTCATACCTGAAATTTTCCGCTTAATAAGTTTTTGATTGGTCAAACGGACAATACGGACCTACTTTTGAGCTTCTCAGTGCTGATATGCTATTATAACCGTCTGAATGCAAGCACATAGGGAACGACAGAAAACTTTCAGCATTTTCAAAGTTTTCTTAGTTTATTTCGAGCTAATATTTCAAATTTGCTTTGTGAAAGAGCGAATTATAAAATCAGCCCTAAGTCTGTTCTGGCGCTATGGAATCAAGAGCGTTACCATGGATGATATTGCCAAAGATCTGGGGATTTCAAAACGGACCATTTACCAGCATTATTCCGACAAAGAGGCCATTCTGGCATTGGTAATCCAGAAAGAAATCATGGATCAGAAGTGTGAGATTGAGAAACTGGAAGAAAAAGCAGCCAATCCAATCGAGCAGATCATGCATTCATCGACGCAAATGCAGAACACGCTTTCTGAAATGAACCCGGCCTTATTATATGATCTGAAAAAATATTACCCGAAGGCATGGGAGCAATTTGAAACGTATAAGCATGAGTTTCTGCTCAAAAATATCCGCGAAAACCTCGTAAGTGGCATTGAGCAGGGCCTTTACCGACCTGATATCGATGTGGATATTCTTGCGTTGCTCCGCATAGAACAAATTGTGCTGGCTTTCGACCCGACCGTTTTTCCACAAAAAAAATTCAGTATGATGCATACCCAAATGCAGTTCCTGCTCCACTTTTTGAGAGGAATTTTATCAGAAAAAGGATTTGAATATTACCACACCATAAAAGACAGATCAGCAATTGAAATCAATACCCATGAAAAATGAACAAATAATACGCCGCAGCCTGATGTTGCTGGCGATTTTACTCGCCTTCGGTCCGCTCCGCGCGCAGGATTTCTCCCTGGAACAAGCCGTCGATTATGCGGTCAAGCATAATTTGAACATTAAAAATGCACAGTTGGATGCCCTTTCTGCGGAAGCAAGAATTGGTGAAATCAGGGCGGCGGGATTGCCTCAGTTGAGTGCGGCCGTTTCGGTGACCAATAACATTATTATCCCCCGGTTTTTCCTTCCTGCCAATGCGTTTGATCCGACAGCTCCTGCCGACGCGCCTCCCGCTGCGGTTGAATTCGGGATTCCGTGGCAAGGTTCGGCTTCTGCCAATCTGAACCAGCTTATTTTCAACGGTTCTTATTTTATTGGTCTAAAAGCCGCGGCAACCTATCGTGAGCTGGCGCAGAAATCGACTACTTCTTCGAAAGTGCAAGTGGCTGAGTCGGTTACCAAGGCCTATTATTCCGCACAAGTTGCGGAGGAACGTGCCAAGCTCCTGGATCTGAACATTTCGCGCGTGGATTCACTGATGCGTGAGACCAAAGCGATGAATGCCAGCGGATTTGTGGAGCTTCTGGATGTTAACCGTTTGGAAGTGCAGATCAATAACCTGCAAACCGAGCGCCAGAAAGTGCAGAACCTGATCGAGCTTAGCTATGCTTTATTGAAATACCAAATGGGAATGCCTGCTAATGAGCCGATTAAGCTGACGGACGACATTAATGCGGTTAATGTGGATTCTCTGAGAGCAGAACTTGGCAACCCGGATCTTAATTATGAAAACCGCATCGAATATTCATTGCTGAACACGCAGGAAAAACTGGCCGGACTGGACCTTCGCAATGTCAGGAGCGGATATCTGCCTAGCCTGTCGGCTTCGGTGGGATATGGATATAATGCCGGTTATGATAAATTCTCGCAGCTTTTTACCGACAATTGGTACAACAACATGGTGCTGACCGTGAACCTGAACATTCCGATTTTTGATGGTTTTTCTAAAAGATACCAGATCAACCAGAAAAAGATCGCCATTGATAAGGTCAAAAACAGCCAGACACTGCTGAAACAGTCGATCGATCTGGAAAATAACCAGGCGAGCATTAACATTAAAAATGCATTTGCAACCCTGGAAACGCAGAAACGCAACCTGACGCTGGCGGAGGAAATTGTAAGGGTTTCAAAAATCAAATACAAAGAAGGCGTTGGGTCAAACATTGAGGTGATCAATGCGGAATCTTCCCTGAAAGAAGCGCAGACCAATTACTTCACCGCATTGTATGATCTGATGATCGCAAAAGTGGACCTGAGCAGAGCCAAAGGCGAACTTTATACTGAAAAATAAGCATCACATTAACACGAAACAAAACTTGAAACTGCTATTTACCTACATCATGAAACGACATATTTTAATTATTACAGCCATGACCGTCCTGCTTTCAGCATGCGGCGGAGGAGAAAAGAAAGAAGGCGTGGCAGGGAAAAAAGAAGAATTGGCCAAGCTGAAAGCGGAGCGTTCGGAAACTGAGAAAAAGATCAAGGCTCTGGAAATCGAGATCACAAAAATGGACCCGAACAAGGCAGCCGAGGCAAAGGTGAAACCCGTTAGCATTGATACATTGAATGCTGAAACATTCCGTCATTATGTAGAATTGCAGGGAACGGTTGATGCCAAAAATAATGTGCTGGTAACTCCGAAATCCGGTGGCGTGGTGGTTGCTATGAATGTTAAAGAAGGCGATTACGTGAAAGCCGGAGGCATTATTGGTAAAATCGACAACAGCATTCTGACGGAATCTATCGAGGAGTTGAAAACGCAAATGTCGCTTGCCAACACAATCTATGAAAAGCAGAAAAACCTTTGGGACCAGAAGATCGGAACGGAGATTCAATATCTGCAAGCCAAAAACAACAAAGAGGCTCTGGAAAGAAAGATGAGCACTTTGAATGCACAATTATCGCAGACCAACATTGTGTCGCCAATGGCCGGTGTTGTAGATATGGTCAATGTGAAAGTGGGAGAAATGGCTTCTCCGGGCGTAGGTGTGGTTAGGATTGTGAATCTGAGCAATCTGAAAGTAATCGCAAAAGTATCTGACACTTACGCTGCCAGCGTGAAAAAAGGCGATGAAGTGATCGTGAAATTTCCGGATTTGAAAAAGGAATATAAAGCCAGGATCACTTTCGTAAGCACGGCTGTGGACCCATTGTCGCGCACATTCACGATTGAAGCCAATCTGCCAACGAGCAAGGACATTAAGCCGAACATGATGGCGCAGGTGCAGATCAATGATGCGATCAGCAAGAATGCATTGGCGATTGATCAGAATTATGTTCAGAGCACGGAAAAAGGAAATGTTGTATATGTGGCTGTAACCGAAGGCAATAAGAAAGTAGCCAAGGCAAAAGAGGTGAAAACGGGATTGAGCTACAACGGAAAAGTTGAAATTCTTTCGGGCCTCACCGCGGGCGACCAGCTGATCACATTGGGTTACCAGGAAGTCTCCGACGGTCAGCCGATAAGCTATTAAGGGCTATTTATCTCATTCAACATTAGCTATTTATGAAATTCGAAGAATATAAGACCTTAGGCTTTACCAACTGGTGCGTAGAGAATCGGACGACGATTTACATCTTTACGTTCATCATTACGCTTGCCGGGTTTATGGTCTATAATAACCTGCCCAAAGAGCAGTTTCCGGATATCAAGATCCCGCAGATCTATATCAACACGATTTACTTCGGAACGGCGCCAGCGGATATTGAGAACACGATCAACAAACCCATCGAAAAGCAGCTGAAATCGCTGAATGGTGTTAAAAAGATCAAGTCGAATGCATTGCAGGATGTTTCTGTAATCCTGGTAGAATTTACGCCGGATGTGGCCGTGGAGGTCGCATTGCAGCGAGTCAGGGATGCGATTGACAAGGCTAAAACCGACTTGCCGCAAAACCTGGATTCGGGCCCCACGGCGCAGGATGTGAACTTCTCGGAGTTCCCGATCATGAACGTGAACATTGCGGGTAACTTCTCGCTGAAACAGTTGAAGCAATACGCAGAAGATTTGCAGGACGGAATTGAAGCATTGCCGGAAATTACGCGTGTGGATATTTTGGGTGCATTGAACCGTGAAATTCAGATCAATGTAAACCTGGACCGCATGAAATCATCCGGTCTGACATTCTTCGACGTGCAAAGTGCCATTCAGAGTGAAAATATCAACGTTTCGGGTGGTGAACTGAATGTTCAGGGTGTGCGCAGGACGCTTCGTGTAAAAGGGGAATATACCAATGTGGCGGATATGGCGAACATTCGCATCCGCACCGCAACCGGCGCAACCGTTCGACTGGGCGACGTAGCTGAGGTTTCCGACAACTTTGAAGAACAGCAGGATTTTGCACGTTTGGCCAACAAAACGGTAATTACGTTGAACGTTATCAAACGCTCCGGTGAAAACCTCGTGGACGCTGCCGACAAAATTGAAAATGTAATTGCCGACTTTAAAGAAAACCGCTTCCCTCCGGGATTGGATGTAAAAATCACAGCCGATCAATCCATTCAGACGCGCGCTGATCTGCATGACCTTATCAACACGGTTGTGCTTGGATTTATCTTCGTGGTAATGGTGCTTATGTTTTTCATGGGTGTACGTGACGCGATTTTCGTGGGACTTTCCGTACCGCTTTCTGCATTGGTTGCCTTTGTAATGATGCCGATCATCGGGCCGCTGGTAGGAACCGAATTTACATTGAATACAATCGTTCTTTTCGCCTTCCTGCTAGGGATCGGGCTTGTGGTGGATGATGCGATCGTGGTTATTGAAAACACGCACCGCTTGTTCAACAACCATAAAGACTGGACAATCCAGCAGGCAGTAAAAGCGGCGGCGGGTGAAGTGTTTATTCCCGTACTTTCCGGAACATTAACGACCATTGCGCCATTCTTCCCGCTGCTTTTCTGGACCGGCATAGTCGGGGAATTCATGAAATTCATGCCGCTGACGCTCATTATTACGCTCGGAGCGTCGCTGTTTGTGGCTTATGTAATGAACCCGGTTTTCGCCGTTTCGTTCATGGGCCGCCATGATGATGAGAAGGAAGCGCATGACACCAGCTTCAAGGGAATCCGTCGGCCATTGATTATCCTGGCAGTGGCAGCCATCATCGGTTATCTGATCGATCGCGGTGTGGGTAACTTCTTCGTATTTATCCTGATCCTTTGGATTTTCAATCATTATATTCTGACACCAAGAATCCTTGTTCCATTCCAGGACCGCTTATTACCAGCTTTGAAAAACAACTATCGTAAGCTGATCGACTGGCTGTTGCGCGGATGGAGACCGGTTGTCGCGATTGCAGTTGTATTCGGACTTTTGATCTTCACATTTGTCCTGACCGGCATTGTGCAGCCCAAAGTACTTTTCTTCCCAAGCGGTGACCCGGATTATGTGTATGTGTACAATAAAATGCCAATAGGCACTGATGCGCGTGTGACGGATTCTGTGACCAAGATCATTGAAAAGAAGGTTTTTGATGTTTTGGAAAAAGAAAAAGCCATGGATATGGTGAACTCGGTAATTGCCAACGTGGGTAAAAACGCCGGTGACCCTTACAACCCAGACCGCGCCGCAACCCCGCACAAATCGAAAGTTACCGTAGCATTCGTTTATGGAACGGAACGCGGCGGACGTTCATCAGAAGCCATTTTACGCAAGATACGTGAAGCAGTGAAAGGCATCCCGGGAGCAGAAATCTCGGTAGAACGCGAAGCTGTCGGACCACCGACGGGTAAGCCGATTTCGATTGAAATTTCGGGTGATGATTTTGAAGTGCTTCAAAAGCTTGAAAAAAGTGTTTTGCAAAAAGTACAGCAATCGGGCATTGAAGGGATTGACCAGCTGCGTTCGGATTTGGTAACGAACAAGCCAGAGATCGTCATCGACATCGACCGTGAAAAAGCTCAGCGCGAAGGCATTAGTTCGCAGCAAATCGCCCTAGCCGTCCGCACCGCACTTTTCGGTCTGGAAGTTTCCAAATTCCGCGACGATAAGGACGAATATCCGATCATGGTAAGGCTTGAAAAAGACGATCGCGAGCAAATTGAGAAGCTTTTGAGCCTGAACGTGGTTTACCGCGACATGAATATGGGCGGTGCATTGCGCCAGGTTCCAATCACGTCGGTGGCTAACATTCATTATTCCACAACATTCAGCCAGATCAACCGCCAGGACCAAAGCCGGATCGTAACATTAGGCTCGGACGTTTTGCCGGGTTACAATGCCAACGAAATCGTGGGACAAATTCAGGCATTGATTGAGGATATGGAAGTTCCGAATGGTTATATTATCAAAATGGGTGGTGAACAGGAAGAGCAAAACGAATCCATGGCGTTCCTCGGAACCGCATTTGGTGCCGCGATCCTGCTGATTTACCTGATCCTCGCCACGCAGTTCAACTCGGTTGTGAAGCCATTCATTATCTTCTTCACTATCCTGTTATCACTGATCGGTGTATTGCTCGGCTTTATCATCTTCAAAAAGGATTTCTCTGTGATCATGTCCGGTGTGGGGATCATTGCACTGGCTGGGATTGTGGTGAAAAACGGGATCCTGCTGATCGAGTTTATAGAAGAGCTCCGCGGGCGGGGTTACCCGATGCGCGAAGCCATCATTGAAGGCGGAGCAATCAGGTTAACGCCTGTATTGCTGACAGCATCGGCAGCCGTACTCGGTCTTGTTCCGCTTGCATTGGGTATAACAGTCGATTTCGTAGGACTTTTCAGAAACCTCGAACCGCACCTCATTGTCGGCGGCCCGAGCTCCATTTTCTGGAACATTCTCGCCTGGACCATCATCTTCGGACTAACATTCTCGACGATACTTACATTGATCATGGTTCCGTGCATGTATTATGTAAACGAGCGTGTGCGGGATAAGTGGTTCAGAAAAGGGAAGCAAGAGGTCGTGAACCCAAATTGGCAGAACGAAACCATTTAGCAAATAAAAGATTTACTGCCTGTTTCAATTTTTTTCAAATTGGAATAGGCAGTATTCCAAAAATTCCTAGATTTGCAACCCCAAAGAGTTCGGGATCTGAGTCAGCTCAGTCTCATTTCGGGATGTAGCGCAGCCCGGTAGCGCATCCCGCTTGCAGCGGGAGGGGCGCAAACACACTATTGGAAATGAGCTTTGTTGTATATGTTTTGTTTAGCGATTCGCTAGGTAAGTTTTATGTAGGACAGACTCAGGATCTGGATAGTAGGCTGAGAAGGCATAATGAGGGGCGTGTCAATTTTACCGCCAAAGGAATTCCTTGGAAATTAGTACATACTTTTGAATGCGCGGACCGCTCTACTGCAGTACAATTAGAAAGTAAGATTAAGAAAAGAGGAATCAAAAGACATTTGCAAGACCTTGGTCTGCAATAATCTCGGGATGTAGCGCAGCCCGGTAGCGCACTAGCATGGGGTGCTAGGGGTCGCAAGTTCGAATCTTGTCATCCCGACATTGATTATCAGCAACTTACAAGTCAAATTGTAAGTTGCATTTTTTTTAGGTCGAACATAGGTCGAACATTTTTTACCACTAACATTGAGTTTTTGTTGGTTTTGATTGAGCTCGCGGTTATATTTTTTCTAATTATTTAGCTCTTTGGCCGCGATATAAGTCCGCACATTCCTGTTAACAGGAAGATCATTGTTAACTACAAACGACAAAATCAATGCAAACACTTTGCTAACAAAGCTCCTCCTTCATAGTCGACGGGCTAACAATAATTTCGCCATCAACCTTTGTTAGCAGGCATTTCTGAAAATCAGCGTGTGTAGATTCCGGAAAAATATTATAATAATTGGAGCAGAAGAAGGTGCTTATCTCGCAGAGGCTGAGTCGCACACTGTTTTAACATAACGCCAGTTATACAACAAGCTGTATTACACTGAAATAGCTTTGACATTAATTTGCAATGGATTGCAACAATTTATGAGAAGTGTCGAATAAGTCAAAAAACTGGTTTGATCAATTATTCCGTGACGTCGTGTCGGCATTTCGGTAAAACGAAGATGTAAAAACCCAACAGCATGTGCGGTTAAAATTATCACCCGCGATGCTATGGACTGTGGTCAATGTGAGATATGAAACTGGGCAGGTCTTGTGATACCCTAATGATTCAGATTAAAGTGTTGAAGCAGCTAAATCGTATATTAGTAAACGGATTTCAATGGCAGAGAGTGAACATCACTCGGAGAACAGATAAATACCGGACTTATGCATGAGTCGTAACTAGTATGAAATTAGGGCAGCAGACGAATAATTTGACTTGAGAGCGTACCTATATAACTAATCTAGATGTTGTAGTGGTAATAATTAAGCTTTTACTAAAAAGTGGGTGGGATCGTCAAAATACCGTCTAGATAAAAGTGTTTGTTTTCAGAGTTGTTGAGTGATATATTCGGAAACATGCACAGGAAACTGCGAGATGTCCGAAAGAGGACTGATGTACATTTAGAACATCTAAAGGATAAAATGCTTAATGAATGGCTCATATCCCGCTACCCAATCAGAGCGACGTAAATTTGGATCTTTTCTAGGAGCATCCTGCTTCGTAGTAATATCAGCGATCATCCCTATCCAGAACATCATGACATTGATAATTACAGAAATCTTTTATGCAACAGTAATAAGAATTCCCGCACGATGTATATTACGATAATATTCTAATAAAGCAGTTAGTAATCTTTAAACATTAAAATAATTATGAATCATTTTCGTCATTCAACTACGATGGGAAGTAATGAACCCACACCCACGCCAAGGCCCACGCCCACGCCGACTCCTAGACCAAATCCCGCACCGACGCCTACACCAACGCCTAGACCGACTCCAACACCGACAAGCAAGCCATAATAACAAGCCCCGAAAGGGGCTTTCTCTATTTTCCGGCAGTAGCCCCAAATTGCGCTGCTTTTGTTGCGTCTGATTGTAGTTTTCTGCCTGTTTTGTTGACTTGAACCCTTCTTTCGACCACGGTTTTTCTTTGTTGTTATTACACGCACCACGATGGTTGTTTTCTGCCACCACCCCCACCATTGGCAGTAGCTGCGACGAAATACTTGACTTCCTCGGTGCCTGCAGAGGCTTTGATCTTGTCCACTCCAGGCAGGTTTTCAATCGTCAATGTCTTCGTCGTCGTTATAATCGACCTCCATCTAGCCTTAAAAAATTGCCCTGACATCCTTTTGCATGTGTGGAGCCAAATTCGCTTTATTAATAGCAGCATCGGCAACTATATGAGTTGGGACAAACTTGACAGAACGCTTGATTTTCAGTAGCTTGCCTAAAAATTAAATTATTATGAGAGAGATACTTCATTGGACTGGGAGGATTTTATTTTTTCCTTTCCGCTTACTTGGCAAGACCGGAGGACGAAGGATTATTTATAAATAGTTAGGTGTAGAATCATGAAGAACAAGATCGTAAGCTGGATCGTTTTTATTCTTTGCTTTCCTTTCTACATTCCTATGAGATGGAGGAAGTGAGAGAAAGGATTTTTGGAAGAATATTCAGATAGGCTAATCTCTAAAACACATTTTATGACAAAGCAAGAATCAGATCAACTAATTGCAGAAGCAAGAAAGTATATAGGACAATTATACCGAGCCTCGGATGGTAACGGCAATGTTCTAGAGGTAAGTGAATTTGTAGCGACAAATGAAAACGGGTCAAATGGCAACTACGAGCCGGAAGCACTTTTCAGAAGTGACACTGGGGAATTTTGGGCGAGAGACCTAAGAAACACAGTTGCTTTGTATCGTGTTTGGTTTACAAACTAGATTTATGACAAATTTCAGAGAGACTAAGCACCTCTTTTGTGCTCCTACTAATTGTGATGGTCTTGTTAGTGATCCTACTTCAAAAGATGCTATTTTATAAACTTAAACTATGAAGATGGTGTTATAATAGATGAAACTATATAAGAGGCTACTGTAATGTAGAAATTTGTGGAAATACGTTGAACTTTTTAATTACTAGATAGTTATATTTCAACTATTGGCATAGATTTGTACCATCAAATGCAATCACCACATAAGGCTAATCTCAGAATAATGGAAATAAAACAATCTTTTAGAGAAATCTCTCCTGAAAGGCTGGCTATCTTCGGTAAGATTAAAAATAAAGAAGTCGATTTATCAACCGTAGACTTTTTAGATAAAGACCGCGCCGACAAACTTGTAAAGGGCGTGTTAACTAACGTCTTTGACAAAAATTTAGCTCCCTTTCGCACTGACGACTAACTCCCCCCTGTTTTAATGTTAAGAAATATTGAAAAACGCAGACAGGAGTTAAAAGATGCAATAGATTCCTTCAAAGAAAAATTGTTAAGTGACGGTTACGAATTTGAAATCAGCGACAACATTGTTGAAGAGGTCCTAAAAACGTACCAGATGTTGCTGACTGGATTGCATGATGTACATGCAGAAGGGACTAACTTGCATATTTCTAAGGTGGCTTCTGGCTTAGAAATTTCAATAAATTATATGCAGCCTATCAAATGCTCACAAATTGCAATGAATATTGCATTAAATGCTCAGCTAGCATTGACTGTCGCATTTACCTTCGTTTTCTCAAAAATTATTGACAATTTGGATTTCAAGCTAAGCGGTCCGGAAGAAGATTTGCTTAAGGAGCATCACAACTGGCTTTTGCTAACGCTATCTGACTCTCCCTTTGATTATTCTATTATTTGTAATTCTCTTTTTTGGAAGGCCTTTTTACTATCAGTTACCCAAAGGCTTCAATTAGAAGGCTAAATTGTTATTAAACCACTGCTTACTGGTATTTGAAAAAGAGGCTCAACGCCTCTTTTTTTGTGAACTATTTTTTAGGTTGGATTGTAAAAACAATGGTAAGTGCAACGGCACTTGAAGATTTTGGCGTTTTGCAGCATCTTGGGTTTTGATCTGCTACCGGGGGTTATATTAGGAGTAGTTGTGAGTGCGATTGAGGAGCTAAACAAAACTAAAATAACGATTATGAATACAAACGTAATGAACTCAGTAGTTAAGTTAATTGGTATGGCGTCCCTTCCGTGGCGGCTTTGATAAGCTATGGCAAAAGAAAAAGAGCCAAAGAAGCGAGCGGATAAATACGAAACGAAGGTTGCCGTAAAGGGAACCTTCGAAGGTATGATTGCTGCTGCGATCAAGCCCCAAAAAAGCAAATTGAACAAATCCGCTTCCAACAAAACAACCGTTAAGTAACTTTATTCGACAACTTTCCTGATTTTTAAAATGGAACGAGTAGAGCTCAACTCGGTGTTACTCTTTAACCTTTTATATAATTATTGTTCTTAATAAGCGTTAGTGGAGCGTAGAATAATTGATAGCGTGCCTCATATAGTTGGCTACCATACGCAGGAATTTCGACCGATGTCGCAACCCTTGGAAAAGCCAGTAAAATGTATTGCTAAAAATGCATGGCTAGGAATAGGATTTTATTTTTGGACAGAAATAGAATTTGCTCATTACTGGGGGTTAGACTTCAAAATCAGAAATACAGGCTCATATGACGTATACATTGCACATTTAGACACATCTACATGCGTAAATTCCGTCTTTGACGAAGAAGGATACTTTTTCTATAAAGAAAAAATAGAAGAGACCATAAATCATTTCCAAACGAGTGGAATGAACGTATCCCTTGAGCAGGTCAATCGTTTTTTATCAGATAATATTTGGCCTCAGATAGGAGTTGAGGGTATAATTTTTGATGACAAGCCAACCAACCCCGGTAGAAATCCGAACAGGGTGTATTCTTTGATACCTGAACTGTATTATAAAAAGAGGATTCAAATAGTAATGTTTAATACAAAAAGAATTCGTAATTTTGCGATCCATTTAGAAAACGTAGAACAGCCAGATGCTTAATTATAAAGAACTTAGCGAAAAATTTACCAATGAATTGGTTAAATTCGATACTGATAGTCTGTCTGCTTGGGTAGAGTATGATTATCAGAGAGAGGTACTTCGTAAGTTGTCTATGGGAGCCCATGTTTGGGTAAAAAGTGAAACAGTAGTTAGAAGTAAGCCAGAACTTAAAACAAAGAGTAGCGAATTTGAGGTATCTATGATTTATTCTTTCGCTGCTTAATTTATGGCTCCTAAGATAGTATTGAAGCTATTTCAGATAACTAATTTATCTCTGGAATCAAAAACGGTTGAAGAAAATGTTACTGACGATCTGGAAGCAAATCTTCGATATGGAGTAGCATTTCCAACAGACTCGCATCATGATTTTGCAATTAAGTTCAACGTGTTTTTTGGTGCCCCGGATAAGGATATTGAAATCAAGGTAGAAGCGACTGCGCACTTTCAAACTGATTCTATTATTGATGACGAATTCAAGGAGTCTACCTTTATTACAATAAACGCGCCTGCTATTGCCTTCCCATATCTCAGAGCGTTTATTTCAAATCTCACACTCAACTCTGGATATAGGCCTCTTATTCTGCCTTCATTTAACTTTATGGCTCTTGCAGATTTACGCCAAAAAGAGGATATCTCTAACAATGCAGAATAAATATTTACTAATCTCGCTACTAACCGGAGAATAAGTCAATCCTGCCGCTTATTCATTTCTTGTCCCTTCTAGGCGTCGAAACTGCTATAATGCCATAAAAAGCTATGGCACTACACGGTAATCACTTTATCCGGGAGATTGAGAAGTTTAATCCTGACCTCTATATTGCACATCTTGGATGGGTGGCAATGGGTATCACTACGATTAAAATCTATTCAAAATTTAACTCGATGCTATTTTATCTGCACGACGAAGTGCAGGATAGATTATTTGAGTTTTCAGCGGAAGATCCTAAAAAGCTGAAATCTGCGGAAGAATACAAAAAGGTTATACAAGCTTATTTGGAGGCATATCCGTAAAATAGCAAGTTTGTTATTTTTATTGAATTTCAATTCTAAGACACTTAAACGCCTAACAGCGCCCATGACAAGGGAGTGGCGACTATCTCGTATCTACGCTTTTAATAGAGCACTTCTATTGATTGATAATAATCCTTAAATTGTAATATCCAACCCCGGTACTGACCGTATCCTAGGAGTTCAGCGCAAAACCGCAAAGACTATTAGGAGGTTGATCCGCTCTTTGATTTAAAGATGTGTGTCCCGACCATGAGAAGGTCTAAGCGTATTGACGCTAAGGGATTTTTCACCTTCTTCCAAAAGCTCACTTTTAGGGCACTCGCCTTTTGTTGTCCTCTTGTCCCAAGTGGTATATAGTTGCCGCAGCATCAATTGCGTTATCGCGAGCCAACCGTTTGCACGAGCCTTAAAGCTGTAACATTCGCCTTCGACTTTTGACTCAAGCATTTTTTTCAGCGCGCAGGCAATTGCCTTGATCAGCCAGGTGCGGGTCGACATTGCCTATACCAGTGTCTCCTAATCGGTTGTTTTTATCTACGCTGAATTCTTCCGGCAGAAAGCATAACAGTCAGTCAGCTCAGTAACCTTGGTGTCCGTTGCTTTCTTCCCAGTCCAAGGGGCTGGCAAGGGGAGTTTTCTGGCCTCTGACATCCGGCTGATCATCGATTTCCTCTACGCTCATAAAATACTTCCATGCTTCTACTCGTAATATCAAGCAGTTATTTTCAAATTTTACATCCATCTCATCGCCTACCTATCTAATGCGAACTTACAGCTAGCACATGAGTTGGAGCCACTGATTATTATCATTGATAATCATAAACGCGATAGGCAATGTTTACTAGACCAATGATTGATGATGACTGACATCGGTATTCCTTCAACAGCTGAATCCAAAAGGTCTACACATGAGATATGGGAGCAATATCACTCACCTCTTTCAACAAAATCACTTCTCATATGCCGCAACTTATCTCGCTTTGAATATTCAATCTCACGCTCCCATTCTCGGATGTATTCAAAATAGTCAAGTGGATCAGAGAGTCCTTTAACCAACTCAATGAGTGATTTAAGAAATATAATGTGCGCCTCAATCCTCGGTACCCGGCTACCGGAGAACACTCCGTTAATTTCTAACCAGGACACCTCTAAAAATTTGGGTTCCTTATTTAATGTAAGAAACTCTTTCAAATAATGTGGCAACTTGTTTCTGAATTGGTACGCGATTACATTAAAGATCAATCTGATATGTTTTCGTGACTTATGATTTTTGTTTATAAATAGGCTTATAAATCCTTCAACCCGATTAGTTAGCTCTTCGATATTGTTGTCTATTCTGAAAAAAATCCCTGCCTCTCCTTCAAAGTTTAAGCTTAACGGATACTTTTTCATTATCAATTCTATTGCAGAATCTACAATTTGTATATAATCAGGCTCGCTCCAAACGAAGCTTAGATCCAAGTCACTAAGCCAATAGCTATTCTGTAACTCCTTCCGAGATAGCCTATCTAACAGCTTAATTATAAATCGGTTATCAATTGACATTAATGCTCTAACCTCGTTTCCACTATGATCATAGTGTGGATAGTGATCTTGTTGATAGTAAAATATTTCTTGTAAAAGATCTGGCCTATCCGAAAAATATTTAGTACTGAATTCGCAGATCTGACCTTCAAATACTAAGTTCTCTTTCTCTAATTTAATCAATAGATGCTCGACAACATAAGTCACAATATTGGGGTTTGTTGCCAAATTTTTGTCAGAAAGCAATGATGTAGATTTATAAAGTTTGTCGAAACGTTCTAAATTTTCAAAACTATAAAAATATAATTTCTCGGTTGTGCTAGACAGAAAATCTATATAGCTGATTAGTAACAATTCGTTAATGTTGTTTTCATCAATGAAATTGTAGTAAGAAAGTATCATTTGATCCCTGCGAATATACTTTCGGTTATCTATCAATTTAAATATTTGATCATGAGGTAGTAATTTCAATATCAGAGGATATGATATCAATCTACCATATTCAATTTCAAATGAGAATGAATTAGTCAGCATCAAGTGTAATGAACGATAATAAGAAGGTGGCTGTGTTTCTGCTAGCACGTCAAATAGGTAATAGATCCCTGAATTTACCCAGTGGTTATTATCACTGAGTATGTTTGATGACTCACATATCTTATGAAAATTTTGGATTATACTTTCAACTAATTCGAAGCCTGCGCCTTCTGTTCTTTTCTTTATCGTTTCCTTCAATATGTCATATCGTCTCAAAGCAGGTAGATTCGAATCCCTTATTAGTGATTTAAATTCGTTTGCAAATATAAATATCTCAGATTCTTCAAATTTACTGAATCTGTTACCTACAGGTTTGCTATGTCTCGTTAGAACGTTTTTGTAAGTAATCGCTAATGCACAGTGAGAGTATTCGTCGATGGAAAAATTTGTATCAATAAATTCATCAACTAATGACTTTTCCTTATCTGAAATATTCTCATCAAAATGCTTTAGGGTTCGTAGATATTCATTTAGCATGTTAAGTACCTTAGCAGAGTAATGATTAAATAATGAGAATAGGCGTACAAGGATCAGGACACGGAGCTCAATAAGCTTATCTGTTTTAACAGGCTTAAAAGTGTAGATAACAAAATGCCCTCCTGGTCCTCCTTCGTTTTCTCGATATTCACCTTCCAAAAAAGACCGTGCAGCGGACAAGAATATACCATCACTTATCTCCTTTTGACCTCGCCCAGAAACAGGTTTGCTCAAACATTTGAAAAGCGAAAACTGTCTTACATACTCCCTTTTATAATCGTAGCGTTTGAAGGAGGTATGTTCTACGAGAAATTTAAGCGTCTCCGGTATTCTCGAAGGGTGTTTGTGTACTAGCTTGATACCTAAGTCAATCGCTTGCGACGTATATTGTGTATCTGTCCGCCAGAACTTTATCAGAAGGCTAATGTATGCTGGTGCCGACATAAATTCGTTTGCCTCATAGTCGTACTTTATTGCTTCAGATGAAATGGTGTCATCTGGCAAATTATCTATCCAGCGCTTCACAAAATGCAGTGTGTCGATCTCTCGATAAAACCAAAAAATATCAAAGAATTTATGTAGATCACCATTCCGAAACTCCACAACTTGTTGCATTTTTAAAATTTCGCCTTCGAGAGAGGGTTTAAGTTCTTCATATCCAAATGTGTTAATAATGTCGTGGATCGTTCTGTCTACCTTGTATGAAAACCTTTCCAAAAATTCACATGTCCATGTCGAGTACCTAATTGAAGCGGTATGGCTATCGACAAATGTTTTATACATTGCATAAACAGCTAAAACTTGATCACTTACTTTTGCAGTCTCTCGATTAAAAATATCGACCATTTCAGATCTTTCAAGGTCTAGTAGATTTTCCCACAACTCTTTCCAGCTTAGATTAAACTTTGTTTCCAAAATTTGCCTCGTCGACTCATCATTTTTATCGAGTATTCCAAAGAATGACAGAATGCCTAAAGTTTGAAGCTTTGTCGATTGTTCAAATGTTGATATATCTAGTCTGACATTTTTGAAATATTGATCGTAAAGTGAGAAAATGTCACTCAGAATTCCAACGTCCATTTTTTGCAGGATGGACGTAATTGCCATTATTGCAATTCTGGTATTGCCCTTTGAAATCGACAAGATACGATCGATCACCTCTTCACTGATATAAATGCGGTCTGGTATAAGCTTGTCTATTATTTTTCTTAAGTCAGATTCATTTTGAGGGAACAAACTAATGGTTTGATGAGAAAGGTTTATCAAGCTTTTTTCTAGCTGGTAGCTAACATAATCCCGAACCGTGACTAGGATTTTTATTGACCCAATTTGCTTGCGTTTAACGAACTGCACAAGATAATCTAGATTGGGAAGTGCCTTATTTGCATCGTCAAAAATCAATACATATTTGTGTTCAGGTAGAAGAAAGGTTTGAAGATCGTCCCAAATGGGTACTGGACTACTATCTATGACCCTTATTTCGTATTCCTGCTCTTTTTCCAGATGTTCTGCCAAATGAATGGCAAATTTCGACTTGCCTACGCCTTGCCCTCCTTTTAATACGAGTAAGTCACTAGATGTAAGCATGGCAAGCGCCTCTTGAATCTCGGCCTCTCTTGCAACAAATGGATTAGTCAAGGCAGGTTGAATGCCGCGTTCAGAAATTGCTAGAAAATCAGGCAACGTATAAAATGTCCCCTGGGTCGTTTTTACACCAGGAATGTATTTGTCTGCAAGACCCGGATAATACAGTAAGCGGAAAGGAATCTCTTGAATCGAGTATATGACTAGTTCTGAAAGTGAATTATATTTCTTGACTAGATTATTGAGTTCCTGAATTTCATCCGCCTCAATCTTTTGATTGAATGCTAGTATGACTTTTGCAATGTGCTCATTTGCAATGCTAGTTTCGCCAAAATTGAAACAGTGAAGAATGTCGTTTCGTAATTTCTTCTGGAATGTCTCGCCAATAGCGAGCTTCTCTTGTGTAGTCATTTCACAAAAAACAAATAAGCCCTCACTTTCAGCGAAGACGCTGTCAGGAGCTCCTTTACTCGTTTTATTCTTACCTACTACTGATCCCGGAGAAGAGATGAACTTATATCCCTCGAGGAATAAAAGATGATTCATCATCTTTTGAAATGTCGCTTGATCTATGCTCAGCAGATACCGTTCTATGATAGTTGTTAACATTTTTCCACTTTTGCTTATATTTGGTAAAACCTAGATCGAGAGAGTGCTTTTGCATTTCTTCAGGGGTGGTGCAATTTAGTGAGAGGGTGTCAGCATTCACACTTGTTAATGCTGACAAGAACAAAAGAATTGTAGCAGCAGTCGACTTAAGACTTATACTTTAAAAATGACGTGGCAGTTGCAAACTAACTTAGGCAGGAGCAGCGGAGAAAAGCTATAAGGTCAAACCCCTATTGGCTGTATTTTCACTTTTCATCTTTAAGTTTATTTTGCTTATCCGATTCTTCTTGTACACTTTTTTTTCTATCAATAAATGGAGCCATGAATACTTTACCTAGATGAATTTTCAATTTACTCAGTTTTGAATCTTCCCAGTTGAATGGTATAGACCTAAAATTGAATTTATCTATAACTTTGAAATATTCTTTGTGTGTTTCGGTTTCATCTTGCGGCATATATAGTTCGTGATCAACTATACCATAAGTTCTAAATTTATCTGCAACAATACAGCCATATTGAATACATCCACCTACCGTCGAGATATTTTCATCTTTGATGATTTCATCAAGCAAATGAAACTCAGTATACGGATACTTTATTTTCATTTTAAGTTTTTCTGCCATTTCAATTGCACTAGCGTCCCCAAGATATATTAACTGGTTATTTTCCAATTTAATATCTTCTCTTTTAAACTCTAAAATTCCCTCTTGACCTATTTGCGAATAAAATTTAGACAAGTTAATTTCACCTGTTTCTGGGCAAACACCTGTGAAAAAAACTTCTGAAACTCCTCGTTCTCTATTTATCCCAACTAAGTGCTTAGAAATGTGTTCATATAAAATAAATGATATTTCAGATATTTTGTCAAAGTTGATTATTTCGTCACTATATATTTTAATGTTAGAGGTTAATTCAGAAATTGTGTTTGCTAGATTACTTCCATTCAAATAGCTACCTGCAAAACACATTCCGTAGGTAGATTCAAACACAACATCTTTATTCTTTGAAACCGTTACGATTATTGTGAATACTTTGTTTGCGTTGTCTGTAACAATACCATTAGGTCCTGTAAGCCTTGAGTCCGACATTAGGCTTAAATTTTCATTATTTTTCCAAGCTAAACAAAGTGTCATATGTTAAGGGCATTTAAAAAATTGTAGCTAATGTTTAGGAGCTTTGCGATGTTGGGCACTCATTGAGCTTCAGACCGACCAACACCAGTGCCTTTATTGAAAAAACAAATGTACAATGCTTTGTATGTCCTCCAAATATTGCAACACCCATGTTGGGAACAGTTTTCTTCTATGAACGGATAAATTTTATGGCTTTGCCTGTCTGACACAAAAGCTAAGAGATCAAAAGTCAAGTTGTCAAGCAAGCTACATGATGACCAATGCGTCCAAAAATTGCTGTTAAGTTTCTGATTGCCAGACTTTCAATACAAATTACGCATTGCGTAGGTCGTATTGTTTAGAGGAAGCATATGGGAACATATGCTTATGCCTGTGTGCGATTAAATTACAAAGCCTTTAAGGAAGAATAAAGTTGTACATACCAACGAAATGCAGTATTTTGAGTTTACCACAACACAAAGTTTGACGTGCAAGACTTGGAAGCGAATTTCTAGATAATTTTGGAAAGAGCCAGGGGATTACTTGTAAAATGTTTGAATGGATTTGAAAATCCGTTTTGGCATTCCACGCGGCCGAAACATTCTGACTTGGGCATAATGGTACTAAGTATATCAGCCGATACAATAGTATTGACTTAGAAAACTACCTGTATAGAAAGCTAGGATCAGACCACCCAAAACTATTGTAAACTGCAAGACCTCAGTAATTAGAATAGGAGCGACGTCGTCTGACGACGAAATTGAATCGAGTGAGCAGTCAAGTATGAGGTTTAGTCAATAATGGCTGCATACATACTTAATCGAGTTAACGCCTGTGCCCATCAGTGGGCAAATTCGTGCTCAAAGCCTTTAGATCACGGCCGAAGATCTGCAGTTACTGCCAAAAGCCGGCTATTCAGTCATAGATATTTACTCTACCAGCTACAAACTATATGTTTTAGCATAACATTGAGCTTTTGAACCCGCTGAGAAGTAAATCAATTGGGAGAACAAAAATGGACATGTGTGCATCACAAAAAAAGAAAGGAAAATGAGCCATCGTTTTTTCTGCTCTGAGATCAGTTTACTTTCTCATAGGCTATTCAAGATACACTCATTTTTTTTGCGGGTGAATCTATCTAAGATCCGTGGTAAGCAAATCCATACTCGCAAAACGCTTTACCTTTATTTCAGTGTTCTGCTTGAAAATAAGCGTGTAACCATCTTTGCCTCCGCGCTGGAGCCGATTACCAGAACTTAGCACATAGTTACCTTCAACAACAAACGCTACACGAATTTTTTCGACAAATCTTCAATGTCGGATACTTCTATACCCACAACAACTATATACCGTCAATGACGCTTAGCTGCTTTTCCCCTTCTTTCCCTTGCAGCTTCTGCAATCTGTTCCAAAATGGAACAGATTGCAGAAGCATCTAACTCACACGTGTATATATTAACTATGTTTACTAAAGCGGGACGCTAAACGGAAAATATTTCAGGTAAGAATTGGAGCTATTCGATAAAGAAGTAAGCAATCCACCTTTATTCAGCTCCCTTTTTTTATGAGCAAGTCAAGTACAAAGGTTAACTAAGTATCCAATAGCAATTTCATAAACTTTTGTTACAGAATTCACGCTTTTAAATCAATGAATACGATTATCCCTCAGCAAAAGTCAAAATCAATCCCTTTTAAGCTTATTAAGCAACTCCCTCGCTTGCCTCGCCTCATCTTTCCTCTGTCTCAAAACTTCTTCGGCTTCTTTGACTGTTAGCTCATGCGCCTCGCGCTTCTGCGTTTCAAGTTCCGCCCGCTCAGGATCTTCATAGTAAATACTATCAACTCTCGCCGTAAGCGCCGGACTGAGCTGCCGGGCAATGCGGAATTTGAGATCGGCTTCTCTGAGTCTACTGCTTTCGCTGTAATTGCTAAAAGCCACTGCAACGCTTATAGCCGTTGTGAGCAATAGGGATGCTGCCGAAATAATAAAACCTTTCGAGCGAAGGTCAAAATGATGGTGGTGCCTCACCTGTGATATTTTTGGGATACTTTCTACTGCTTGCTTGATTTCAGAAAAGTCAGCTTCCAACTGTTGAGCTGACGAATTGGATTTGAAATCGTTTTTCAATTCAATCATTGTATCGGCAACCATCGTGTTTTGAGATTCAATTGCCGTTTGGATCAGACTCTCAATAGATGCGTTTTTCCTGATCACACGTGATAGCACTTCTTCAATCGATTCGAGTTGTTCTTCTATCTTTTTCATAAGCTTTGTCCTAAGTATTTTTTACGTTTCTTCTTTTTTGATGGATTCGAACTCTGCTGGTCATATTGCTGAACTGGTCGGAGCAAGTCATCAAGTATTCGATCGTCCGGGATCTGCTGTGAGAGGGTTGCTGCCCGAAATCTTCCTTCTGGGTGGTTGGGCACATATCCTGGCTGCTTTCGAAACTGCTGCACCATCGCCAATTTATGGTTCTGCCGGATCAACGCATCCAGTTTGCCAAAGCTTAAACTACGATCGATCTTTGATCCTTTAAATTGCAGATCGTCTTTGGCGAAGCTGACACCTTGGATCTCACTTGTGCCCGATTTGTATTTGAAAGTTGTCACGATGCCTTGTCTTTCCAGCGTTGCGGTCAACTCATTCCAACTGACAGCGTTAGCACTTGCCAATTTGATTGAATCATATAATTCATATCTGACTTTGTCTGCCCCTTTCAACTGCTGCCGGTTAACTTGCTGTTTGCCCTTACCCAAATGATATCCGTATCTGAGCGTGATCTTCTTGCAGATCTTGCGGTTCCTTTCTTTTTGAAACCGGTCTGTGATCGTCTTGCCTTCGTTATCCACCCGGTTGTAGATAATATGCAGATGCGGTTGATTTTTCTCCCGATGCTCAACCAGAATAAACTGCGTTCCGGTGATCTTCATCTTTTCCATGTATTCCAATGCACGCTGCCTCATAATCTCAGGCGATAGTCTAGCGGCATCTTCCTTACTCCAGCTCAGCGAGATATGCCCGACAGCTTTTGTTAAGTCCGGGCTTACGTTCCTTTGCATGTTAAAATCTTGGATCATAGCCTGTACTTCACCTGTTCTCACACCTTCCGCCAATAGCAAAATTGCATCCTGCTTTTCCATAGCATACCTGATCACGCCACCAAAACTGCTACCAATTGTTACCTTACCGATCACCTCTGCTTAGCTTTTTCAGGATCAAATCGATTTGTAAAAGCAGCTCCTTGCAGGATTGCCGGATGAATGTCAGGCCTTCCTTATGTGCAAGGTGCGTGAGCTGGTTTAGGTTGTTGGCCGTGCCTGTAAGTGTCCTGAGATATTTAAGGTCATCAGGTTTTAACCTGGCTAAAACTTTCGCTTTCTTAGCCGATTGCCGCAGCCAGGCGCTTGGTTTCATGCCTGCATCCCTCGCTTTCTCTTCAATCAAGAAACGCTCGGTTTCTGTCAGCCTAACCATCAGCTGGCTCTGCCTTTTTACTTTTTTAGGTGGCCTGCCGCCTTTGGGATTATAGGGCTTTGGGTCTTTGATTTCTGTCTTTTCCATCTCACATTCCATTTTCTGTTTTAAACCTTTGCGACCAACGGGAGTAAAAGGCAAGTTTCCAGTCGCGCGGGAGCGGGACGGGTTTTTGCGAAGCGAAAACACAAACTTGCTCTCTGAAGACTTTTACAAATGCAGCCCGCCAGACTTTTTAAAAATCTGCTGCTTTTTGATCTGTTTTTCCGGCGATTTGCTTGCCATCAGAAGCTCATTTAGATCCTTGTGGTTATGATAAATACCCGAGGAGTCCACGCAGTTTAGCCCTGCATCCTGATATTTTTCCATCAGCTTTTTTCCTGCTTCGTCCCGGTCTGGATAAATGAAAGCGGTCCGGTAATCTTTGAGAATATCCAAGCTTCGGTCTGCCAGACTGACGGAATTGAGCACGAGAAAATCGCTTTGGACCGGCATGTGTTTTCGCAGTGTTAAAAGGGAAAGGAAATCCATGAAGCCCTCCAATACACACACTGACTTGTGCCCGCTATTGATATGGGTAATGTCCTTTGGGGATGATGAGCCCTTGAAGTGTGAGCTTCTAAGCTCATAACCTCCTGAGCGGTTTTCAAACCCTGCGGCATAGTAGCTCTTATCTCCAACCTGGTAGTAAACTTCCTTGCAATATTCCCGGGCAATAGAGAGGTCAATGCCGCGATTTTGTAGGTATTGGCTGATAGCGACGTTACTATCCAAATCCTTTGTGCTTGTTATCTGGATTGCCGATTGTTTGGTTTCAGGCGTAACGTTCCTATCTATATACGCATTCCGTTCAACGGACTGTTGCGGGTGAAACAACAAATGTTCAGACCCAAGTTTTTGCAGCAATGCTTTTGTATCGCATTGGAAAAGCTGACGGCCCAAGTCGATGATATCGCCTCCCTGGCCGCTGCCGTGGTCATAGTATAGGTTCAACTTCGCATTGACCTTGAAAGACGGCGTCTTCTCGTCGCGTAAAGGCGAGAGATACCAATGGTCCTGACCGCGGACGTAGTGGGGATGGATGTTACAGTTTTGCAGGAGTTCGACAATGGAATTCTCCCTGGCTTGTTCACAAGTCATAATTTACAGGTCTTTAAAGTTTGAAAAAGTGATGAAATGATGCGAGAGTCACGTAAGTGACCCTAAATCAGGGGCTTATGCCCGCATCGAGAAAGCATCAATTTGCATCAACAGCCGCATCGTATATTTTAGGTTGATGCGCCTTGATGCTTATTTTGATGCGCCGTATATATTTACTAATCAATGTGTTAAATATGATGCGCATCAATTCATCAAAATTAGAGCAGTTCATTGAGCTCGTAAACGCGGCTTCGGGAAAGGCAATAATATCGCCCTTTTCCTGTCTGCTCGTAGACGGTCCCATCCGTCAAAAATTTGAACTGTGAGTACGTTAGTGAGTTTTTCGCCGGGGTAAGTTTCCAGGCATTTTGCAGAACCCGTTTAATTTGCACCACGTCTTTGTATCGCACATGCTTCTTATGAGCCAGTCTTGAACATCTCCTGTGCAAAACCGCAGTTCGTCAAGATCCTTCTCATCGCATATGGTTAGCAAAATGTGGGCAATCTCCACTTCCAGCTTGTTCCTATTTTGGTTAAGCAGCTTTTTTAGGGCTTGCGTGGCGATCTGCTCTGGGGTAAACCACATCCTTGTTCTGTTTGGATGGGCAAAGTCCCGGCTAGATAGGAAATGGATAAAGAATGGGATCTCGCTTCGAAGCTCATTCAGTAATTTGTGATTATCTGATTTTAGTGGCGGCACCTTCCTGACCCAGTACCGAATCTCTCCAGGCTCGGCAATAATGAAATGATCTTCATTGTTGCTGCAAAGGATAAACTTGCCAAAAAACTCTGTTTCCTGCCGGTCGACTCCTTTTGCTTCAACCTTGTAAAAACGGGCGGTGCTCAGGTTCTTAATGCGCTCTGAGTCTTCCTTTCTGTCGAGGAACGTTTCATCGACTCCTATGACCAGCTTTTGCGCCCATTCGATGTTGAAGTTTGAACGAAAATCTTCATTGCTGTTGATGGTCATGTTCTCTCCAAAAATCGACTTGACAAAATGAAGAAAGGTCGTTTTTCCTGTTCCACGTTCTTCACTGACCAAACATAGAATCGGCAGGATCTGGGTAGGCCGTTCAAGCAAGATCTTGAAGTAGTCATAGCCCATTTCGATCTGCTCCCCGAAAATATGTTTGAGAAAATGAAAGACCGTAGAAGCGTCGCCCTGACGGGCCACATGCTGAAACGGCTGGTAGCGGTTGTAAAACCCGCCTACTTTCTGCTGGTAGTCCAGATGGCTTGGAACGAAGCAAAAGCCATCGTAACATTCAACCCGGTCTTTCAGATAATCACGGCTATGGTCCAGCCGGATGCATTCGGCTGACCAGGGAATTAAGGTCGTCATCGAATCTCCGGAAGATAAAGGACGGTTCACCTGTTTAAAGTAGCTGGTGCCGATGCGGAGATAAAGCGGTTCATCTTTCATGGCTACCTACGGTTTTTTGTTGTCCGTTCGCTATCCATTCCAGGAGCTCCTTACGGGAGAAAAGGAGTTTACCTTCCATTTTGCAGAAAGGGATCTTCTTTCTTTTCACCAGCCCATATATTGAAGTCTCCTTGTACTTCGTAAGTACTGCCGCCTCTTTTGTATCAAGAAGCGTGTCGCTGGTGTCTGTAACCGTCGCAGGTTTTGTCTCTAAAACCTTTCGCAGTGAGGATTCAATCAGGTCAGCGAATTGCTGATCATTTAATGAGACTAAAACTGTTGTGCTCATCCCTTTTGTATTTTGGTGATGAGCAAAGCAAGGCCAGAAAAGCGTGAAAAAACAATATGAAGTTGACTAAGTCTATTCTCTGATCCTGTACTCGTTGATTTTTCTTAATGTTTTTAAAACATTTTTAGAATAGGGGCTATCAGTTAAGTTGCTGATACTTTGTACAATGTTGCCGCGCTCCTTATTGATGTTACTTCGAAGGCTTTCAAGCTTGGTCTTCGAGTAGCACGAGAATGTATCAATTAGAAGTTGACAGTAACGCTCCAAGCCAATGTTGTTGCGGTCAGTATTTAGCTTGTAGGTTGCATGCATCAAAAGATTAAGGACCCTTTCATAATTTCCGGGCGGCATTTCAAAGTATTTGTGGGCATGCCTTTCAAGTTTGCCACCCTTGTCTTCAAACAGCATTCCCAAAAGCTGCAATACTTCCACCTCCGATGTAAACACCTGTATCGAATTGACAGGCTTACATTTCCACGCATCAACTAAGATCAACCATAGCGAGATGATTTCATCGACGGAATAATCGAGTGGAATCCGGTCGTATTCCCCCGGAACTACTATAACAGGTTGTTGGGGTTCATTGGATAACACCACAGCTGCTGGCTGATGCGGCATTATCCGCAAAGTGTTTTCACGTTCCCCGCAGGCACGGACAAGATAGGCTTGAATAAAGCCCAAAGCGTACATGCAGGATGGGACCGCAAAACCCTCAAAAAACAAATGATCAGCGCAGAATTTAATGAAGTGATCAAGTTGCTTGATTTTCTGATAAAGATCCGGATTCAAGAGGGCAGATACGATTTGACCCGGGTAATCCTTCATTCCTTCAAAATAACCTTGCTCGAATTTACCTCTCAACTCGTTGACATAATTCTGCCCAACTGTAAAAAGGTGATCAACGATGATGTTGTCCAACTTGCTTTGTTTGCCGAAAAGAGCTAGCAAATTGGGTTCGCTGACAAAAACTGGGGCCACATCATCACCTGCGATATTTTGAAAAGGAAAATGGAAAGAGAGATAGTCGGTCTCGGCTTTAGCAAACACGCGATCTTCAAACCTAAGAAAAGGGTATTTTCCTTGCTCATCCAAATCTATCCCAAGATTAGGATGAAAACCCTGTAAATTGAAAAAGTACATTAAGCTAGATTGTTGAGTTGATCAATTCATCTAACAACGGATCACCGATGTCTTCTAAATAGATATCTGTCGTCTTAAGGCTATCATGCCCCAGGCTTCGACCGATGGTTTCCTTTGATATGCCATTCCTGCGGAGAGCTGTTGCATATGAGTGCCTGGCCACGTAGGTGGTTATTGGTTTTAAGATACCAAGGGATATTCCAAGTTCTTTAATTTGCTTGTTTACTCGTGTGAGTATTTTCTTCTTACGATCTCGGATGGACTGGATAGTTGCATGCCGCTTATAAAGAATGGGGAATAAATAGCCAGCATCGCTATTCCCCTTCAAATCTCTGTAGTATTCTAAGATCTGAATTGCTGCTGGATGCAATCGAAACCTGAACTCCTCCTTGGTTTTAGATCTTACATAGTGAAGCTCTTCGTCTACGATGTTAGTCCATTTGAGTTCAGCCAAGTCAGTAAAATTTAATCCCCTGCAATAAAAGCTGAAAAGGAAGTAATTTCTCGAATTGATTAAGGAGTCGTTTTCAGGATCTATCACCGCAGATGCAATCAGTTCAATCTGATCCCTGGTTATAGCCCTTTTCTTGGTGCGAGGATTATTATACTTAGAAAATGAAAAGTCCTTAAACGGATAATGTGTTTCAGGGTAATACTTTTCCTTGATCCCAGCTTTCCAAAGTGTACGGAATGTTCTCAAGTAAAAACTTCTCGTAACTATAGAGCAACCCCTGTCAATCAGCCAGTTCTCATACTTATTCAAAAATGAAAGCCCAATTGACAAGATATCTGGGTCCTTTTGGTTTGTAAAATTTTTTAGGCTTTTCAAAGTTGAAACATAGGACTCTGCGCTTCCCAACCGGTTCAAACTACGAAGCTTGGCGATATGTTCTTCGAAAAGTACAAAGAGCTTCTTCTTCTCGCCTTCCGTTTGGCCTCCGGTCAGCTTTTTTACCAGAGCCTTGACATCTTCGAACGATGGACGTTTGCCTTGTTTGCCAAAGGAAATTATCATAAAATCAACTTCTGACTCTATCGTCCTAAGCAAAAGGTTGATTTCCTTATGTTTTGGATGTATTTTGCTTACAGATTGAGATTTAGGCTGCCATTCCTTTTCACCCGAATATCTCCTTGTACTAACCAGCAGGTTCTTTCTGTCGATAATTATTTGAAGCATTATCGCAAACTGATCTTCCGCTGATTCTTGTTTCTTTCTTAGGACAAACTTGGTTGAAATAGCCATGATGCTGCAACTTTAGGTCGAACATAGGTCGAACATTTCGTGTCTAACGTAAGTTAACCAAAGTTACAAAAAATAATGAAAATGCTCATTTAGAGATGCTTAGGATAATCCTACATAGAGAAACTTCTTGGAATAATACAAATTTGCTCCGATGGGGTGCTAGGGGTCGCAAGTTCGAATCTTGTCATCCCGACAAAAGCCTGGTCTAACGACCGGGCTTTTTCGGTTTTATACGCACTAGCCTGGGGTGCTAGGGGTCGCAAGCGGCCGCCGCGCGGCCGGCGAGGCACGGTTCGAATCTTGTCATCCCGACAAAGCCTGGTCTAACGACCGGGCTTTGTCGGTTTTAAGGCGCACTGGCAAGGGTGATAGGAATCGCGAGCGGACGGAACGAATATCGGTGTCGTCCAGGTTGCAGACAAGAAAATCTATCTCATTTGCCCGAGCCAATGTTGGCATAATTTTTAATGCATCGCCAGCCTAACAGTAAGTATCAAAATCAGTTTGAATTATGGGAAAAGATCAATCAGGTGGATTTCATCCGCCCAAAGGAAAACCTTCAACCATTAACAAAGTGGAGGGATTAGGAATTTCCAATGCGCCAGCTGAGAAGTTGGATGAGTTTTTGGAATTGGATAATAAATATGTCGAAGACGACCTGACCCTGGATCCGTCGCTGCCGATCCGGCACCCGAACAGGAACACCTCAAAAGGCGAAAATTCTTTCAAGGGTAAGGAAAATAAGCCTGAAAGTGATAAAACAGCCGAACTTTCGATAGATGACGAGAATAAAACTGAGCCCGAAGAGCTTCCGCAGGTGCTTGATAAAGAGTTGTTTATTGAGCTAGCCAGTTATCAGGCGCCCTGCTGCGTTACCATGTACATTCCTACCCATAAGTCGGGTGTGGAAGTGAACGAGAAAAAGGATTTGATTAATTTCAAAAATGCTCTTCAGGATGTTTCAAAACGATTGGCTGATAGGGAAATTCCTCAGGCGGTAATCGAACAAATGCTGACGCCAGGTTATGAGCTGCTGCAAAACGATACATTTTGGGCTGGCATGAACGAAGGGCTCGCAGTCTTCATTTCGGAGGGCTATTTCAGGTATATTAAAATGCCGGTTGCTCCCGAAAACGAGCTGATGTGCGAAAAAAGCTTCTACGTCTCCCCGTTGATCCCGATCATGGCCAGCAAAGAGCATTTCTTCCTGCTCGTCATCAGCAAGCAGAAATGCAAGTTGTTCAGAGCGGATGCATTTGGAATGGAATACATCAATGTGCCCGACCTGCCCGAGGAAATGATGGACGTGAAACGGATTTCCGAAAAAGATGCGAGCACGGTTCGTGTAGCAAACAGCTCGGGAGGCGGCGCCAATTTTCACGGAATGGGCGGAGGCAATCCGGACGAGAAAGCCAACATTGCCACCTATTTCGAGCATGTGGATGATATTTTGTACAAACAAATATTGCATACCGAGAATGTGCCGCTTCTCCTGGCCGGGGTGGAATATCTGATCCCGATCTACAAATCCGTTTGCGACTACCATAATGTATGCAGCGAATCCATAACGGGCAGCCATGAGCACGATGATAAGTATGAGCTGTACAAATTGGCCAAGGAAATCATGTTGCCTTATTTCGAGCAACCATTGGACAAAGCGCTGACGATCTTCGCCAATCAGTCGGCTACGGAACTTACTTCATCGTCTCCCAACGAAATCATTCCCGCAGCTTATTACGGCAGGATATCCCACATTTTCGTAAAAAAGGCAAATCACATTTGGGGCACATTTGATGAAAATTCGAACGAGCTCACACTTGGTGATTCAGAAAGTGCCGACTCGGAAGACTTGCTGGACGAAGCATTGATTAAGACGATTCAGAACGGTGGCGAAGTGTATGTGTTGGACGAGGATAAAATGCCCGCCGAATCGCCTGTTGCGGCGGTGTTCAGATATTAGAATTATAGAGAGCTGAACATTTGTGAAGTTAACATATGAAGTGGCCCGTCGAGTTGATGCTCGGCGGGCCGCTTTGTTAATTACTCAGCTATCAACTCAAACCTACTCCTTAATCCGGACCGCCGTAGCATCAAACATTCCGTTCATTACCGAGCCTTTCAAATGGTCATCATCTACTTTTGCCAGGTCCAAAGACACTTCCGTTCCTTGCGCTTCGAAGAAAATGGTCATTTTGTTTCCTTCTTCCATAATGTTTGAGATTGGCAAAGCATTTGGGTTTTTTCCTGTGGGATCTTTCAGTTCACCGGTCATTTTGCCGTCTTTGCGGGTTAATTCGGTCACCAGTTTAGAATCTCCGTCGGGAGTGCCTACAACCAAAACTTCCCACTTACCCAGGAAAAAGTCGTTCGTTGCTGCGGTTTGGGAAAATCCGTTAATAGCAAATCCTAAAAATAAAAATACGAAGGCGATACAGGTTCTTTTCATTGTTCTGGTTAATTAAAATTGAGAGACTGACTATTATTTTCTTTAATTACTTATTTCCGCAAGCTTAAACTCCGCTCCAAGCACAACCATCAGCGAATGTCCATCGGCTTTGGGATTGGTAAATACAAGGTAAACATCGTGCAGTTTGCCATCCGGTTGCCCTGCCAGTTTGATTGGAATACTTAGGATGTTTGGTTTGAAATCCATTTTTTCGGTCGGTTCGAGGAATTCGGACGTTCCTACTACCGGGCCGGTAGGGCTGTCGAGCCGCAGCTCTACTTTTCCACCGGCAGCATTAACCTGCGGCTTTGGTGCGATGGCTTGCAACTGCACCTCCGAAATTCCGCTCAGGTCTGTTTGTTTAAGCACAACATAAGATCCTGATTTCGAAGCAATAGCCAGGTTCATACCACCATTTGATATCTTCATCATGTCTTCATACACATCGAAATTGTGCATATCCATTTTTGCATTTTTCAGCACAAGCGTCTTCTCCGACTTCAATGATGGCAAGCCGCTTGCACCACTATCCTCATAAGCAGCCCTTACAATGAAAACGCCCTTGCCTTTATCGCCTGCCGGAACTTTGGCCACATAGCTGCCTTTTGCAGGCATTGATTTCTCCTTCGGCTTTTCGTTGGTCACATTCAGAATGTATTTCACCATTTCGGAAGCGTCCGCCGCTGAAAGCTGGGGATGTGCAGCCATGGCCGTTTCACCCCAAACACCTCCCCCACCGGCGATCACTTTCTTAGTCAGCTTCTCAACGGCCGAATTATCGCCCTTGTATTTGGCTGAAACCTCGCGGTAAGCAGGACCAATCGACTTTTTATCCACACTGTGGCAAGCTTTGCAATCACTGGCTTCGATCAGTTTTTTTCCAGGAGCAAATGCGGCGCTGGCATCTGCCGAACGGTGTCCCTGCGCAATGGCAATTTTATCAAAACCTTCGGCCAGGTAATCAATGTTCACTGCAAGGCGGTCTGCTTCAATGCCTTTTTCCAATGTTCCGTCTTCTTTGTCAGAAACTTTTACATCATAATTAAAAGGTTTGTTGGCAGCATAAAACGACTTGTTACCCATTGGCATATCCAGGCTTAATACCGGCGGCTCGTTGCCAACCGTAATTTCCATCGACTGCGTGTTGACGCCGCCTTTACCATCATTGACGGTCAAAGTAGCTTTATAAACACCCAGCTTGGTAAGTGTCAAATTCGCTTCCGGCGTGTTGATCTGCTTTGAGAAACCATTTTTCGAAGTGATTTTCCATGCATAATTCAACATATCGTTGTCTGCATCAACCGTTCCTTTTGCATCCAGTTTCAAAGCAAGCGGTGCAGAGCCGCCCATTTTGTTAGCAGCCATCTGGATCTGCGGTTTGCGATTGCCACCGTTATATTCAATGCGGATTAAGCGCGCATCATCATTCGCTGAAAACCAGCCTGTTCCGTATTCCAGCATATACAAATCTCCGTTTTCCGCAAATTCCATATCCATCGGATTGGAGAACTTGTAGCTTGGCATGAACCGCTCCATAGCAGCATAATTACCTTCCTGGTCCATCGTCACAGACATAATCCAGCCGCGCATCCAGTCGTAAGTAAGCAGTTTGCCGTTATAGTAAGCCGGAAATGCATTAGTCGCATTTCTGAACCCATCCGAATAGAAAACCGGCCCAGCCATTGCATTTCTACCACCGCTACCCGTTAAAGGAAACTCCTTCGAGGCGCCATATGGATACCAGATAAATGCCTTTTGAGCCGGCGGAAGCACTTTCAAGCCGGTATTGCTCGGCGAATTGTTGGTAGGCGCAGCAACGTCCCACTTTTCCAAAGACTTGCTTGCCGTAAAATCAAACTTATTATATGCCATATTGTCTCCCACAAAATGCGGCCAGCCAAAATTTCCCGCCTTACGGGCTTGTCCTACTTCATCGTGCCCGGCAGGTCCTCTGCTGGAATCCGGCTTGGCTGCGTCCGGGCCAACCTCACCCCAATATACGTAACCCGTTTTCTGGTCCACGGATATCCTGAATGGGTTTCTGTGACCCATTGTGAAAATTTCCGGCCGCGTCTGCGGGGTTCCTTTGGCAAAAAGATTGCCTTCCGGAATGGTGTAAGTTCCGTCCGGCTGTGGCTTAATGCGTATGATTTTGCCACGAAGATCATTTGTGTTGGCAGAAGATTTCTGCGCATCCCAGGCTGACCTTCCCTCGCGCTCATCACTCGGGCTGTAACCATTCGAGCCATGTGGGTTAGTGTTATCCCCTGTCGATAAATACAGGTTACCCGCTTTGTCCCAGGCAATTGAACCACCCGTATGGCAGCATTCTTCACGCTGCGTTTCCACTTCCAGCAGCACCTTTTTGGTTGCAAGATCCAGCTGGTCTCCCTTCATTTCAAACCTTGCCAGCACATTCTTAGGCGCTTCCGGTATGGAATAATATAGGTAAATCCAATGATTCTGAGCAAAGTTCGGGTCTTTGTTCAAACCCAAAAGCCCATCCTCGCCTGTCGATTCCTTACCTTCCTTATTTTTGTACTTCGTACTGACCGGAATGTTGGCAATGTTCTTCAATTCTTTCGTTTTGGCATTATAAAGCCGCACTTCTCCTTTACGCTGAATGAACAGGATTCTGTCTTTGTCCAGCACGCTCAGCTCCATCGGTTCATCCAGCTTTTCTTCCAGGATCACCTTTGTAAAGCGGTTCTCCTCAGGTCGGGATTTGGAGAAATCCACTGTTTTCGGTGAATCACCGCCAGCTGTATATTTAATCCCGGCATACAGATGGTTCAGGAAAAGAGGGTCAGAGAATGTCTCGTCCGTATGTCCCATCGCCGTGTAAAACGAGCGGCCGCCGTCGAATTCCTGATACCATCCCATCGGGTGAAAATCAGGGTTTTTGCCGCCTGTATAGCTCTTTTCATCAATTTTAAGTACAATTTTGATATTGGGTGAAATGTCTTTGAAGCTGTAAAACTCATCCGTTCTTTCAAATTCATCCGGCATCCCTTGCGTTGCCCAATGATTTTTTTCGGTCACGATGAATTTCCCTTTTTGCACATTGCTGGGTATCATGGGATGATCCAGGAAAAAGGCACCTGCAAGTTGTCCATACCAAGGCCAGTCATATTCCGTATCAGTGGCCGCATGTATGCCCGTGTAACCTCCGCCCGCCTGAATGTATCGCTCAAACGCAACTTGCTGCTCATTGGTCAGCACATCACCTGTTGTGTTTAGAAAAACGACAGTATTATATTTTTTCAGGTTAGGTTCGTTAAACTGGCTGGCATCTTCCGTGAAGCTGACACCGAAACCCTTCTCTTTAGCCATTTTGGTCAATGCTGTTTTTCCGGCAGCAATGGACTCGTGCCTGAAAGAAGCGGTCTTACTGAAAACCAACACATTCACCTTTGGGGTTTGCGCGTCAGCAGATTGAAACGTCAAGCAAAAACTCAAAGCGAGCATGCTTAGTAGTAGAGACTTTACTTTCATCCGTTATCTTAGATTTGATTGAGTGGAAGCAAAGCTATGATTAATTTATTTATTGTCTTAAATTTAGACAATAAATATTTTTCTATTTTACATTTGTATTGTACTACATCCCTAAACCTACATGATACGTAATCCAAGTGAACAAAATTATATTGAACAGCTGTCTATCGACTGTGTGATATTCGGTTACCACAATAAGCAACTCAAAGTTTTAGTGCCTAAGCTCAATTTCAATGGTGATTTCTGGGCCCTGCCAGGTGGTTTTGTTTCGCAAGACGAGGACATTGATACAGCAGCAAACCGCATTCTTCAGCAGCGGACCGGCATTAAGGAAATTTACCTCGACCAGTTTCACATTTTTGGAAAAGCTGCGAGGAACAGCTTGAAATTCATGACTAAGCTTATTGAACTTAATCCGCAGCTCCTGAGCGAAAACGGGCAGTATGGGAAGGAGTTCAATTGGTTTACAAAAAGATTCGTTTCAATCGGCTACTACGCGCTTGTGGACCTGAACCAGGTCGTCCCCGAAAAAACGGACCTTGACTCGTCGATTGATTGGTACAACATTAAAGAACTGCCAGAAATGATCATCGACCACAACGAAATCGTCACCAAAGCGCTTGAAACGCTTCGCTTCCACCTGGACGAAAAGTTGATCGCATTCAACCTGCTCCCCGAAACATTTACGATGAAAGATGTCCAGGAACTTTACGAAACCATTTACGACAAACCTTTTGCCAGAAACAATTTCCAAAAGAAGATCCTGGATCTGAATGTGTTGGAACGCCTGGAAAAGAAATTCACCGGCGCCGCTAACAAGGCGCCCTATCTGTATCGCAGGAAGAGTTAGGGCACAAAAAAGCCGTGATCTTAGCCACGGCTTTTTTGCTAAAAGTTAATGAGATTCTTAAACCCCCAAGCTCCAACCTTCCCGGTAATTCCGGCGGACGAACTGGTTTACTTCGTCGAAGTTGGTAACCTTCATGTTTTGAGCGTCCCAGAGCATTTTCATGTTGCTTCCCGGATATGTGAAGCCTTTGCCGTCTTCTCTTGCCTTTGGCATATCTGCGCCGCGGATGGCGAGGTTGGCACCCAGGATTGCTTCGGTTAGCGGACCTGCCAGTTCGAATGGTGAGCTTAGCTCCATCTTACCGTAACCGGCGATGCAGCCTTCCACCCATTGTGCGTAGTGACCGTCTGCGCTTCCTGGTACGCGGGCAAATTTTTGTTTTACTTTCACTTCCTGCATTTTGGTTAATGGCAGCAAACGAGGGTTAGCAGCATATTCGCTGGCCATCATTTTGCCTTTTGAGCCAACAAACAAAATACCGCTGTTGCCATCTCCGAATAATTCATTCGGGCCAAGTTCCTCCGGACGCTCCGGCTTGATGCCGCCGTCCATCCAGTGCATGGTTACCGGGCCTTTTGTTTTGGCTGTTTTTGGGAAAGTTAATGTTGCGTGGCTTGATGGCGGGCAACTGTCAGGGAAAATGCCTCTCTTGCCAAAAGCAGTAAAAACGCTGCCGACACTCGCCTGCATATCCGTTGCATATTTCAATCCCAGCACGCGGAACGGAGCTTCCATCAAGTGGCAGCCCAGGTCGCCCAATGCGCCTGTTCCGTAATCCCACCAGCCTCTCCAGCTTCCGGGGATCAGGTTTTCTACATAGTCTTTTTTTGGTGCTGTGCCCAGCCAGAGATCCCAATCAAGTTCCTTGGGAACCGGTGGTTTTTCGGACGGCCAGGGGATGCCTTGTGGCCATATCGGCCTGTTGGTCCAGATATAAACCGTGTCGACATCGCCAATGATGCCTGCGTCGTACCATTCGTGCAATGTTCTTACGCCGTCGCCTGATGAGCCCTGGTTTCCCATCTGGGTCACCACTTTATATTTTGCTGCAGCTTCGGTGAGTTTTCTTGCCTCGTAAATATCATGTGTCATCGGTTTCTGCACATAAACGTGCTTACCGAGCTGCATGGCCGCCATGGCTACAACTGCGTGCGTATGGTCGGGCGTGGAAACCGAAACTGCGTCAAAGTTTTTGGATTCTTTTTCAAACATTTCCCGGAAGTCCTTATAATACTTGGCTTTGGGATAATTGGCAATGCTTGTAGCAGCACGGCGGTCGTCTACATCGCATAAATAAGCAATGTCGGCCTTCCCGCTTTTTGCAAAACTCGCAAGATCTGATGTCCCTTTTCCGCCTACTCCTACACCCGCAACCGTGAGCCTGTCGCTGGGTGCAGTGAAGCCTTTTCCACCCAGCACGTGCCTTGGGACAATCATAAAACCTGCCGCGGTCACACCTGCAGCTTTAACAAAGTCTCTCCTGGAAGAGGTTGACTTTTCACTTGTTGTACTCTTTTTTTCCATCACGGGTTTTGGTTTAGTGCTTTGCCAGCAACAATTCAGCCTCTATCCAACAGTTTGGACAGGTTTATTATTTTGTTAAGCAGGTTATTTTCATAATTTACTCGAAAATAATTCACTGACTTCCTGCCTCTCTAATGCTACTCCAAAACCGTGTGAAAAGACTATTTAACCTGTCCAGCGTTTTCCTCCAACCGTTTGCATTTCGTGTTGCGACCGTTTATCGTTTTTATGCCAACCATTTATCGAACCAGTCAAATGCGTCAGCCTGCATTTGTGCATCGAACTTGTGTGGGCCATCGTAGAAACCTGCCTTATACTTTTCCGCAGCGCCTGCCTTTTTGAAAATCTGTTTTAAAATATGATCTGCCTGCTTCATTTCTGACAATGTAAACAAGGCATCCTGGTTATTGTTCTGGACCAAAGTGGGCAACGGAACGCGCAGACCTAGTATTTCGGGAAAATCCATATAGTTGGCCAGCAATGGCGCAAAGGTCATCCAGGTATGATTGTAGGACCGGTTAAGCACAAGATCATTGAATGTGGTCATAAAACCAACGCAAACGGCACACTTGATACGGTCGTCCAAACCAGCCAGATAAACAGTCCGGACACCACCCCCGGACAGTCCCGCACATCCAATACGCTCGTTATCAACATCGTTCCGGGCGCTTAACACAGACAATGCTGCCTGGTCCTCAGCCAGACAAACGCCCGGCCAGGTTGTTCCTGCACAAAAGAGGGATTTGGACATTACATGCTCATGCTCTTTGGACCATTCATTATAGGTCAGAATGTGCGTTTCCTCATCCGGATTCTGGTCCGTTTTATCCTGCGTTTTCAACGGCCCGTAGTCCAGGCCAGCAACATCACCATAAAATACACGCCGACTCCCAAAAGCAAATGTGTCGTGCACCAGCACAGCATAACCGTGCCTGGCAATGTCGTTGGCCCATGCGTTACCGCTGTAAACCGCAGCCTGGTGTTTTACGATCAGCGGATGTTGCTTGTCGGAAGTCTTTACCAACTTCGGATAGCCAAAATACTTTTTCCCCGCATGATCATGCAGCGCAAGAATGGCTGGCAAAGGCTTCGAGCTTCCCTGTGGCTTTAAAAAAACCGCCTTGGTACGCTTCCCATAAGGCAATTGCCAGGACAGTTCCTCAATATCCAAGCCATCGTAAACATACTTTTCTTCCAACTTCACCACCGGCATTTTTCCCGTTCCAGGCGCAGAAAGCAACTCAGCAGCTTTCGCCCTGGCTTTCGTCTTCCAGTCAGATAGGTTTTCCCAACCGGCATTCCGGAAGGATAATGTTCCTGGCTTCTTTGCAAGATTGGCGAAGTAGTTTCCGTATGCGCCGATAAGGCTTTTTTCGGGTGGCTGGGTTGGATGGTCGTGCTTCATGGTTCATGTTTGATACAGGTGCTGGGTTGGGATCATCGTGCTTGCGCTTCGGCTCCGCTCAGCGTAAGCACAATGCCCCCCTACTCAATCGTCATCAGCGGTTCCACATTTCGTTCAGCTCCGTCATAGCCTGCGTTCTGATTGATCACTCCCTTGGTATTGGCTGTAATAACCAGAGAAGGAATGGGCCATAGGACATGGAATGGAGCCATATTAGCGGTGTTACCCAGCAACTGCACCTTTTTCTCGTACGTATTATTGTAACGCATGACGCGGTCGTAGAAAAAGTTTTTCTCGCTGAAACTGGCCAGATTGTAGCCGCCCAGATTGGATTTAGCCATAATATAGGAAACTCTTACCAGTTCCGAATGTCGCGGCTCTTCGGCGAACAACTCGCGGGCGCGCTCGTTCATGATGAAGTCGATTGTTACTTCGCCAGCGGATGTGGGCAATGCTTTGGCCCGCTCCCGGACTTTGTTAATGTCTGCTGCTGCCAATGCATGCTGATTTTTCCAGTAATATGCCTCGGCTCTCAGCAAATAAGTTTCCGCTAACCTGAAAATATACCAGTCCCCATTGCCGCCCACAGTGCGGGCGAGCGGATCGTCCATGGGATTGTACATAATGTAATGCGGCATTGCGTACACGTGCTTGAATGTATCGATCGGATTAGCGAGGAATGCGGTGTTGATCACTTTTCCATAATCGACGGAAGCGGGATTGTTGTAGCGTAACTCGTGCTTATCCACCCAATTGATGTCGCTTCTGCGTAAATCCGTTGTGTTTTTCCAGGTTTGCCCTTTGTAAGCCCAGATATCATATTGATAGTAACCCGTGAGCCGCACATTTGCATTGCCAATGCCCAGCGAATCCAGCATAGGCCCGCTCCTGACCATGCCGGGTTTCCCCTGACTGTCCAGCACCTGTGGCTGAAAATACTGGCAATTGTACATCCGCATGGTGTAAAGTCCTTCCGAGCGGGCTCCAGGAGGCGCTTCATAGCGATCAATGGATGCGAGGATGGTTTCCGTATTCTGTGCAATGCTGAAATTCTTGGAGCGGTGCAAATCCCAGATCAGATTGCGGTAAGCTTTGTCCGCATCCAGGCCAAAACGCTGGTTCATTAAAGCATAGGGGCCATTAATGACTTTCGTAGCAGCTTCAATGGCCTTATCAAATTCCAGGTTGGCAAGATAAATTTTTGCCAGTAAATGATGGGCAGCGCCTTTGGTAATGACACCAGGCTTGGCAGCAACGGGCAGCCATTCCGCCGCATACTCCGTATCCGACTGGATTTTGGACAGGATCGCCCAGCGGCTATGCGTGCGAAAATCGAGCTTGGCACCCTGAATTTCCTCATTAATAAAAGGAACATCTCCATAGGAATTCACCAAACGATAATACCAGTAAGCGCGGTGCCAGTAAGCCTCGGCCAATATCGCATTCCGCTCCAGCTCGGACTTCCATTCAATGTCGTCAATCCTGGAAATGAGCACATTCGCATTTTTAACAGATGAATAAATGACCGTAAACATCGACAGATAGCGGTAATACATGTCGGTGTTCGGGGTGAGATTATAAAAATCCAGCTGCGACCATGGCGAGGCCAGATCCGATGCTGCAAATTCCATGGTCAGGTTCGGCATGATCGTAGATGTGGACGCCGTGCCTGTGTTCTCTGTTTTGAGATCCTTGCGCATGGTGATGAGCAAAGATTCGAAACCGGCTTTGTCTGTAAATACATTTTCAGGACTGAAAAAAGACAATGGTTCCGGTTTCAGCCAGTCTTTGTCGCAGGACGATTGTGTCAATAGCAGCACAACCATTGCCAGGGATATGTTAATGAGACGTTTCATGATTTTAATTTCTTCTGATTACAATGACAAGTTCAAACCGAGCGTAAAATTCCGGGGCATGGCCACATTAACCGACTCGGGGTCCCAGCCGGGCCATTTATCAAAACTGTATAAATTGCGTCCAGATGCAAATATCCGTAAGCTGCTCAATTTCAACCGCTCAGATATTGCCCCGGGCAATGCATAGGAAAGGTTCACATCCTGGATCCGCACAAAAGAAAGGCGTCTGTAAATCTGGATTCCGCCGCCAAAAACGTTTGTGTTGGTGTTAAGCCGCGCATATTCGTTGTTGCCGTTTTCCGGCGTCCAGTAAGGGAAATCATTGGTATTGCGGCGATCGTAAGTGTCTGATCCGCCTGATCTTAAACCTTCCTGGAAAGGTGCGATGTGACCAAATTCACCCCGCAAAAACACGGATGCCGAGAAATATCTGAGGAACGTAAATTCATTCCGGAGCCCAACCCTGAACCGGGGCTGGCGGTAACCGATGAACATTTTGTCTGCTAATGCCTCATATTTGCCATTTCCGTCTGCATCCGTTGCCTTGAAATCGCCCGGTTGCAACTTATAGACTTCTGCCGCTTCCTTTTCATTCAACTGCCAGATTCCCGTCACGTCGTAATTCCAGACGCGGTCTAATGCTTGTCCTGGAAACCATTCATTGGAATAATCCGGCAGCTCGGTGGTAACGGTCTTTCCATCCACGGTTTTTTCTTCATAATCCCCAAAAAGACGCTTTATCTTGTTTCTGTTAAAGGAAAAAACCAAACTCGACCGCCAGCTGAAATTGCGTTTTTCGGTGTTAATGGTGTTGATTGTCATTTCAAAACCTTTGTTTCCCAATTCACCCAGGTTGGATGTAATGTTTTTAAAGCCTGTGATTTCAGGGAGTAAGCGGTTCATTAACAGGTCCGTAGTGGTCATATCATAATATTCCATACTCAGATCCACGCGGTTTTTCAACAAGCTCAAATCCATCCCGAAGTTAATAGAGCGCGTTTTTTCCCAAACCAGATCGGGATTAGCCAGCGAATTGTTGTAAACCCCCACCTGCACATTGGAACCATCATAATATTGGGTTGAAAGAAGTTGCGCAAGGGCAGAATATGCGCCGATATCGCGGTTACCATTCACTCCCCAGGAGGCACGGAGCTTCATTTGACTTACAAAATCGAGGTTAAAGAATTTCTCTTCCGATATTTTCCATGCAACCGCCGCTGCCGGGAAGGTTGCCCTTGGTTGTTTTGTTCCAAATGCGGAAAAGCCATCTCTCCGGAGCGAAGCTGTGATCAGATATTTATCCAATAATGTGTAGTTCAATCTCGCCATTGCAGCGTCGCCTGTGATTTGCGTATCATTGGTCAGTAATGCCGGGTTTGTGCCATATTGCAGGCCGTGGTATCCGAGGTTTTGATTGGGTACAAAAGTCTGATTACTGATCGTGGAAGCCCAGCCGCGGTTTCGTTCGGAGCTGTAAAGCAATGTGAGATCAAAACGGTGCGCGCCAAATTCCTTATTCCAATGCAGCAGGTTGTCCAGTATCCATTCGTAAGTGGAAGAATCATCGCGTGTTCCATAACCGTTACTGCGTGTAGAACCGCCATCAAGCGTTTTGGACGACCAGAAACTATAATCTTTCAGCGTTTCATAGCGCGGCTGGAAAGAAATTTTGTAGTCGAAACCAAAGGGCAGCTTGATCTTTGCATACATGGACGCAAATAATGTGTTGATCTTTCTCATTTTTTCCTGCCCAAAATAATTGATCAGCGGATTGGCTGTTGCGAAGCTGTTGGGATACCAGGAAACGTCGCCATTGTCTTCAAACATGGACCCGTAAGGGCTCATAATGAACATTTGGCCCAGATTTGCCGTCACAGCGCTCTCATCCCGGTCTGCAAACTGCGTGTTTACACCCACATTCAGGAAGTCGGTAACCTTGAAATCCACATTCAATCGTGACCGGATGGTAGAAAATTTGTCCCCGCGTAAAACGGCTTCGTTATTTTGATAACCCAATGACCAGTAATATGTTACTTTATCCGATCCGCCCCCGATGCTGACATCGTAATTTTGTCGCTTACCTGTCCGTATGACCTCATTATACCAGTCCACAGACTTGCCTTCGAGGAAATTTTCAGTTTCAATAGGAAAAAAACGCAGGCGTCCCAGCCATTCCTGGGTGTTGTCCTGCTGCGGATTGTTACTCGCATTCCGCCATTGGTCAATGGTCACGCCAGCAGGCAGTTGGGTCGGGTTATCATAGTAAAATGTGGGATTATTCGGGTTCGTGGCTTTGAGCAGATCCCTCCTGAATGTAAGATAACCGTCCTTATCGAAAGGCTTGAAGTCATTGGTGGGCTCGGTAATGCCCACATTTGCAGAAAAATTAATGATTGGCTTTCCGGTTGCGCCTTTTTTGGTTGTAATCAAAATGACGCCACCTGCTGCTCTTGCCCCAAATACGGCCGCCGAGCTGGCATCTTTCAGAATGTCCATCGTTTCAATGTCGGCCGGGTTAATGTCCGCAATGCTGCCGTTGAAGATCACTCCGTCCATCACGACCATGGGATTTGTGGACGCATTCAGCGATTTGGGACCGCGTACTTGCAGCGAACTTCCGCCCGCAGCCGTCGCGCCCTGGTTGGCATTGAAGCCGGCAACGGTTCCGGTCAGCATGTCGGTAAGCTGGGTCATGGGCTGATTTTTAAACGTTTTGGCATCAATCCGGATCACCGCCCCTGTTAAATCACTCTTTTTCATCGTGCCATAACCGACCACAACCAGCTCATCCAATGCATTCACACTCGGTTGCAGCGTGGTTTCTATCACCGATTTCGTTCCTACGGGAATTTCTTTAAGATTATATCCGACAAAACTGAAAGTCAGCACCTCCGAACCGGCCGCCTGAATCGAAAAACGACCCTCGGCATCGGTGGTGGTTCCACGCTGGGTGCCCTTCACGATCACCGAAACGCCAGGCAGGCCAACCGTGGTCACGCTATCCAGGACACTGCCCGAAATGTTTTTCAAATCTTGCGCATGAAGATTCTGCCCAAGCCACATGGGCCCGATCCACGCCAAGCTCGTCAGCAATGCGAGCATCAGGCAGATTTTCATGGATTTGTTCTGTCGTAATTTTAGTTTCATAAGAGTTTGGTTATCATTTTTTTCGCATAGCAATTCTGCTTCACAATAGGAGATTGTGAAAATTTAAAACCTGCATTTCGCCGTTAGTCAGAATTTAATTTGGAGGCAGAACAATGTTACAATGAATTCATTCTGGTTCAATGACATTTGCTGAAAATAGTAGCGAGAACGTTACCGTTAACGTTCTCGAAAATTGCAGAAGCAGTTTTGAGGAAGGTTTGGGAATAAAAACGCTGCTATCAGGGCTTTAAAAACTTGCTGAATCCGGCGGTGGTTGTGTCGGCAATGGTGCTGTCCGGCCTTTGGAAAATGAAATAGGCGTGCAGGTTTTTACGCCTTTTCAAAAATTCCATTGCATGATCTAAACCCATGAGGAGCAATGCATTATCATATCCGTCGGCAGTTATCGCATCGTCGGCGATCACGGTGGCGCTGATTATTTCTGTCGATGCGGGATAACCTGTTTTGGGATCGATAATGTGGGAAATCCGCCGCGAACCGAGCTTGCGGAAGTTACGGTAACTTCCCGATGTGGTAACCGCGCCATCCGGGACCTGGATAACCTGCCGGATGCCTGCGGCCTGAAATTCATTTTCAGCTGGCTTTTCAATGCCGATGGACATGGCCGTATTTTCGGGATACTTTCTACCCTTAACCCTTATTTCTCCTCCTATTTCGACCAAATAGTTTGCTATACCATTGGATTCCAGAAAATTAGCCATTACATCTACGCTATAACCCTGTGCAATACCATTAACGTCAATTTTAACGCAAGGCAAATCCTTAGTAAGCCGGCTGCTGCTTAAGTGCAGCTTTTCCGAACCAATGCAAGGCATTGAAGATTGAATTTTAGCAGCGTCCGGAATGGCACTAACCCGTTCATTCCCAAATCCCCACGCCCGAACGAGCGGATAAACGGTTATGTCAAATGCGCCCTCCGTTTCCTTGAAAATTTCCTGCGATTTCCTGACCACATTGTAAAAGTGGTCATCAATGTCCACACCGGAATCGGATGCATTGAACCGGCTGATGATTGAATTGGGATTATAAATGGAAAGTGAATGATCCAGCTGGCCGAAAATGCTGTCGATCTGCGATTTTTTTACCGATTCAGATTCAGCATAGTAAGTGACCGCATAGCTCGTTCCCTGTGCTAAACCACTGATCTGAAAACGCTTGAACGATTTAGTTTCCGGAATATCCAGAATGCAAAAAGCAGGCAAGACCAGAATGGCTATGCCTGCGAGCAAAAATTGTTTATAGTTTGAAAGCCGCATGGCTTAAACGGAGTATTCCGGTTTCCAGATCTGCACAGCTTCCGTGTCCGCAGCCGCATTGCCCATATGGATCGCAATAGAGCCATCGCGGCCCGTTTCGACATTAGAAATCGGCTGTTTTTTATCCTTAATGCATTTTATAAAATCCTGCAAAGCATAAACGGTGGGTTCCAGACTTTCTTCCCCGGGTTTTCCGTAAGCTACTTCCATGCCTTTACCTTGCGTGGTTACAGCCAATGTTGCGCCAGTGACGCCATCCACAGTTCCTTTGGCATTGTTGGTGGATTCTGCGTAGATGTATGCTTTATCGCGCAGGATTTCCACGGTCGCTTTATCTCCTAAAATCCTGATACTGTAACCATTATAAGCATTTGATAACACCGAAGTTACGCTGGCTTTCACGCCGCCCGGATAATCGTAAACCGTCCGGATGTTGTCGTAAGTGTCGCGGCCATCTTTCCAATAATTAATGCCTCCCAGCCCAACCACCTTCGTGGGATGACTGTCGACGAGATAATTTACGACATCAATTTCGTGCGCGCAAAGCTCAGAAAGCGGACCGCCGCAATATTCTCGATACATTCGCCAATTGATCTGGCGCTCCATTTTCGGGTCTTTCACAGGAAAACGCCAGTTGGAATTTCGGTTATACTGACATTCAAAATGGGTGATTTTGCCCAGCCAGTTTTCCTTGATTATTTCCTTAACGCGATGATAAAGGCCATAGTAACGATATTGATAGCCGATTTGAAAAATGAGTTTCGAATCACGCACTTTTTTGACTAGATCAATGGCTTGCGGAATGTCGTAAGTCATTGATTTTTCGAGATAAATGTGCTTTCCAGCCTGTATAGCGGCAACAGCCATGGGATAATGCAGGTAAAGCGGTGTGGCTATAATGACCGCATCAAGGCTTTTATCTTCAAGTAACTTGCGATAATCCGAATATCCTTTTGCTCCTTTTTCGGCCAGGCTTAATCCCTTTTGCAGATTTTCAGGAATGGTATCGCAGCATGCAACCAGCGCAATTTCCGGCATTTCCTTGATCAATGTGCAGAGGCCGGCTCCCCGGGAACCCGTGCCTATGATGCCCAAACGAATCCTGTCAGCGGCTCTTGACCGCGCTGCAAAAAGCGGATTGGCGATCACCGACAACCCTGCGGCCGCGGTTAAGCCAGTTGTAATGAAATGTCTGCGGGAAGTGGATCGAGCTGCCATGATTGATATAAGTTACGGGCACGTGCCCGTAAATGTAAACATTTTTGTGATTCATCCATAATGATGAGTCTCATGATTACCAATTTAATTATTGCCTATGACTCTGTCCATCAGCATTATTTAAGCCATTTATCAAACCAGTCGAATGCGTCTTTCTGCATTGCAGCGTCGAACTTGTGTTCTCCGTCGTAGAATTTGGCCAGATACTTATCCTGTGCACCCGCTTTTTTGTACACATCTCCTAAAACTTTATCCGCCTTTTTCATTTCAGGAAGCGTGTAAAGCTCGTCCTGATTGTTGTTCTGAACCAATGTTGGCAAAGGCACTCTCAGGCCCAGGATTTCGGGAAAATCCATATACTTGGGCAAAAGCGGCGTATAAGTCATCCAGGTGTGGGTTACGGATTTTGTTAAGATCAAATCTGTCCAGGTGGTCATGAAACCAACGCATACTGCACATTTAATACGCGGATCCATTCCACCGAGGTAAACAGTCCGCAAACCGCCGCCCGACAAACCGCCACACCCTATACGTTGGGGATCCACGTCCTTACGCTGTTCCAAAATATCGAGCGCGACCTGATCTTCGGCCAGGAAAACACCCGGCCACGTCGTCCCGGCACTGAAAAGTGACTTGGACATGACATGCTCATGCGCGCCGGACCATTGATTGTAGGTTTCAATGTGCTCACTTTTTTCAGGATCCTGGTCCGATTTTCCCGTCGTGTCCACATCGCCCCAGGTTAAACCTTCCACATCTTCATACATAACGCGACGGCTCCCGAATGTGAATGTGTCATGGACCAGCACCACATAGCCACGCTTGGCAACTTCATTGGCCCAGGCTATCCCGCTATAATCGGTTGCGCGGTGCTCCACCAGCAGCGGGTGCTGTTCATCTGCGGTTTTGACAATTTTCCGATATCCAAAATACTTCTTACCACCATGGTCATGCAAGCCCAGGATAGCAGGAAGCGGCTTGGTGGTGCCTTGCGGCTTCAATACAATGGCCTGGGTTTTGCGGCCGTACGGCAACTGCCAGGAAATCTCCTCGATTTCCAGACCATCGTAAATGTATTTTTTATCGACCGTAACTTTTGGCAAAGCTGACTTCGGCGGGCTGGCGATCAGTTCCTGCGCTTTGGCATAGGCTTCTTTTTTCCAGGTTGCGAGATCTTTCCATTTGGGATCCCTGAACGAAAGCGGCGGAACGGGTTTCAATAATGAGGCAGCCCAGCTTCCATAGTAGCCGATAATGCTTTTGCCAGGTAAAGATGCGTTTTCAGAAACCATGTTTTGCGCCGGGATAAAATTTGAAATTGCATGAATGTCAAAGCTAAGTGGAATTGCCATGGCAGTCAATGACGCTTTCAAAAATTCCCGCCGCTCATTGTTTCCCTCCGGATTTTCAGGTTTCATATCATAGTTGGGTTAGGCAATCACACTTTCGGGCAGCAGGGATGCGGAGCTTTTATCCAGGAAAAATGTGCAATGTGCATGATTTTGCAAGATGCTCGCCGGATAAATGTTGCTTACTTCCTCCGTCAGACTATTCCTCACAGCCAGCGCCTTACGCTCATCCGGCACCGAGCAGACAATGTGTTCCGACTTCATGATCTGCTTCACTGTCATGCTAATGGCCTGCAAGGGCACCTCGTCCAGCGAACCAAACCAGCCCTCGCCCATTTGCTGCATGCGGCAAGGTTCGTCCAGGTTCACGACGTGGTATGGTTTTTCATTTTCAAAATCTGCGGGCGGATCATTGAATGCCAGATGCCCGTTTTCACCAATGCCAACCAAAGCTACATCGATCGGGTGGTGGCTGATAATGCTGTTCAGATTCTCAATCTCCGCCGTAATGTTTCCCTCGCCATTGATCAGGTGAACGGCTTTTAACGGAGGCACTTTGTCCAGAAAACGTTCCTTTAGATATTTCCTGAAACTGGCTGCATGGGCCAACGGCAAGGCGATGAATTCATCAAGATGGAACATGGTAACCTTGCCCCAGTCTATATTTTCCTCTCTTATTAATTGTTCCAAAGTTTGAAACTGACTGGTTCCTGTGGCCAGGATAATGTTCGCAAAACCCTTTTCTGCGATGGTTTTGCGGATTAGCTCTGCTGCAAGCGTTGCCGCTTGTGTTCCTAACTCTTCCTTAGTCTCCGAAATGACAACTTTCATTACAATCTGTTCTTGATTAAGATTTTATTTTAACTCAGAAATTACGATTTCACACCCGTATTGCCGCCTTGCGAAAGGGCAATGTCCACGGGCTTGTTGGATTTCCAGGCCCCGGCGGTGAAATCGGGGATGTCGATGGAATTGGAGCGATGCGCTACGGACCATTCGCTCAGCGGCGAGATCACGCTCCATGAAGCGGCGTCATAAACGTCCTGATCCAGGGGGAGGCCGTTTCTGAGGCAGTCGATAAGGCGCCAGTCCATTAGAAAATCCATGCCGCCGTGACCGCCTACTTTCTTCGCCAGCTCACCGATTCTTTTCACGATTTCGGGCTGGTACTTTTGTTCCAATGCTTTGAATTCTGCGTCTTTTAACCATTCATGACCCTTGGCAATGCGTCCTTCGGGAGTTCCTGCCGGGCCTTCGGGCAATGGATATTTTTGCGCGGAGCCTTTGGTGCCGCTGATCACATGCAACCTGGAATAAACGCGCGGCGAAGTTACGTCGTGCTGCAACATGATCGTTCTGCCTTTTGCAGTCCGGATGGTTGTCGTGTTCATGTTCCCACGAAACTTCTTCCCTTTGAATTGTTTGAACTCGGGATCTTCGGCGGCCAGTTTTTCAGCGCGGGCTTGCAGCATAAAATCGTTGCTTGCCATGCTTACCAGATAATCCATTTTATCGCCCCGGTTAATGTCCATGATCTGCGCAACAGGTCCCAGCCCGTGCGTCGGATAGAGGTTACCGTTACGCTGGTTTTCTTTCAGACGCCAGAGGTCGAAACGTTTGGATTTATCAAAAAAGGAATCATAAATGTCATGTATATAAGCACCCTCGGCATGAATAATGTCGCCAAAATAGCCTTGTCTGGCCATATTAAGGGTTAGTAATTCAAAAAAATCATAGCAGCAGTTTTCGAGCATCATACAATGCTTCTTTGTTTTTTCTGAGGTTTCAACCAGCTGCCAGCATTCGTCCACTGTGACGGCGGCGGGGATTTCTACGGCCGCGTGCTTGCCGTGCTGCATTGCAAAAACGGCCATTGGTGCATGCAGGCTCCATGGCGTGCAAATGTAAATGAGATCGAGATCTTCCTGCTCGCA